>NZ_JBJQLG010000002.1:0-387840 GCF_046486495.1 Escherichia sp. WS3227_2
GAATCAAAAAAGAATAAAACTCAGTCTTGGGGGACTCAGTCCGGTAGAATACCGGACTGAGCATCAAAAAGCCGGTTAACTGAAACTGTCCAGGTTTTGGGGTTCAGTTCAGTAAACGCCCAATCCGGCCTACAAATTCAATAAATTGCAGGAATCACATAGGCCTGATAAGCGTAGCGCATCGGGCGATTTTGCTTTTGTCATCAGACTTAATCCGGGCATGATAGCCCGGATTTCCGTCAAGATTAGCGACGAACAGCGATCGCTTCGATCTCAATCTTCACGTCTTTCGGCAGACGGGCAACTTCAACGCAAGAACGTGCCGGGAAGGTGGCATTGTGCTCGGTGAAGAACGCTTCGTAAGTGGCGTTTACGGTTGCGAAGTCGTTCAGATCTTTCACAAACACGGTGGTTTTAACGATGTCGCCCACTTTCAGGCCTGCGGCTTCGACGATCGCTTTTACGTTATCCAGCGACTGACGAGCCTGTGCAGCGACGTCTGCCGGTACTTCGCCCGTTTTCGGATTTACCGGGATCTGACCGGAGGTGATGATCATATTGCCCAGATCAACGCCCTGTACGTAAGGACCGATAGCTGCCGGTGCATTTTCCGTCGCGATAGTTTTGCTCATGATTTCTCCTTTATTACAGCGGTAAAAAGTCTGGCTCATTATAGGGAGCCAGACTTTTATTACCAACCGCAATTAATTGGCCAGCACCACATTATGGGAAAACTCTTTTTCACAGTATTTGCATTTGAGCGCGATGTCATTGGCGCGTTTTCGCACGGCAAAGCTGGAAGAAACCGGTTCGGCATGGCTGATACAGTTGCTGTTCGGGCAGACCAGCACATTGTCGATGCGCTCCGGCAGACTGGGGCGCGATTTGCCAACCACTTCATAGTTGTCGATACGATTTACCGTGGCTTGCGGCGCATACAATGCCAGTTGATCTACTTGATCTTCACTTAAAAAGGTATTTTCGATTTTGATCAGATCTTTGCGGCCCATCTCGCCAGAAGGCAGATTCAGACCAATGGTGATCCGCTGATCCGTTTCGGTCAGCTTGAACAGACTCAACAGCTTAAAACCGATCTGGGCGGGGATATGGTCAATTACCGTGCCGCGTTTAATAGCTTCAACCTGCAATTTATTATCGTGTGTCATCTCTATTTCCCCTTACAGTACCAGATCGCGATTCAGAACCAGTGCCAGTAACGCCTGGCGAGCGAAAATCCCGTTGCCTGCCTGCTGGAAGTACCAGGCGTGTGGCGTTTTATCAACATCCGTCGCAATCTCATCAACACGCGGCAGCGGATGCAGCACTTTCATATTGGCTTTGGCGTTGTGGAGATCGCTGGCGCGAAGAACAAACTGCGCTTTCACGTTGGCGTACTCGGACGGGTCCAGACGCTCTTTTTGCACGCGGGTCATGTACAGGATGTCTACTTCCGCCATCACTTCTTCAATAGAGCTGTGCAGACTCCAGGCGATCCCTTTTTCATCAAGCATATCCAGAATGTATTGCGGCATTGCCAGCGCGTCCGGCGCGATGAAGTAAAAACGGTTGCCGTCGAACTTCGCTAACGCCTGAGTCAGGGAGTGAACGGTGCGGCCATATTTCAGGTCACCAACCATTGCGACGTGGAGATTGTCCAGACGCCCCTGGGTTTCCTGAATGGTGAATAAGTCCAGCAAGGTTTGCGTCGGATGTTGGTTGGAGCCATCACCGGCATTCAGTACCGGTACATTGCCAGAAAATTCGGTGGCCAGGCGCGCCGCCCCTTCCTGCGGATGACGCATCACTATCGCATCGACGTAAGTGCTGATAACCGAAATGGTATCGGCCAGCGTCTCGCCTTTTTTACCCAGTGATGTATTGGCGCTGTCGGAGAAGCCCACCACGCTGGCACCCAGGCGGTGCATGGAAGTTTCGAAAGAGAGGCGGGTACGGGTAGAGGCTTCGAAGAAACAGCTGGCAATGACTTTGTGCTTCAACAGCTCTGGTTGCGGGTTTGCTTTCAGTTTCGCCGCTGTCGCCAGCACCAGATTAAGGTCATCGCGACTAAGGTCGTTTATGGAAATGATATGTTTCTGATAGAGCGGATTAGCCATCTTTTATCTCCTGACGCCTGGGCAAAAAAAAGCCCCTCGATTGAGGGGCTGGGAATGGGTGATCAACGGGAAGAAAAACGGCAGGCCAGCGTCTTTTTTCAGACGCGGTAAGACAAAATGTCGAACACACTGAACCATACATCCTCCCGGCAAATTGTCCGGCATTATACTCATAGCCAGAAGCGGTGCAAGCATTTGATGCAATATTTTGTCAGCGCAAACGGTTTATTTGAATTAAAAGTCAAAATGTATGCATTTTTATTTGCTTTGATTCTGGAGGAGAACTGTCGTTCGGTATCAATAATTGCAGACATTTCCTGCTTTTTTCTTTTTCACTTTCACGCAATCAGATATGCATTTTATTCCATTCATCCGACTTATACGGCGGAGTGTGAAAACGAACGGCTAACACTATTGCTTACAGCTCAGGGATGCGCGCTATCACTTTAATTTCAAAATCAAAGCCTGCCAGCCAGGTAACGCCCACCGCCGTCCAGTTTGGATAAGGGGGGGCGCTAAATATTTCATTTTTGACCGTCATGATGTCTTCAAATTGTTTTTCCGGATCGGTATGAAAGCTCGTAACATCAATGATATCGTCAAAAGTGCATCCCGCGGCAGCCAGGGTCGCATGCAAATTATCAAATGCCAGTCTGACTTGTTGCTGAAAATCGGGTTCTGGTGTTCCGTCCTCTCGACTTCCTACTTGCCCGGAAACAAACAGCAAATCGCCGGAACGAATAGCCGCAGAATAACGATGTTCAGCATACAGTGAATGTCGGCCAGCAGGGAAAACAGCGGTTCTTTCTACCATTTGGTTATCCCCAAGATTTACGACATGAACAGAAGATTTATATTTACCAGGAGCCGCTTTTAGCGGACGACGTGAGTAAACAAAACCCAGACATCATGGGAAATGGCTGGGCTTAATTGAGCGTAGTCGGTTATGCGCCAAACGCGCCATCAATGGTATGCATCGCGCCGGTAACAAAACTGGCTTCTGGCCCTGCTAACCATGCGACCATACCAGCGACCTCTTCCGGTTGCCCATGTCTTTTAATAGCCATAAAACCATGCAACATATCGCGCATTGGCCCGTTGGCGGGATTAGCGTCGGTATCTATTGGCCCAGGCTGGACGACGTTAATGGTGATCCCACGCGGTCCAAAATCACGGGCCAGCCCGCGCGCCATGCCTTGCAGGGCAGATTTACTGGCGGCATAAGCAGCCATGCCTGCAACAGGCATACGATCGCCATTCACGGAGCCGATGATTAAGATGCGCCCGCCTTCGGGCATCTGCCGGGCGGCTTCAACAGAGGCATGGTAAGGAGCATGAATATTGATTTTGAAAAGGCGATCAATATCGTCGGCATTTAATTCCAGGGCATCGCCAAAGACGCCAATACCTGCATTTACCACCAGGATATCCAATGCGCCGCTCTTACGAACGACATCAATAACAGCGTCTCTGTCAGCACTATCTGTGAATACTGCTGTCGCTCCAGTCTCTTGTGCCAGGCGTTCAGCGGCATCTTTCGACCCCGCATAGGTGAATCGTACATTGGCCCCATCGGTGACGAAACGACGTACGATAGCGGCACCGATTCCACGGCTACCACCGAGGATGAGAACTGTCTTACCTGTAAAAGCGCCCATAAGGACTCCTTGATTTATTATGTAACATGCATTACAAAACTGTTTTAACTTTCTGTCAACAAGTTTTGTAATGGTCACTAAAAAACAATCTCGTGTTCCAGGTCGCCCCAGACGTTTCGCTCCTGAGCAGGCAGTCTCTGCGGCAAAAGTGCTTTTTCATCAAAAAGGTTTCGATGCTGTCAGTGTTGCTGAAGTTACTGATTATCTTGGTATTAACCCCCCGAGCCTCTACGCGGCTTTTGGCAGTAAGGCTGGGTTATTTAGCCGTGTACTCAATGAATATGTCGGTACGGAAGCTATTCCGCTTGCCGATATTCTTCGTGATGATCGTCCGGTAGGCGAGTGCCTGGTTGAGGTATTAAAAGAAGCGGCGCGCAGATATAGCCAAAACGGCGGCTGCGCTGGCTGTATGGTTCTTGAAGGTATTCATAGTCATGATCCACAAGCGCGTGATATTGCCGTTCAATATTATCACGCCGCAGAAACGACCATTTATGACTATATCGCCAGGCGGCATCCACAACGCGCACAATGCGTGACTGATTTTATGAGTACAGTGATGTCTGGGCTTTCTGCGAAGGCACGGGAGGGGCACTCCCTCGAACAACTCTGTGCAACAGCTGCACTGGCGGGGGAAGCGATAAAAACTATTCTCGAGGAGTGATGCGGGCCTTGACCCGAAAGGCGGGAACGCGCCTGCCGATAAGTTGTGATAAGACAATAATTCACGCGTTAAGGCTAGCGGAATTGATCATCTTTTCGTATAACGATAGAAATGAAACGTTGTTTTAATTAAGGAGTGGAAAAGATGATCATCGGAAATATTCATAATCTTCAGCCGTGGCTACCCCAGGAGTTACGCCAGGCGATTGAGCATATCAAAGCACACGTTACGGCAGAAACGCCAAAGGGCAAGCACGATATCGAAGGCAATCGTCTGTTTTATCTTATCTCGGAAGATATGACCGAGCCGTACGAAGCTCGCCGTGCGGAGTACCATGCCCGCTATCTTGACATTCAGATTGTGTTAAAAGGTCAGGAAGGCATGACCTTCAGCACGCAACCTGCAGGCACCCCGGATACCGACTGGTTAGCTGATAAAGACATCGCATTTTTGCCGGAAGGCGTTGATGAGAAAACAATTATCCTAAATGAAGGTGATTTTGTTGTGTTTTATCCGGGGGAAGTGCATAAACCGCTGTGCGCAGTGGGCGCACCAGCCCAGGTTCGCAAAGCAGTAGTGAAGATGCTGATGGCGTAATGACTTTTCGCCGTAAATAACTCCAGGTTTACGGCGAGTTTGTGAAAAGAGCGTTTTTTGATATTTTTTTGTGAGTAAAATTTGTAATGCTTAGACGTTCTTATTAACTCAAGGAGTTCGTCATGAGCAAAATATCAGATTTGAATTATTCTCAACACATTACATTAGCCGACAATTTTAAACAAAAAAGTGAAGTTTTAAATACCTGGCGTGTTGGAATGAATGATTTTGCCCGTATTGCCGGGGGGCAGGATAGCAGAAGGAATATTCTTTCTCCTGGAGCATTTTTGGCGTTTTTGGCAAAGATATTTACCCTGGGTTATGTGGATTTTAGCAAACGCTCCAACGAAGCGGGTAGAAATATGATGGCTCATATTAAGTCCTCATCTTATATCAAAAATAATGACGGTAGTGAGATAATGAAGTTTGTTATGAATAATCCTGTAGGGGAACGAGCGGATTCACCCAAGGTGATTATAGAAATTTCACTTTCCGCTATCACTACTATGGGGACTCGTCAAGGACATACAGCCATTATATTTCCACAATCTGATTTTTTGAGTTTTCGTTATGAAGGTAAGTCTTTTGAAAGAAAAGATGATAGTTCATTACACCTGATTACTAACAAGGTTCTGGCGTGTTACCAACGCGAAGCTAACAAGGAAATAGCGCGTCTATTAAATAATCATCAGAAGTTAAATAATCGTCAAAAGTTAAATGCTCTACAGAAGTTAAATAATTTACAGAAGTTAAATAATCTACAGAAGTTAAATAATTCGCAGGAGTTAAATAATCCGCAGGAGCTAAATAATTCGCAGGAGCTAAATAATTCGCAGGGGTTAAATAATTCGCAGGGGTTAAATGATTCGCAGGATTTAAATGATTCTCAGGATTTAAATGATTCTCAGGAGTTAAATAACTCGCAGGAGTTAAATAATTCTCAGGACTTAAATAACTCGCAGGTGAGTTGTAAAGGTTCAGTTGATTCTACGATTACGGATTTATTAGAAAAACCATTGAATAATGCATTATTAGCAATAAGGAAAGAACATCTGCTATTAATGCCTCATGTATGTGATGAATCGATATCATACTTACTGGGCGAAAATGGTATACTTGAAGAAATAGATAAGCTCTACGAATCAAATGATCACGGAATTGATAATGACAAAAAAGGTAACAATGAAATTAATGACATCATGATTAACCTGTCTCATATTCTTATTGATTCCTTAGATGATGCAAAGGTTAACCTTACACCGGTCATCCATTCGATGTTGGTGACTTTTTTAGAATTGCCATATAATAATGATGTAAAAATACTGGAATGGTGTTTTAATAAAAGCATGCAATATTTTGATGATTCTGCAAAGATAAAGCATGCATGCTCCGTAATAAATCATATTAATCTTCGCAGCGATCAGTCTAAAATAGCTGAGGCATTATTTTTCAATCTCGATAAAGAACCCTATAAAAATAGCCCTGAATTACAGGAGTTGATTTGGAATAAGTTGGTTGTATATGTCAATGATTTTAATTTAAGTAATCAAGAAAAATCACGCTTAATACTAAGGTTATTTGATGATGTTAAGTTGCTATTTAATGAAGTGCCTGTCAGCATTTTAGTAAATGACATTTTTTTGAAGGGTTTTTTCATAAAACACCCTGATTTTGCTAAGTGGTACTTCTATCAATTACTTAAGAATTATGAGGTCGAACAGCTGTATCTTAATGAGTTAGGATATGTTTATGGTGATGAAGAAAAAACAAATGAAATTGTAAAAAAACAACCGGGTTATGTCGTTAAGATTTTTGAAGAAAAGATGGGGAATGAATTAAAAATTAGAACAAGAATGATGAAAATCCTCCGGGATGGGAAAATAAATATATATGAATATATTAATAAAGAACAGTTAGAAAAATTAAATCCTCCGGAAGATTTACGAACAGTAATAGAAAAATTGGGGTGGAAGAATAGAACTCACACTGCATAAAATAATATGATGCCGGGATGTTTTTTGTATTTCCCGGCATCTTTATAGAGATGTCAATTATTTACTGAGCGTCGCGACCATCACCGCTTTGATGGTATGCATGCGGTTTTCCGCCTGATCAAATACAATGCTGGCGGCAGATTCGAAGACCTCATCAGTCACTTCCATTCCGCCATGTAGGCCAAACTCTTCCGCCATTTTTTTGCCAAGCGTCGTTTGGTCGTCATGAAACGCGGGCAGGCAGTGGAGGAATTTGACCTCCGGGTTACCGGTCAACTGCATCATCTTGCTGTTCACCTGATAATCACGCAGTAATGCAATGCGTTCAGCCCATTTTTCTTTTGCTTCACCCATCGACACCCATACATCGGTATAGATAAAGTCAGCACCTTCAACTCCTTTAGCTACATCTTCCGTCAGCGTAATATTCCCGCCATTTTGTTGTGCCAGGGCGCGGCATTCCGTAACCAGCGCAGCTTCTGGCCAGCACGCCTGTGGCGCGACCAGACGCAAATCCAGACCGGTAAGCGCTGCAGCTTCGAGCATCGAATTGCCCATGTTGTTACGTGCGTCACCTGCATAGACCAGCGTCATTTCGTTGAACGCTTTGCCGGGCAAATGCTCCTGCATGGTGAGGAGATCCGCCAGCAGCTGCGTTGGGTGAAACTCATTGGTCAGGCCGTTCCATACCGGCACGCCAGCGTATTCCGCCAGTGTTTCGACAATCTCCTGACCATAGCCGCGATACTGAATACCGTCATACATGCGACCAAGCACGCGGGCAGTGTCTTTAATCGACTCTTTATGACCAATTTGGCTGCCGCTTGGGCCGAGATAAGTAACGCGAGCACCCTGGTCATATGCGGCAACTTCGAAAGAGCATCGGGTACGGGTCGAGTCTTTTTCGAAGATGAGCGCGATGTTTTTACCAGTGAGTTTGGCTTCTTCTTTACCGCTTTTCTTATCAGCTTTCAGCTTCGCGGCTAACTGCAGCAGGCTGTTAAGTTCAGCTGGCGTGAAATCGAGTAATTTCAGGAAATGCTTATGATAAAACCCGGACATAGATCCCTCCTGTGGCTAACGCCTCAATGAATTAAAATTCAATTTATATGGATGATTATTCATTTGCAAGTCTAAAGCATAAATCTTTGTCACAAAGGTGGAGGCAATGTCAGTGGTGTGTGACAATAAGAGTATCGGCAGGACATTAAGAGGAATGAGCCATGGCAAACCCGGAACAACTGGAAGAACAGCGTGAAGAAACACGTTTGATTATTGAAGAATTACTGGAAGATGGCAGCGATCCGGACGCGCTGTACACCATCGAACACCATCTTTCCGCAGACGATCTGGAAACTCTGGAAAAAGCGGCAGTTGAAGCGTTTAAACTCGGTTACGAAGTGACCGATCCAGAAGAGCTGGAAGTTGAAGATGGTGACATCGTGATTTGCTGCGACATCCTCAGCGAGTGCGCATTGAATGCCGATCTGATCGATGCCCAGGTTGAACAACTGATGACGCTGGCGGAGAAATTTGACGTTGAGTACGACGGTTGGGGCACTTACTTTGAAGATCCTAATGGCGAAGATGGCGACGATGAAGATTACGTCGATGAAGACGATGACGGGGTTCGCCACTAATTAATTGATTAAAATGCCCGATAGCACACACTAGCGGGCATTTTTTTAGAGTTCGCGTAGCATCCGCACTTCACAATCGACATGGCCCGTGCAGCCAAGCGCATAGTCGATATGCTCAAAGCCCAAATGCTCATAAAGCGCAATGGCTTCCTTTAAAAAAGCGGTCGTTTCCAGATAGCAGCGTTTGAAGCCCATCTCTCGTGCCTGCTCCATCGCCATTACGGCCAGTTTTTTCGCTAGCCCTTTACCGCGAATAGCCGGAAGAAAATACATCTTTTGCAGTTCGCAAATGTCCGACTCACTCCCGGTTAATGGCGCAATCCCACCGCCGCCGACCACTTCACCCTCGTACTCAACCACCCAATATGCATGGCCAGGCTGACTATACACTTGATACAGCTCGTCAAGATTCGGATCGGCGACGGTGTAGCCTTTATCAGCGGTAAGACCGTATTCGGCGGATACCTGACGAATGACGCGGGCAATAGCAGGATTATCCTGCAGCGTCAGGCGACGCATTACAGGTGATTGCGGCGCAATGTTATTCATAGTTTAACCCAATAAAAATAAAGTAATTATACATTTGTTTAATACCACTCTCTTCTTACGTGCGCAAGCGTCTTATAAAGCAATAAAGTTTTTGCCAGCCTATTACTGATAAGAGTATTGTAACGTGGCAGAACATTTTACTGTCTGTATCTATAAATTATATCAATGGATTTTTTAATTCAGGGAATTTTTATGGCTCAAGTTATTAATGAAATGGATGTTCCGTCCCATTCTTTTGTTTTTCATGGTACAGGTGAGAGATATTTTCTTATTTGTGTGGTGAATGTGTTGTTAACGATTATAACGCTAGGTATCTATTTACCATGGGCATTAATGAAATGTAAGCGTTATCTTTATGCTAATATGGAAGTTAACGGACAACGATTTTCTTATGGAATAACCGGTGGGAATGTTTTTGTTAGTTGTCTTATTTTTGTTTTTTTCTATTTCGCAATCTTAATGACAGTGTCAGCAGATATGCCGCTTGTTGGTTGTGTTTTGACTTTGTTACTGTTGGTTTTGCTTATATTTATGGCAGCAAAAGGACTGCGTCATCAGGCCTTGATGACCAGTCTCAACGGCGTAAGATTTAGTTTTAATTGCTCTATGAAAGGGTTCTGGTGGGTAACCTTTTTCTTGCCGATTTTAATGGCCATTGGGATGGGGACTGTTTTCTTTATCTCGACAAAGATGCTACATGCCAATAGTTCAAGTAGTGTTATTATATCTGTGGTTCTGATGGCAATAGTTGGTATTGTTTCCATTGGTATTTTTAATGGTACTTTATATAGTCTGGTAATGAGTTTTCTCTGGAGTAATACCAGTTTCGGTATACATCGTTTCAAGGTGAAATTAGATACTACATATTGTATAAAATATGCCATTCTCGCATTTTTAGCTTTATTACCTTTTCTCGCTGTTGCTGGTTATATTATCTTCGATCAAATATTAAATGAGTATGATAGTTCTGGGTATGCAAATGATGATATTGAGAATTTACAGCAGTTTATGGAAATGCAACGTAAAATGATAATCGCGCAGTTAATTTATTATTTTGGGATTGCTGTTAGCACCAGTTATTTAACGGTGTCGTTGCGAAATCATTTTATGAGCAACCTGTCACTGAATGATGGGCGTATTCGTTTTCGCTCAACTTTAACGTACCACGGTATGCTTTATCGCATGTGTGCGTTGGTGGTGATATCCGGGATTACGGGTGGTCTGGCTTACCCACTGCTGAAAATATGGATGATTGACTGGCAGGCAAAAAATACGTATTTGCTGGGCGATTTGGATGACCTTCCTTTAATCAATAAAGAAGAACAACCAGATAAAGGCTTCTTAGCCAGTATTTCTCGGGGAGTTATGCCTTCTTTACCATTTCTGTAAGAGATAAAAAAGGCCGGAGCATGCTCCGGCCTTCGTTTTCATCACGGTGTTGATTACAGCGCGGCGATAACAGCCTGCTGTTCAAGCAGCTTCGCTTTCGCTTCCGCATAGCCTTCCAGCTTCTCACGCTCTTTCGCGATAACCGCTTCCGGTGCACGGGCGACAAAGCCTTCGTTCGCCAGTTTGTTCTCGATACGGCTGATTTCACCTTCGATCTTCGCCACTTCTTTCGCCAGGCGCGCCAGCTCATCTTCTTTGTTGATGAGGCCAGCCATCGGGATCAGCAGCTCTGCGCCGTCGATGATCTTCGTAACGGAAACCGGACCTTTGTCATCGGCAGGCAGCACGGTGATGCTTTCCAGACGCGCCAGCGTTTGCAGGAAGCCACGGTTTTCGTTCACTCGACGTTCTGCATCCGCGCTGCAACCACGCAGCAGCAGCTCCAGCGGTTTGCCCGGCGCGATGTTCATTTCTGCACGGATGTTACGTACAGCAACGATCGCCTGTTTCAGCCACTCGGTGTCGGCCAGTGCGGCTTCATCAACCTGAGACGCATCGTACTGCGGGAACGGTTGCAGCATGATGGTGTCAGCAGTGATACCGCAAAGTACTTTCACACGCTGCCAGATGGTTTCGGTGATGAACGGAATGATCGGATGCGCCAGGCGCAGCAAACCTTCCAGTACAGTCACCAGCGTATGGCGAGTACCGCGCAGTTCGGCTTCTGTTCCACCGTTCATTACCGGCTTGGTCAGCTCCAGATACCAGTCACAGAACTGGTTCCAGGTGAACTCATACAAAATGCCTGCGGCGATATCGAAGCGGAAGCTGTCCAGCGCTTCGCGGTACGCTTTGATAGTCTGGTTGAACTCCGCCAGAATCCAGCGGTCCGCCAGCGACAGCGTCATTTCACCGCCGTTGAAGCCGCAATCCTGACCTTCTGTGTTCATCAGCACAAAGCGGCTGGCGTTCCACAGCTTGTTACAGAAGTTACGGTAGCCTTCCAGACGCTTCATATCCCAGTTGATGTCACGACCGGTAGAAGCCAGCGCCGCCAGGGTGAAGCGCAGCGCGTCAGTGCCGTGCGGCTCAATGCCGTTCGGGAACTGTTTCTCGGTGCGCTTACGGATTTTGTCCGCCAGCTGCGGCTGCATCATATTGCCGGTACGTTTTTCCAGCAGTTCTGGCAGCGAAATACCGTCAACCATATCCAGCGGGTCGATAACGTTACCCTTGGATTTGGACATCTTCTGGCCTTCGTCGTCACGAATCAGACCGGTCATGTAAACAGTGTGGAACGGCACCTGCGGTTTGCCATTTTCATCTTTGATGAAGTGCATGGTCATCATGATCATGCGGGCAATCCAGAAGAAGATGATGTCGAAACCAGATACCATCACGCTGGTTGGGTGGAACTGACGCAGGGCGTCGGTATTTTCCGGCCAGCCGAGCGTGGAGAAGGTCCACAGCGCGGAGGAGAACCAGGTGTCGAGAACGTCTTCGTCCTGACGCAGGGCAACGTCGGCACCGAGGTTATTTTCTTTACGCACTTCGTCTTCATTGCGGCCAACATAAACGTTACCCGCTTCGTCGTACCATGCCGGGATACGGTGACCCCACCACAGCTGACGAGAGATACACCAGTCCTGAATATCGCGCATCCAGGAGAAGTACATGTTTTCGTACTGCTTCGGTACGAACTGAATGTCGCCGTTCTCAACCGCTTCAACTGCCGGTTTCGCCAGTACATCGGCACGCACGTACCACTGGTCGGTCAGCATCGGTTCGATAACCACGCCGCCACGGTCGCCGTAAGGAACGGTCAGGTCGTGCGGTTTAATTTCTTCCAGCAGGCCGAGTGCATCAACCGCAGCAACGACTGCTTTACGTGCAGCAAAACGCTCGAGTTTCTGGAACTCTGCCGGGATTTCGCTGGAATAAACGTCAGATTCGTTACCTTTGGTATCGAACACCTGGGCGCTTTCACGGATATCGCCGTCAAAGGTCAGGATGTTGATCATCGGCAGCGCGTGACGTTTACCGACTTCATAGTCGTTAAAGTCGTGCGCCGGGGTGATTTTCACGCAGCCGGTGCCTTTTTCCATGTCGGCGTGTTCGTCGCCAACGATCGGAATACGACGGTTAACCAGCGGCAGAATGACATATTTGCCAATCAGATCTTTGTAACGCGGATCTTCCGGGTTAACGGCTACGCCGGTATCGCCCAGTAGGGTTTCCGGGCGAGTGGTCGCAACCACCAGATAATCTTTACCGTCTGCGGTTTTCGCGCCGTCAGCCAGCGGATAGCGGATGTGCCACATCGAACCTTTCGATTCGCGATTTTCCACTTCCAGGTCAGAGATAGCGGTACGCAGTTTCGGGTCCCAGTTTACCAGGCGCTTGCCACGGTAAATCAGGTCTTCTTTATACAGACGAACGAAAACTTCTTTCACCGCATTGGACAGGCCTTCGTCCATGGTGAAGCGTTCACGCTCCCAGTCGACGGAGTTGCCGAGACGGCGCATCTGACGGGTAATGGTGCCGCCAGATTCCGCTTTCCATTCCCAGATTTTGTCGATGAAAGCTTCGCGGCCGTAGTCGTGACGGGTTTTACCTTCTTCTGCGGCAATCTTGCGCTCAACGACCATCTGGGTAGCGATCCCGGCGTGGTCAGTACCGACCTGCCACAGGGTGTTTTTGCCCTGCATGCGCTGATAGCGGATCATGGTATCCATGATGGTTTGCTGGAAGGCGTGACCCATATGCAAACTGCCGGTGACGTTCGGCGGCGGGATCATGATGCAGAAACTTTCCTGGCTTTCATCGCCATTAGGCTTAAAGTAGCCCTGCTTTTCCCAGTGCTCGTAAAGCGGCTGTTCGATATCTTGTGGGTTATATGTCTTTTCCATTATTTCCAGGTTGCCGTATTCAGGTTGAAACCAGCCACGCGGTAGGCTTTATAGCGTTCGCGCGCCAGTTGTTTCAGAGAATCTTCATAAGGAACGAAGTCTACCACTTCTGTGAAAGCGGTGGCAAAATCTGCAAAGCTTGTTCGCAGACTAATCAATATATCGCGCGGGCTGCTGCTACGCTTTTGCGGCCAGGCGATCTCCACCGGCGCACCGCCGCGCGGTCCTTCTCCCGCTAAATTATGCGGAACAAAGCTTTCTGCCGGACGCGCCCACAGGGCTTCATCCAGCCGGTAAGCCTGCTTTTCATCTTCACAGGCGATGAGCACGCGCTTACCGCTGCGCCAACGTTCTGCGGCAATTTCACACACCAGCTGCTCAACGGCGCTTAAGCCATCGACGGTGGTGTCATTGTCCAGAAGGTAGAACGTTGCGTTTTTCATATATGGGGCTTCTTGTGGTGGATTTAAATATTGCTGCATTCCTCACCCTGAAAGATGAGCAATGAATTTCTATTGCGCTCGATCGGTTCCCTCTCCCTTAGGGAGAGGGTTAGGGTGAGGGTAAAACGCAAACTTACTCTTCGCCGTTAAACCCAGCGCGGTTTAACAGGAACTGTGCCAGCAACGCTACCGGACGACCGGTTGCGCCTTTTGCTTTACCAGAACGCCAGGCGGTTCCTGCAATATCCAGGTGCGCCCAGTTGTACTTACGGGTAAAGCGTGACAGGAAGCAACCTGCGGTAATCGCCCCACCAGGACGACCGCCAATGTTCGCCATATCGGCAAAATTGGACTCCAGTTGTTCCTGATACTCGTCACCCAGCGGTAAGCGCCATGCGCGGTCACCGGATTGTTCAGACGCGGCAATCAGTTCATGGGCCAGCGGATTATGGTTCGCCATCAGACCGGTAATGTGATGGCCCAGCGCGATCACGCAGGCACCGGTCAGCGTCGCCACGTCAATCACTGCTTCCGGCTCAAAACGCTCAACGTAAGTTAACACGTCGCACAGTACCAGACGGCCTTCGGCGTCGGTATTCAGCACTTCAACGGTTTGACCGGACATGGTGGTTAACACATCGCCCGGACGATAGGCACGCCCGCCAGGCATGTTTTCACAGCCTGCCAGCACGCCAATAACGTTAATCGGCAGTTGCAGCTCCGCGACCATACGCATCACGCCGTAAACCGCTGCCGCACCGCACATATCGTACTTCATCTCATCCATGCCTTCTGAAGGCTTGATCGAGATACCGCCGGAGTCGAAGGTTAAACCTTTACCCACCAGCACGATTGGGCGTGCATCTTCCGACGCGTTGCCTTTGTACTCAATCACTGACATCAGCGATTCGTTTTGCGAACCCTGACCGACCGCCAGATAGGAATGCATCCCCAGCTCTTTCATCTGCTGTTCGCCGATAACTCGGGTGATGACATTCTTGCTGTAGCTGTCAGCCAACTGGCGCGCCTGAGAGGCGAGGTAAGCGGCGTTACAGATATTCGGCGGCATATTGCCGAGATCTTTTGCTGCTTTAATCCCGGCGGCAATCGCCAGACCGTGCTGGATCGCGCGCTCACCGCTGGTCAGTTCACGGCGGGTCGGCACGTTGAACACCATCTTACGCAGCGGGCGACGCGGTTCGCTCTTATTCGTTTTCAACTGATCGAAACTGTAGAGCGTCTCTTTTGCTGTCTCGACAGCCTGACGCACTTTCCAGTAGTTGTTACGGCCTTTAACGTGCAGTTCAGTCAGAAAGCAGACCGCTTCCATCGAGCCAGTATCATTCAGCGTATTAATGGTTTTCTGAATAACCTGCTTGTACTGACGCTCATCCAGCTCACGTTCTTTGCCGCAACCAATAAGGAGGATGCGTTCAGAAAGCACGTTTGGCACATGGTGCAGCAACAGTGTCTGCCCCGGTTTTCCTTCCAGTTCGCCCCGACGTAGCAGGGCGCTGATGTACCCATCGCTGATTTTATCGAGCTGTTCTGCAATCGGAGAAAGGCGACGTGGTTCGAAGACGCCCACGACGATGCAGGCACTCCGCTGTTTCTCCGGGCTACCGCTTTTTACACTAAACTCCATGCACTACGCTCCTGAATCTTAAAGACAACGGCGGTGGCTACAGATAGAATTGCAAGCTTTCGTAACTCATGTCCGCTGTTGCGATGACTTCGTGTTAATCTTAACGTTATTACGGCATTGGCACGTCAGAACAAAATCTGAGAGGTGAATCCGTTGAGTATAATTATCTTAGCGACGATTTCGACGACTCAAGAGAATAAATGACGTTTAAGCCATGAAACAAGCTAAAATCCTGCAAAAGACGAGTTTTTACGGGCGTATTTAAAGTGATAATCATAAGATATCTGGTGCGGGAGACGCTCAAAAGCCAGCTGGCGATACTCTTCATCTTGCTTTTGATCTTCTTCTGTCAAAAGTTAGTGAGGATCCTCGGCGCAGCGGTTGACGGCGATATTCCGGCGAATCTGGTGCTCTCCCTTCTCGGGTTGGGCGTGCCGGAAATGGCGCAGCTTATCCTGCCATTAAGCCTGTTCCTCGGGCTGCTGATGACGCTGGGCAAACTGTATACCGAAAGTGAAATTACGGTAATGCATGCCTGCGGCCTGAGCAAAGCGGTTCTGGTGAAAGCGGCAATGATCCTTGCGGTATTCACGGCAATCGTCGCGGCGGTTAACGTGATGTGGGCGGGACCGTGGTCATCGCGTCATCAGGATGAAGTGTTAGCAGAAGCGAAAGCGAACCCTGGCATGGCGGCGCTGGCGCAAGGGCAATTCCAGCAAGCGACTAATGGCAGCTCGGTGCTGTTCATCGAAAGCGTTGACGGCAGTGATTTCAAAGATGTGTTCCTCGCGCA
Source organism: Escherichia sp. WS3227_2 (assembly GCF_046486495.1). Taxonomy (NCBI): domain Bacteria; kingdom Pseudomonadati; phylum Pseudomonadota; class Gammaproteobacteria; order Enterobacterales; family Enterobacteriaceae; genus Escherichia; species Escherichia sp. WS3227_2. The sequence continues at coordinate 16,396 of NZ_JBJQLG010000002.1, forward strand.
AATTCGACCAAAAGGTAATGCACGTCCTTCTGTGGTGGTGGCCGATTCCGGACATTTAACCCAGCTGCGCGACGGCTCCCAGGTCGTCACTCTCAACCAGGGAACGCGCTTCGAAGGCACTGCACTGTTACGTGATTTCCGCATTACGGATTTCCAGGATTATCAGGCGATCATTGGTCACCAGGCGGTGGCGCTCGACCCGAACGATACCGACCAGATGGACATGCGCACATTGTGGAACACTGACACCGATCGTGCCCGCGCAGAATTGAACTGGCGTATCACGTTGGTATTCACCGTGTTTATGATGGCACTTATGGTTGTACCGTTGAGCGTGGTTAACCCGCGTCAGGGACGCGTACTGTCGATGCTGCCAGCCATGCTGCTGTATCTACTTTTCTTCCTGATCCAGACCTCCCTGAAATCGAACGGTGGTAAAGGTAAGCTGGACCCGACGCTGTGGATGTGGACCGTTAACCTGATTTATCTGGCTTTGGCGATTGTTCTCAACCTTTGGGACACCGTGCCGGTCCGCCGCCTGCGCGCCAGTTTTTCGCGTAAAGGAGCGGTGTGATGCAACCTTTTGGCGTACTTGACCGCTATATCGGTAAAACTATTTTCACCACCATCATGATGACGCTGTTCATGCTGGTGTCACTGTCGGGCATTATCAAGTTTGTCGATCAGCTGAAAAAAGCCGGGCAGGGGAGTTACGACGCGTTAGGCGCAGGAATGTATACCTTGCTGAGCGTGCCGAAAGATGTGCAAATCTTCTTCCCGATGGCGGCTCTGCTTGGGGCGTTGCTTGGTCTTGGGATGCTTGCGCAGCGCAGCGAACTGGTGGTGATGCAGGCTTCTGGTTTTACCCGTATGCAGGTTGCGCTGTCGGTGATGAAAACCGCCATTCCGCTGGTCTTGCTGACGATGGCGATTGGCGAATGGGTCGCGCCGCAGGGCGAACAGATGGCGCGTAACTACCGTGCGCAGGCGATGTACGGCGGCTCGTTGCTCTCTACTCAGCAAGGTTTATGGGCGAAAGATGGCAACAACTTCGTCTACATTGAGCGGGTTAAAGGTGACGAAGAGTTAGGTGGCATCAGTATTTATGCCTTTAACGAGAATCGTCGTCTGCAATCCGTACGTTATGCCGCTACCGCGAAGTTTGACCCGGAACATAAAGTCTGGCGTCTGTCGCAGGTTGATGAATCTGATCTGACCAATCCGAAACAGATCACCGGTTCGCAGACGGTGAGCGGCACCTGGAAAACCAACCTCACGCCAGACAAACTGGGCGTGGTGGCGCTGGACCCGGATGCACTCTCCATCAGTGGTTTGCACAACTATGTGAAGTATCTGAAGTCGAGCGGTCAGGATGCCGGACGTTATCAGCTCAACATGTGGAGCAAAATCTTCCAGCCGCTATCCGTGGCGGTGATGATGCTGATGGCGCTGTCGTTTATCTTTGGCCCACTGCGTAGCGTACCGATGGGCGTGCGTGTGGTCACCGGTATCAGCTTCGGTTTTGTCTTCTACGTACTGGACCAGATCTTCGGCCCGCTGACATTGGTTTACGGCATCCCGCCGATTATCGGCGCACTGTTGCCAAGCGCCAGCTTCTTCTTAATCAGCCTGTGGCTGTTAATGAGAAAATAGTAACCGAATGAACGAATAAAGGGAGCGAAAGCTCCCTTTATTATTGTTAGCAAAGTGTGCTTCGTTCATGCCTGAAAAATCATGAAAATTCAATATATTGCAGTAGTGTAGGCATGATAAGGCGCGCCAGCGTCGCATCAGGCAAAGACAAATCGCACCTGACTTACCTTCTTCTCCCCCCCAGTAAACTCCCCAGCACACCACGCACAATCTGATTCGTCACCTGGCGGGCGGCGCTTTTCGCCATTGTTTGCACCACACCATCTTTCTTCCCGCCGCGTGGTCCGGTAGTGCCAAACAAAATATCCTTCAATCCACCAAGAATACCGTCATCCACCGCCACCTCTTTCCCTTTCGCGGGAGGATTATTTTGCTGCTCGGTACTGGCCTGAAAGCCTTTTTGCAACATCTCATAGGCGGATTCCCGGTCCACGTCATCCTCGTACTTGCCATACACTGGAGAGTGATTAATCAGGCCATTACGCTCATCTTCCGTCACCGGCCCCATTCGTGAACAGGGGGCAATCACCATCGCCCGTTCCACCACTGAAGGACTTCCTTTCGCATCGAGAAACGAGATTAACGCCTCGCCGGTCCCCAGTTCCTGGATTGCCTTTTCGGTATCAAACGCCGGATTGGCCCGCATGGTTTGCGCCGCAGCTTTTACTGCTTTCTGATCTTTTGGCGTAAAAGCCCGCAAAGCGTGCTGAACGCGATTACCGAGCTGCCCGAGCACATTATCCGGAATATCAGACGGGTTTTGCGAAACGAACCAGACGCCCACGCCTTTTGAGCGAATAAGCCTTATCACCTGCTCAATCTTATCCAGCAGTACCTGTGGCGCATCGTTAAACAACAGATGTGCTTCGTCGAAGAAAAACACCAGTTTTGGTTTCTCCAGATCGCCCGCTTCCGGCAATTGTTCATACAACTCTGAAAGCATCCACAGCAGACTGGCGGCGTACAGTTTCGGCATCTGATAAAGCTTCTCGGCGCTGAGGATATTGATAACGCCTTTACCGTTGGTATCGGTACGCATCCAGTCTTTGATATCCAGCATCGGCTCACCAAAGAAGTGTGCTGCGCCTTGCTGTTCCAACGATAACAGCCCGCGCTGGATGGCACCAACCGATGCGCTACTGATATTACCGTACTGATTCTGGAAGGATTTGGCGTTATCGCCGATGTACTGGGTAATCGCCCGCAAATCTTTAAAGTCGAGCAGTAACAGCCCCTGATCGTCCGCAATGCGGAAGATAATATTCAGCACGCCAGATTGCACATCGTTGAGATTCAACAGTCGCGCCAGCAACAGCGGCCCCAGATCCGAAACCGTCGCCCGCACTGGGTGGCCTTTCTCGCCAAAGATATCCCACACCACCACCGGATTGGCATGCGGTTGCCAGTCATTGACGCCGATATTTTTAAGCCTTGCGAGCAGTTTTTCCGACGCCGTTCCTGCCTGCGCGACGCCGGTCAGATCGCCTTTCACATCGGCCATAAACACCGGAACGCCGATTTCCGACAATGACTCCGCCAGTTTTTGCAGCGTAACGGTTTTACCCGTCCCCGTTGCGCCGGTAATCAGCCCATGACGGTTAGCCATAGCGGGTAGTAAAAACAGTTCTGTGTCTGGCGTGCGGGCAATTAACAGGGGTTCGCTCATGAGATATCCTCCAGTTTCCTGCCTGGAGTATAGGCAACGTCCGGCAAAGAGAATACGTGTAATGAAGAGAAAATAACCTAAAGCGTGTTGCCGTGATAAATCTGATACCCGAGGTCAACAGTGTTGTGGTTGTGATCGTTATTTTTAATTTTGCTCAGCAACATTTGGGCGGCCATCCGACCAATATCAAAACGGGGAGTAATTACGCTGGCGAGGCTTGGGATCATTTGCCTGCCAATCTCCAGCCCATGAAAACCCGCAATGGAAATTTGTTCTGGCACGGCGAGGTTTCGCTCGCGGCACAGCAGAAGCGCACCCATCGCAATATCGTCATTGGTGCAAAATACACCGTCTAAATCCGGGTTTGCGCTAAGGGCATCACGCATTAACTGCATTCCTAAATGAATGGATGAGATGGCGCGTGGATTCATGCGTAATGGGGAAAGATTATGCAGCATCATCGCATCGCAATACCCCTGATAACGCTGTTCATCGCGGGTGTCATCTTTGGAACCGAGATACAGAATTTTGTGCCTGACTCGCTTCTCCAGCATGGTACACACCATGTCAAAAGCGGCCTGCCGATTATCAAAACCGACCTCCATATCCAGCCGTTCTCCCTGTACATCCATCAATTCCACGACCGGAATGGTGGCTGAACGCAGAAATTTCACCGTCCTGATGGTGTGATATTTTTCCGAAAGTATAATCCCGTCAATGTTATAAGAGAGCAGGTTAATCACCGACTCTTCTTCGGAATCGCGATCGTAATTGTAATTAGCAATAAGGGTCTGATAATTATGCTCAGAGGTGACGGATTCTATTCCCGCGAGAATGTCAGCGAAGAGTTGATTTTGAAATGACGGAATCAAGATACCGAGGGTATAACTTTGTGCATTCAACAACATGCCGGGAGCGCGATTAGGGATATAATTGATCTCTTCCATAATTTTGGCGATGCGCTCGCCTGTTTCCTTTGCCACCTTTTTCGGCGAGCGGATATAACGACTCACGGTCATTTTTGTTACGCCAGCCAGCGTAGCGATATCCTGTAAAGAAATTCTGTGATTGCGCATAACTTCTCCCAACGTCGGGGGAATCTTCAATCTTCCCCCGAAACTACATCACAATATTTTATTCTTTCAGTGCAATACGGCGTTAATGGCTAACACGCCCAGCAAACCCATAATAGAAATAAGGGTTTCCATCACCGTCCAGGTACGCAACGTTTCACCAACCGTCAGATTAAAATACCCTTTAAATAGCCAGAAGCCAGGGTCGTTTACGTGTGACGCGATCACGCTGCCCGCACCGGTTGCCAGTACCATTAAAGCGGGATCGGCATGGGTAACGTTGATAATCGGCAACACCACACCCGCGGTGGTAATGGCCGCGACGGTGGCAGAGCCCAGAGCGATACGCAACAGCGCCGCAACAGTCCAGCACATCAATAACGGCGAAAGTGTAGTTCCGGTCATTAAGTGTGAAATATACTGCCCGACACCGCTATCTACTAATACCTGCTTAAACGCGCCGCCGCCAGCGATAATAAACACAATCATCGCGATAGCGCCTATAGAATCCCCAATGATATCCATGATTTGCTCGATGGTGCGTCCATTACGTCGGCCCAGTGTGAAAATCGCAATAACAATGGCAATAAACAGCGCAACGGCAGGGTTACCGACAAATTCAAAGAAGAGGCGCACGGTGTTAGTTTTCGGTAACGTAATTTCACAAACGGCGGCGATAGCCATCAGGATGACCGGGATCACGGCAGCGAAAATACTGTTCCAGAAGGAGGGTATCTCCTCTTCGCTAAACAGATGAGGATTAAATAAGCCTTCCGGTGGTGCTTTCTCAAAGCGAGTTAGCAGTTTAGAAAACAGCGGTCCTGCGACAATAACTGTCGGAATGGTAATGATAAATCCATACAGTAAAGTCGTTCCGAGATTAGCCTCAAAGATAGTCGCGATGGCAGTAGGCCCTGGATGTGGCGGCAGAAAACAGTGGGTTACAGAGAGCGCTGCTACCATTGGTACGCCAACATACAACAGGGGTAATCCTGATGATACCACGATGGTAAATACCAACGGCAACAGCAGGACAAAACCCACTTCAAAAAACATGGCGAGGCCCACAACCAGACCGGTGATCACTAGCGCCCATTGCACGCGTTTTTTACCAAAAGTAGCAATCAGCGTAGTGGCGATACGTTGTGCCGCACCCGTATCAGAAATCAGCTTGCCTAACATGGCCCCGAAACCGAGGATCATTGCCAGCCCGCCGAGCGTGCTGCCGATACCATTTTGTATAGAGTGCAGGACGGCCTGTGCATCCATCCCTTCGGCAAATCCGACGACGGCAGCTACCAGAACGAGGGCAATAAAGCCGTTAACTTTAAAGCCGATCATCAGGATAAGAAGCAGCGCGACGCCTGCCGCAATAATGATTAATGGCATAGTCTTTATCTCTTATTAGTGCCAGAAAAGCAGCGCTTTCGCGCTGCACGTAGGGTGGTAGCTGTTAAACAGCCACTAACATGCCGCCATCAACAAACAACAGGTGGCCGTTTACGAAATCAGAGGCTTTTGAAGAAAGGAACACCGCAGCACCAATCAGTTCCTGCGGATCTCCCCAGCGTGCGGCGGGGGTCCGTTTGCACAACCAGGCGGTGAAGGCTTCGTCCTCAACCAGTGCTTTAGTCATTTCTGTTTTGAAATAGCCCGGCGCAATACCGTTGACCTGAATATTGTGGCGCGCCAGCTCGACGCACATGCCGCGGGTGAGCATTTTTACCGCCCCTTTCGATGCGGCATAAGGGGTGATGGTGTCACGTCCCAGTTCGCTTTGCATCGAGCAAATATTAATAACTTTACCTGCCTTGCGTTCAACCATGTGACGAGTTACCGCTTGCGATACCAGGAACACGGCGGTCTGGTTTACTGCGATCACATCATTCCACTCTTGTTCAGGGAACTCAGTAAAAGGATGACGGCGCTGGATACCGGCGTTATTCACCAGCACATCAATGGGGCCGATGTCCTTTTCGATATGTTCAACGGCGGCATCAATTTCATGTTTATGAGTAACATTAAAAGGTGCGGCAACGGCCTGAATACCCTCCTGGTGGAGTTTTTCTACAGCAAGTTCTGCGCGTTCGGCAGTAATATCATTAATAATTATTTGTGCGCCATATTTACCCAGGCCGGTTGCCAGTAAAAAGCCAATGCCCTGTGCTGAACCGGTAATCAAGATATTTTTTCCTGCCAGTGAAAATAGATCGTTCATTGTATTATTCCTTTATTTATCTCTTAGAAAACAAGCTGGACTTTTGCTGCCTGGGTTTTATCACCGGCGAAACGTAGCGCCTCTTCCAGGTCAGTGAAGGGATATTCAGCACTCAGTAAAGGCAGTGGATTGATAACGCCATTCGCCAGCCATGACACTGCGGTATTAAATTCGCTGGTAAAACGGAAAGAGCCTCTGAGTGAAATCTCCTTACCAATCAACGTCATCATTGGGAATTCTGCCATCGCACCTCCCATACCTACCTGCACCATTACGCCGCGTGCACGAGTGACCTCCAGACAGGTATTCACTGATGAAGGATGACCGGACACTTCAAAGCTGACATCGAAATAGCCTTTTTCCGCTTTCCAGTGATCCATGTCGTCGTTTTGTGGGTTTACGAGCACATCCGCCCCCATCTCTTTGCCCAGCGAAAGGGAACGGGGACTCACATCAGCACAGACAATTTCCGCGGCCCCCAGTGTTTTCACTGCACTGACAATCAGGCAGCCAATGGGTCCAACACCGGAAATAAATACTCGCTTGCCCTGTAACTCGCCGGCCTGATGTGCGGCATGAATCGCGACGGCTAAAGGTTCGGCAAAAGCCATAACCTTTTCGTCAGCTTTGGCCGGATAAGGGACACATTGCGACGTTTCGACCATTTTATAACGGGTAAAACCACCATCAACATGAGGGAAATACATGGCACTGCCAAAAAAACGCATATCTGTACACTGATTCTCGTTATGTTCAATGCAGTATTTGCAGTGACCGCACGGTTTAGACGGATTAATGGCTACCGTTTGCCCTTCATGTAATTCTGATGAGTCGCTATGAATAACTTTACCGATAACTTCATGACCTAACACCATCGGTGCCTTTATCATGAAATTACCTACTTTTCCTTCCTGATAATAATGTAAATCGGAACCGCAAATTCCACCTCGGGTTATTTGTACTAATGTTCCATTATTATTCCAATCTATCGTCTGCTCGGTAACGGCAACAGTTTTCTTGCCTGCAACAACGCAGGACTGTGTTTTCACTTGCATAAATTCCTCACTGGTCAGGTAGACACCTCGGAAGCATTTAAGCGGTTTTAATTGTCATTATTTGTGATGAAGATCACGTTAGAAAATTGTTACATTACTATGTTACGCATAACGTGATGTGCTTTGTAATTCTTATCAGCAGAAATAAAAAAACGTGAAATTATTATGCCACCAGGCGTAGTATCGCAGCAGGTAAGATGATTCAGGAGATTTTAAATGGCGGGTGAAAGCTTTATTTTGATGGGCGTTTCAGGGAGTGGTAAAACATTAATTGGTAGCAAGGTTGCCGCGTTATTATCTGCTAAATTTATTGATGGTGACGATCTTCATCCAGCCAAAAATATAGATAAAATGTCGCAGGGTATTCCATTATCTGATGAAGATCGACTTCCCTGGCTGGAACGCTTAAATGATGCTTCATACAGTCTTTATAAAAAGAATGAAACAGGATTTATTGTCTGTTCATCATTAAAAAAACAGTATCGTGATATTTTACGCAAGGGTAGCCCCCATGTTCATTTCCTCTGGTTAGATGGCGACTATGAAACTATTCTCGCGCGAATGCAGCGGCGGGCTGGGCATTTTATGCCGGTAGCGTTACTAAAAAGTCAGTTTGAGGCGCTGGAGCGTCCACAAGCAGATGAACAGGATATTGTGCGCATTGATATCAACCATGATATTGCCAATGTCACCGAACAATGTCGGCAGGCCGTGCTGGCGATACGACAAGACAGAATATGTGCGAAAGGGGGCAGCGCCTCAGATCAGCGCTGCGAATGATTTTCAAAAATCGGCTTTCAGAACCACGCGGTAACGCGCCTTACCGTTGCGCACATGCTGGATGGCGTCGTTTATTTTCGACATCGGGAACAGTTCGGTAGTCGGCGCAACCTTGCTGCGGGCGGCAAAGCGCATCAGCTTACGCAGCTCATAAGGCGTACCGGTTGCCGAACCTGAGACACTGCGATCGCCCGCAATTAACGTAAAGGCCGGAACAGACAGCGGCGTGAGAACCGCACCGACAGTGTGGAAATTACCGCCATAGGTCAGCGCCTCAAAATAGGGCTGCCAGTCGAGGCTGACGTTCACAGTATTGATAATGAGATCAAACTGCCCCGCCAGAGTTTTCAGTGCCTGCGGATCGCGGCTATTCACCACTTTATCGGCACCCATCGCCAGTACTTCCTGCTCTTTCGCCGGATTAGAACTAAAGGCTGTCACCTCGCATCCCATTGCGTGCAGAAGTTTTATAGCGATATGCCCCAGCCCGCCAATACCAATCACGCCGACGCGGCTGGTGGCAGTGATATGGTGCATCAACAGTGGTTTAAAGACCGTGATACCGCCGCACAACAGCGGCCCGGCAGACTCGATATCAATATTTTCTGGCAGTGGGATCACCCATTGCCAGTCCGCACGCAACTTCTCGGCAAAGCCGCCGCGATTCATAATTGTTGGCACCGCGCCTTGCTCGCAGTTGATCTGATTACCGCTAATACAGGCATCGCAGTGACCACAGCTACGCGCCGTCCAGCCAATCCCGACACGCTGACCGACCTGCAAACCTTTATCCTGCGCGGCGCTCCCTAGTGCCACCACGCGCCCAATCACCTCATGCCCGGCAACCAGCGGATATTGTGAAAATCCCCATTCGTTGTCGATCATCGACAGATCGGAATGGCAGATCCCGCAGTAATCCACTTGCACTTCAACATCTTGTGGCTTCAGTTCACCGGGATCGTACTCATAAAGTTCCAGTTCGCCGCCAGCTTCTTTTGCGGCATAGCTTTTTATCATCGACATTTTTTGGTCCTTCTCTGGTGTTGTCTGGGAAGTGTAGAGCATGGCAGGGCGGGGTGCCTGGAGTGTGACAAAGGTTACACATCGCTGTATGCAATGCTGAAAATTTCAGCACTTAGCGAAGTGGGAGCAAGCTGGCGCTTGCATGGTGGCGTGCGACAGGTATAATCCACAACGTTTTCCGCATACCTCTTCAGTGCCGAAGTGGCGAAATCGGTAGACGCAGTTGATTCAAAATCAACCGTAGAAATACGTGCCGGTTCGAGTCCGGCCTTCGGCACCAAAAGTATGTAAATAGACCTCAACTGAGGTCTTTTTTTATACCTGAAATCCAGTATTTACCTACCTTTCCCGCTATATTAACTCTCTCCAGGTGAACCAACTTCAACGTACATCTACCAACAGATAATGGTATTTCCGTTTCGAAAATGCTTGTACCTAGAGGCAGGGGATAAGCAATACAAACTGACCGATGGCAGCGGAATGCACCTGCTTGTTCCTCTTAATGGTTCTGAGTATTAGCGTTTGCAGTACCGTTTTGCAGGTAAGCAGATCAGTTTAGTAAACGATCTTTTCAGATATAATCTGGTGATAATTTACTCTGCAAAAACAGGACGTAATATTGAATAGCTCTGAAGACGATTTGCTTGAAGTGGCGTGGTATTTGTCGAAGTACGGAAAATCTCAACCACCCGCAGGACTGGGTGTTCAGAAATGGAAAGAGGCTTTTGCCTTGTTTTATCCTCGATTTGGAGCGGGCAAAACTGCCAGCGAGTTTCACAATAGTCTGAAAAATAGTCGTGACCGTTTTGATTCCTGGCTTAGTGATGTGCGTGTCGGCTGGCTTGACGAGCAGGGCGCTCCTGCTGCGCTTTCTCATTCAGCGCAGCGTGTGTATCAGCGAATGAGTGTGCTTTCAGACAGTGCGATTGAGCAGCGCGTTCTTTCGTTAATATCTTCTGCTGGAGATGAACAGGCACAACGTGACTGTCTTGCTATTCAGCAGGATAAAAGTATTGAAGATACCGTACGCGAGCAGCTGATTGCGGCACGGCTGGGGCAAGGTACCTTTCGGAAAAATTGTCTTATGTTGTATCCGGCATGTCCTGTTACGGGAACGACGTTTGCACCTTTACTGCGTACCAGCCATATAAAGCCGTGGGCTGCCTGCGAGAATGGGAATGAACGGCTTGATCCTTTTAATGGAATTATATTGGCTGCGCATATTGATATTCTATTCGATCAGGGATGGATTTCGTTTGAGAACGATGGGCATTTATTAATTAGTAAGGCGCTGGATATTAGCGTTAAAGAGCAATGTTTGTTGCCGGAGAAAATAAAGGCGTTTTCTGTTGAATCGTATTGTTATCTGGAGTGGCATCGGAAGAATTTACTGAGATAATTAAGTTTTGACGAGAATGCCTTTGATATAGGATGTCGCGATTCGTTTGGTAAGGGGAAAGTTACAAAATGAAGATGGTAAAAATATATTCAACAGGAGGTTGTGATGCTGCAACACGTGAAGGTTCGGCGGAGGTTGTGTTGGAATACGAAGGAAAAATAAAATATCTGACTTTCTCCTACAGTGATACGACCGCAAATAGATGCATTCTCCAGGGCTTAATTGATGGTGTGAATTATCTGAAGAAACCCTGTACCGTTGAATTAATCAGTTCATGTGAGCTCGGTGTGAAGAAAGCGCAGAAAGGAAAGGGAGTTAATGTTGATTTGCACAAGGAATTATGTGGAATCTTGATAAAGAAAGAATGTGAATATTCTTTTTCTGTCATGCATGGTGAAGGCGACATTTTGAATGCTTTTATTCGCAAGCATCGGACAAAACGATAGCTGGCGCGCCTACATACAGAACCATCTTCGACAGCGATATTTTCTGAACTTACAGGCTCCAATATTGCACTGAACGCTGTCCAGCAGGGCTCACGGGCTTTCGGGGCGTGCTGCGCAGCCGGTAATCCTTTGCTGCTTCGGTTATAAAGCTTTTATGTGCCATGCAACATGATATGGTCGTTTTCTGAACTCCGTATAACCTGAGTATTTGTATCGAAGCGTGAACAAAACATTGCAGCCAGCCTTGCAACGTGGACAATAGTTATCCATACGGTGATTTTATATTCGATAAATCAATGGATTTCATTGAGTCATAGGACTGGTAATGGATGAAAATGCTTTAGGGTTTGCCTCATACTGGCGCAACTCGCTTGCGGATGCTGAGTCAGGAAAGGGCAGTTTTGAACGGAAAGACGCCAAAAATTTCACTCACTGGCATGGGATAGCGGCGGGACGTCTTGACGAAGCGATTGTCAGTAAATTTTTTGAGGGAGAAAAAGACGATGTCGAAACGGTCGATGTCGTCTTGCGCCCAAAAGTTTATTTTCGGTTACTGCAGCATGGTAAGGACCGTTCCGCAGGCGCACCTGATATTGTTACCCCGCTAGTGACGCCAGCCTTGCTCAGCCGTGAGGGTTTTTTATATCCGACGCCAGCGACCTCCATTCCCAGAGACCTGCTTGAACCTTTGCCAAAAGGAGCATTTTCGATTGGTGAGATTGGGCAGTATGACAAATACAAGACAATCCATACCTCGTTCTCTATCAACTTTGATGACAGCATTGATAAGACTGCCGAAACGGATGAAGAACGGGAAGCACGATATGCAGCCTTGCAGCAGGAGTGGCATCAATATCTGGATGATTCAGAGAGGCTGCTGAAGAACGTTGCCGGCGACTGGATTAAAAATCCTGAGCAATATGAACTCGCTGAGCACGGTTATATTGTTAAAACGGCGCAATCTGGCGGTGCCAGTTTCCATATCCTTTCTCTTTATGATCACCTGCTTGTTTGCAAGAAGGATGTGCCGCTCTTCAATCGCTTCGCCTCGCGAGAGGTTCATGCTGCAGAGTCTTTGCTGGCTCCAGGAGCAAAATTCAGCGACAGGCTTGGACACTCCGGAGATAAGTTTCCGCTGGCAAAGGCTCAGCGCGATGCCTTAAGCCATTTTCTGGATGCAAGACATGGCGATATCCTTGCTGTTAATGGACCTCCGGGAACCGGAAAAACCACGCTGGTGCTTTCTATCATCGCCACGCAGTGGGCCAGAGCAGCTCTCGAAAAATCTGAGCCTCCGGTTATTATCGCGACTTCAACGAATAACCAGGCTGTAACGAACATTATTGAGGCATTCGGGAAAGACTTTTCGCAAGGTTCAGGTGCGATGGCCGGACGATGGTTGCCAGAGCTGAAAAGCTTCGGCGCTTATTTTCCCTCAAGCACTCGTAAAGCTGAGGCAGCCAAAAAATATCAAACTGAAGATTTCTTCAACCAGGTTGAGTCAAAAGAGTATGTAGAGGATGCACTGCTGTTTTATCTCGAGAAAGCTAAGGCAGCTTTTCCTGAAAAAGAGTGTTCATCCCCTGAAAAGGTCATTGAACTCCTGCATGGTCAGTTGGCAGCAAAATCCGAGCAACTGATAAGACTGAACGCAACATGGCAAACGTTAAGCCAGGTACGGGCTGCGCGTGAGCTTATTGCTAACGACATTGAGCAATATCTCGATAATTTAAATAAATTACTTTCCGGACAAGAACAAAAAGTCACTCTACTGAAGAGTGCTAAAACGGAATGGAAAAAATATCGCGCCGGTGAATCACTGATCTATTCATTATTTTCCTGGCTCCCAGCGGTTCGTAGTAAGCGACAGTACCAAATACAGTTGTTTCTCGAAGATAAATTAGGCGCGCTGATTGCAGGAAATCAGTGGTCTGATCCTGAAACTATCGAACGTAATATTGATGGGCTGCTCAATTCCGCTGAGCGCGAGCAAACAACATACCGGCAGCAGATTGACTCCGCCCATGAAATCGTTCTTAAAGAACAGCAGGCGGTTCAGGAGTGGCAGAGGCTGGCATTTGATTTAGGGTATGAGGGCGACGAGGAACTGAGCTTCTCACAGGCCGATGAACTGGCTGATACGCAGATTCGCTTCCCTGCATTTTTACTGACGACTCACTACTGGGAAGGTCGTTGGCTGATGGATATGGCCAGAATTGATGATCTGCAGGAAGAGAAGAAGAAAAAAGGCGCTAAAGGGGTAACCGCCCGTTGGCAACGTCGAATGAAACTCACTCCATGTGTGGTGATGACATGCTATATGCTGCCCGGCAATATGCAGATAAGTGAGCACAAAGGACAACGTAAATTCGAGAAAAGTTATTTGTATGATTTTGCCGATTTACTCATTGTCGATGAAGCCGGGCAGGTGCTTCCTGAAGTGGCTGCTGCCTCGTTTGCATTAGCTAAGAAGGCATTAGTGATTGGCGATACGGAGCAGATCCCGCCAATATGGAGTATTGCTCCCGCGATTGATGTCGGTAACATGCTTGCGGAAAAAATTCTGTCTGGCAGTACGCAAGAAGAGATTACCGAGAAATATACGGCAATCGCAGACCTTGGTAAAAGTGCCGCATCTGGCAGCGTTATGAAAATAGCGCAGTTTGCTTCGCGCTATCAATATGATCCCGAACTGGCTCGTGGTATGTACCTATATGAACACCGCCGGTGCTTCGATAATATTATTGGATACTGTAATACGCTCTGCTATCACGGTAAGTTGTTGCCTAAAAGAGGGCGCGAAGAGAGCAATTTAATGCCCGCAATGGGTTATCTCCATATTGATGGTAAAGGAGAGCTGGCAAGTAGTGGAAGTAGATATAATTTGCTTGAGGCTGAAACGATAGCGGCCTGGTTGGCAGAGAACCAGCAAAATATTGAAGCGCATTACGGCAAATCGCTTCATGAAGTTGTCGGTATCGTGACGCCTTTTAGCGCGCAGGTATCCACTATCAAACAGGCGCTGGGTAAACAAGGTATCAGTACGGGCGCGAATGAAAAGTCGCTCACCGTGGGCACCGTGCACTCTCTTCAGGGAGCGGAAAGAGCGATTGTTATATTCTCGCCAGTCTATTCAAAACATGAAGATGGCGGGTTTATTGATAGCGATAACAGCATGCTGAATGTTGCAGTCTCCCGTGCGAAGGATAGCTTCCTGGTCTTCGGCGATATGGATCTGTTTGAGATCCAGCCTCCCTCATCTCCGCGGGGATTACTGGCAAAATATCTCTTTGAGTCCGAGAAGAATGCGCTCTCTTTTGATTATAAAGAGCGTAAGGATTTAAAAACTTCCGAGACCAAAATCTACACACTCCATGGTGTGGAGCAGCATGATAATTTCCTGAATCAGACGTTTGAAAATACCGATAAACACATCACGATAGTTTCTCCATGGCTGACCTGGCAAAAGCTGGAGCAAACGGGTTTTCTTGATTCCATGATTGCGGCGTGTTCACGTGGTATTAACGTCACGATAGTCACTGACAGAAGCTACAACACTGAACATAAAGATTTTGAGAAGCGAAAAGAGAAGCAGCAGAACCTTAAAGCGGCGCTGGAGAAACTGAATGCGCTGGGTATTGCTACAAAGCTGGTAAACCGTGTTCATAGCAAAATTGTTATTGGTGATGATGGTTTGCTATGCGTGGGATCGTTCAACTGGTTTAGTGCGACACGGGAAGCGCGATATGAACGATACGATACATCGATGGTTTACTCTGGTGATAACCTGAAAGGTGAGATTGAGGCTATTTATAATAGTCTTGAGAGGCGTCAGGTTTAGAACAGACATTTTGATTAGCCATCTTATCGGTGTTTTTCCCTGGATAAGATGGCTGAATGGAATGATCACGTCCCGGTATAACGATGAAGTATTTTCAGAAGGAATTATTGTGGCGACTAAGATGTGGATGATCCGCGGTGATGGCGGAAAATTGTACGACGACTTCAGAGACAAACAGGTTGTTGCAATTGGTTGGTCGCAGCTCGCTCCCTATGTGAAACCTGGATGCTCAAGAGAGCAGTTGTTTACCCGGTATCAGGAGCTTGAGCCACAGACTAAGCCAGGCACAGTTCGTTCTGGAGCTTCTCAGGTCTGGCGCTTTGTGAATGAAATGCAGAAAGGCGACTGGGCTATCACTTATTCACCTTCTAATCGGACCTATTTAATAGGGAAAATAGCGTCAGATTTTGAGTTTCATGCCGAGTGGCTTGAAGATGGCATGGGCATCGCCCGTAAAGTGAAGTGGAATGCGGAAGAGATTAAGCGCGATAGTCTGAGTGATGCAACCAGAAACACCCTTGGTTCAACGCTGACAGTTTTTCAGGTGCCTGATTTTGCTGTGAATGAATTAGTGCAGGGCAATAAGCCTGTCTCAGATATCGTGCCGGAAGTACCTGTTTCAGGTGAAGAGGATGAGGTCGTTTCTAATCCTCTGCGCGACATGGAAATGATCGCTTTTGAAGGCATCAAGGATCGTATCAACCGTCTCGACTGGGATGAGATGCAGAATCTGGTCGCTGGCGTGTTACGCAGCATGGGATATAAAACTCAGGTATCGCCTGCGGGTGCTGACCGTGGGAAAGACATCATTGCTTCGCCTGACGGATTTGGGTTTGAAAATCCGCGCATTATTGTTGAGGTGAAGCACCGGCGGGAACAGATGAGCAGCCAGCAAATCCGTAGCTTTATCGGTGGCCGTCATAAAGACGATCGCGGGCTGTATGTTAGTACCGGCGGATTCAGCAAGGATGCGCGTTATGAGGCCGATCGTTCTACAATCCCGTTGACGCTATGGACGCTGGACGATTTGGTACGCGCGTTAGTGGAAAACTATGAGCAGGTGGATATTGAAACTAAGCTGTTGGTGCCGCTTAAGAAAACGTATTTGCCTGCATGAATTTGCAACGCCTGTTTTTGTATATACAGGCGTTGCTGTAACTACAGCAGGAGCCCATTAATTTCGTCCCCAAGTAACAGCGCTCTGGCAAGATTAAATTGCACCATTTCTCAACGCCTATTGAGATATTGCCAATAATGACAGCACAAAAATCGGGCAGTATGCCCGACTGTGATATGGCAAATTATCGGGACATTCTTTGCTTGATTAGCCCGAAGAACATTTCCCAGAGATGTTCCGACATACCTTCATTGGTCAATAGTTCGTCTCGTGAAGTTCCACGACTGAAGCCTCCCATCAGAGCACGAAAACCAAGAGTCTGGCCGTTATCAGCAAGGTTTAGAGTTTCGTTAATACTGTTTCGAACAACATTATCCTGGCTATAACAGATATCTCCCATTCCATGATGTTGATTGCCTCGCCAGATGCCACATTGGCCGACCTTACTGCCATTGATATACACGGCACAGGTGAATGAATCTGTATCAAGCCGATTAAAATCGATATCTAATCCGGGTGGCGCTTTTTGAGTTCATCTAACGAATTTTCAAAATAGCGGGCAACATATTCAAAGCCCTCACGTCTGGCACGATCTTTATCCAGATCGGTAAATTTCTTGGGTAGAATAAGGTTGCTTGAACGCGGTGTAAAAACGGAATCTACTCCCTGAAAGATCGGATTCGCCGGAGCCGGTGAAGGGATATGTATAGTTTGCTGTGGTTTTTTGGCTTCCATCCGGGCAATGGCACGCGAGACAGCCTCGACGACCTGAACGTAGCCTTCATCGTGGGTGGCAAACTTAGTGATGGGTTTACCGTCGATAGTCGCCGCCATAATGCTGCCGAATTCTAACTGATGCCATGCACAGTCTCTTAAAATTACCGGAATGACCGCCGCCTCGCTCCGGTTATGCCGTTCCTGTGCGTTTTTCATCTCTACCTGATAGCAGTAATCAGCAGCAATGAAGTCACTGCTGATCAGGATCAGGATGATATCTGCTTGCGAAAAATAGTGGTCGATCTGACGTTCGAACTCCTGACCAGGAACGATGCGGCGATCGTGCCATGTTGTGATCTTCCCGGTTCGCTTCAGCGGGGAGAGATGCTTCTCAAGTTCATTGCGTAGTGCTTCATCTGCATGGGAATAGGAAAAAACGAGAGTGGTTATAGCGCGTAAGATGCTCCGAAGGAGAAATGAGGAAATGCCGCCATTTTGCGCCAATAAGGGTAAAAGAGTAATCCCCTATTACCACAAGGTATTGATGCGGAAATCAGCCCTTCAACTTGGTATCATTCTGATGCCAGAGTATTATCTCAGGCAATTTCCTTGATTTAAGCAACTTGGGTAAAGGCGTCATACATATTGAACGCTCAGGTGGTTGTGGAATCGCTTTACTTGCTTTTTTACTGTGAAATCCATGAGTTGCTGAGAGTTCAAGCACTGCAGGATCGAAAAGAGACAACAATGACACTGATTAACCTAAAAGATCTCGAGGCCCATCTATGGCATGCAGCCCATATTATTACAGGGCCCATTGATGCGTCAGATTACAAAACGTACATTTTCCCCATCCTGTTCTTCAAGCGCATTTGTGACGTGTATGACGAAGAATTTGCCGATGCGATGGAGAGCGTTGGGGATGCAGAGCTTGCCAAGGGCAAGATGTTTCACCGTATTCAGATACCTGAAAATTGCCACTGGCGCGATGTTTTCGCTGAGACCAAGGACATCGGTCAGGCTTTAAAAGAGTCCTTCCGTGGTATAGAACTGGCAAACCCTAAACTGCATGGCATTTTTGGCGATGCCAGCTGGACCAATAAAGAACGCCTTTCTGATGAGTTACTGGCTACGTTACTCAATCACTTCAATAAGGTGAACCTTGGCGTTTCTAGTGTCCGTGACGATGATATGGGGCGCGCATACGAGTATCTGATCAAACGCTTTGCAGACAAAGCCAATAAGAAAGCCGGTGAGTTCTATACCCCACGAACTATCGTTCGTTTGATGGTTAACATTCTTGATCCGAAAGCCGGTGAGAGTGTCTACGATCCCGCCTGTGGTACCGGTGGTATGCTGCTTGAGACCATCCACCATGTAAAAGAAAATGGTGGTGATCCGCGTTTACTAAAAATCAAGGGTCAGGAAAAGAACTTAACGACGGAAGCTATTGCGCGTATGAATCTGTTCCTGCATGGACAGGAAGATTTCGATATTGTCCGAGGGGATACTTTACGCGAACCTAAATTTTTAAAAAGCGATCGTTTAGAAACCTTTGACTGCGTTGTTGCCAACCCACCATTTAGCTTAAAAGAATGGGGATACGATCTGTGGTCGAACGATCCCTATGGCCGTAAGCAATATGGCCTGGCGCCTAAAACAAATGGTGATTTTGCCTGGGTGCAGCATATGTTTGCTTCACTTAACGACAATGGACGTATGGCAGTCGTATTACCTCATGGTGTGCTGTTTCGTGGCGGCGCAGAGGGGGCAATTCGAACCAAATTACTGCAAGAGAATCGCATTGTGGCGATTATTGGTGTTGCTTCCAACCTGTTCTATGGAACTGGGATTCCTGCGTGTATTTTGGTGCTGCGTAAATCACGTCCGGCCGCGCATAAAGATCATGTATTGATCATCAATGCTGAAGAAATCTATACCAAGGGACGTGCGCAGAATACGCTGTCCAACAAGCAGGCCGATGAAATATACCAAATCTATCATGACCAGGCACAACAAGGGCCAGATGCAAAAGAAATCGAAGGCGTTGCACGCTGGGTTTCTCTGAAGGAGATTGAAGAAAATGACTTCAATCTAAATATTGCTCGTTATGTGCAAAAGCCACTCGAAGAAGAAACCATCACTGTGGAAGAGGCGCTCAAAGATTTTCAACGGAAGCTGGCTGAGCTGGAAAAAGCAGAAGAAGAGCTGGAGGCCCTGCTTATCAAAGAAGGTTTCGAGGTATGAGTACTATGAGTAATAAAAAGCTGGAAGAGCTGCTCTGGGGAGCCGCCGAATTTCTTCGTGGCCAAATTGACGCATCAGACTACAAGCAGTATATCTTCCCGTTGCTGTTTTACAAACGCCTGTCAGATGTCTATCTGGAAGAATATAACGAAGCGATGGAGCTCCATGAAGGCGATGCTGAATACGCCGCCATGCCGATGTTTCACCGTTTCAACATTCCCTCTGAAGCCAGTTGGGAAAAGGTACGCAATACCAGTAAAAATATTGGTGAAGCGATCCAGACTGCGCTTCGACTAATTGAAGCCAATAACCCGCGTTTACATGGCGTCTTCGGTGATGCACAGTGGACCAATAAAGAGCGCCTTCCCGATCATCTGCTGGCTGATCTGATTGAACATTTCAGTAAAATTCCGCTCGGCATTAAATCTGTCGCCCAGGATGATCTTGGTGAAGCCTACGAATACCTGATTAAAAAGTTCGCTGATGATTCCGGTCATACGGCAGCAGAGTTCTACACCAACCGAACAGTCGTGCATTTAATGACGCGCATTATGGGCTTAAAACCGGGTGAAACAGCCTATGATCCAACGTGTGGCACTGGAGGGATGTTGCTAAATGCAGTGATGGATCTTCGTGCAAGAGGAGAAGAGTGGCGCTCTGTGCACCTTTATGGCCAGGAAGTGAACCTGCTGACTTCCGCTATCGCCCGTATGAATATGTTTCTGCACGATATTGAAGAGTTTGATGTGCTGCGCGGTGATACTTTGGCTGAACCTAAGTTTATTGAAAATGACCGGCTCAAGCAGTTTGATGTGATTTTTGCCAACCCACCGTACTCCATTAAAAAATGGAATCGTGACAAGTTTGCCGCTGATCCGTATGGTCGTAATCTTTATGGCGTACCGCCGCAGGGCTGCGCTGATTATGCGTTTTATACCCATATAATCAAAAGCTTAAAACCAGATACCGGTCGTGCTGCTATGCTCTGGCCACATGGCGTGCTGTTCCGTGATTCCGAGCAGGCCATTCGTAAACAGGTGATTGAATCGGACATTATTGAAGCGGTGATTGGTTTGGGACCTAATCTGTTTTATAACTCGCCGATGGAATCTTGTGTGGTGGTGCTTAATTGTAATAAGCCAGCTGAGCGCAAAAACAAGATCTTGTTTATCAATGGGGTTGAACATGTTACCCGCGAGCGGGCTCATAGCCGTTTATCTGATAACGATTTGTCGGTGTTATGCGAGGCTTATTTCAATCCTGAAAAGCAAAGTGACATCACTGCGTTAGTCAGCATTGATATTATTAAAGATAATCTCTACAACATATCGATTCCGTTGTATGTACAAGCGCAAAATAGTAATGAAGAGCATGATTTAGAACATGCCATTGAGGCGTGGAAGGTTAGCCGTTTGCAATTACAAAAACAGACTAAGAAACTATTTGAGAACCTCGCGCAGTTAGGTTATGAGGTGAAAAAAAATGACTGATAAACAAACTGTTAAATTTGGTGATATTTGTCGTGAAGTAAAGCTCACTACTAAAGACCCGATAGCAGAAGGCTATGAGCGTTATATTGGTTTAGAACACTTGGATTCAGGTTCGTTAAAGATTAAACGCTGGGGAATGATTGCTGACGATAACCCCAGTTTTACACGTGTCTTTAGAAAGGGACAGATTTTATTAGGAAAGCGTCGTCCCTATCTTAAAAAGGCTGCCATTGCTGAGTTCGATGGAATTTGTTCTGGTGACATTATTGTAATGGAAGCAAATGAAAGTAACGATAACCCTGATTTTTTAGAAGTGATTATTCAATCTCAAGGATTCTGGGATTGGGCAATTCAAACATCCTCAGGGTCATTGTCACCTAGAACAAAATTCAAGTCTATTTCTGAATATTCATTTGTATTGCCTGAGAAGAGCAAGATTTTAAGGCTCATAAAATTAAAAGATCAACTTGAAAAAAGCAGGGAGCTTAAACAGAAATTAGTTAATTCTTACGAAAATGTGTTGGATCTCACAGTAAATGAACTAATGGCCAACTTAGACGGAAAATTAGTTCCATTATCAACAATAGCTAGAATCGAGTATGGTATAAGCAATCCGATTGATAAGTCACTAAAAGAAGGCGTTAGAATGGTAACTTTACCTTGTGTTGAATCAAGGTGCTATCTTTCTATAACAGAAGAAAAAATTGCTTATGTCCGGCAATCTGATGTAAAGAATGACGATTATCTTAAATCAGGAGATATTCTATTTAATTGGAGAAATGGTAGCCTAGATCATATTGGGAAGTCTGTTTTAATATCCGAAAATATGGAATACACTCATGTCGGGTTCTTATTAAGAATTCGTTTGATAAAAAGTGATATAGAAATGTCAAGGTTTATTTTCTTTTATTTGTATTGGCTTAAGATTAATAATTACTTCCGTGGTTCAAAAGGTCAGGTAAATAAAACCTTTAATAAAGGTGAGCTATCAAATCTTATGATGCCTATTATTGAAAGGGAAAAAATGGTTGGAATAACTAAATCACTAAGTGATTTGTTTTCTATTAGAGACAATTTAGAAGAGTATGGCATGCGGGCACAAAACTTGAAATTTACTGCTTTAAGGTTCTAATTTATGTTTAACGAACAAACCGTTACAGAAAATGGAATTATCGACCGTTTAAAAGGTTTAAGCGGAGTCAAGTGGACTTACTGCCACGGTGAAAACCTGCCTAAACAAGCGCAGGATATCTTCGTTGATGAGTGGCTAAAAGACGCGCTTTGTTCGTTAAACCCTGATATCGGCAGACAGCCTGACTATGCCGATGAGGTCATTTACAAACTGCGAGGAGTGGTTTTAGAAGCCCGCCATACCGGCTTGGTAAAGGCCAATGAAAACTTCCAGGAATGGTTGATGGCCGACAAAACCTTGCCTTTTGGTAAGAATGGCGACCATATCACCATCAATCTGATTGATTTTGACAATATAGAGAACAACCACTTTGTGGTGGCGCAGCAGGTTCACTATATCGCGGCCACTGAAGTCTATTTTGATATTGTTCTTTATGTGAACGGCATACCACTGGTAGTAGGCGAAGTTAAAACCGCAACACGCCCCAGCGTGACCTGGCAAGACGGTGCTGCCGATTTCATGGGTGGCAAAAAGTACTACTGGAAAAATGTTGAATCTTTCTTTGTACCTAACTTGCTGTGCTTTGCCAGCGAAGGTAAAACCTTTGCCTATGGAGCCATTAATGCCCGAGTTAAAGACTGGGGACCCTGGCATAATACTGAGCTTCGTGATGACATTTTGCCGGGTCTGGCATCGGTACTCAATAGCTGTGAGAGTTTGTTAAATCCGCAAACCTTATTGCAGTTACTGGAATCTTTTGCATTATTTTCAACCGTCAAAACGGGCAAAAATACTCCACCTAAACGCGTTAAAATCCTGCCGCGTTATCCGCAATTTGAAGCTGCAAAACAAATTGTTGAGCGTGTTCGTAGAGGCTATCCAAAAAAAGGTCTTATTTGGCATTTCCAGGGATCGGGTAAATCCTTGTTGATGCTTTACGCCGCCAAAATGCTACGTGCCGATAATGCGTTAAAAAACCCGACGGTACTTATCGTTGTGGACCGGCGAGATCTGGACAGCCAAATTAACGAGACCTTTGGTGGAGCCGACGTTAAGAATCTGATTAAAGTGCAAAGCTGCAAAAAGTTGGGTGAATACATTGAACAAGACAGCCGTGGCATTTTAATCACCACCATCTTTAAATTTAAAGATATCGAAATTTACGATAGCAACCCTAATGGCCTGAACAACCGGGACAATATCATTGTGTTGGTTGACGAAGCTCACCGTACACAGGAAGGGGGATTAGGCGAGAAAATGCGCTGGGCGTTGCCCAATGCCCACTTCTATGGCCTGACTGGTACTCCGATTTCTGGCATTGATCGTAATACGTTCAAATTGTTCGGTGCCGAAGAAGATCCAGGTCGCTATATGAGCCGCTATAGCTATAAGCAGTCGATCCGGGATGGCGCAACTAACCCGGTGAAGTTCGAACCTCGGCTGGCTGAACTCCGAGTGGATCGTGATGCCATCAATGAAGAGTTCGAGCAACTGGCTACCGAAAACAACCTGGATGAAGAAGAAAAAGCAGCATTGTCCAGACGTGCCGGCAAGCTGGCTATTATGCTGAAATCTCCCAGACGTATGGCTGCGGTGAGTAATGATATTGCTGAGCATTTTACCAACCATGTTATGCCGAAAAAGATGAAAGGCATGGTTGTGGTATACGATCGCGAAGCCTGTGTGCAGATGTATTATTTGCTCGGTGAAAAGCTTGGTTTTGATGCGGTTGAAGTGGTTATGAACGTTGACCAGGCTCCGGTTAAAGTTGAAGAGGGTGGCAAAAAAGACAAGCTCAACAAGGATTGGCTTAAATGGCATGATGAGTTGGAGCTGCCTGTCAAACAAGTCGATTTTGAACGCTGGCAGCACATCGATGCCGAAGAGCAGGTGCAAAAGGATCTAATTGAGTGCTTTAAAGATCCTGAACATCCATTACAGCTTATTATCGTAACCGCCAAGCTGCTTACGGGCTTTGATGCCCCGATTTGCTACTGCATGTACCTCGATAAGCCTCTACGCGATCATACCCTTCTGCAGGCCATGTGCCGAACTAACCGGCTGTACGAAACCGATACTGTACGCAAGGACATGGGATTAATTATCGACTACCTCGGCGTTTTCGAAAATCTGCGTACCGCTCTGGCCTATAACCCTGAAGAAATTGAAGGAGTTGTAGAGGGAATTGAGGCATTTAAAGAGCTATTGCCGTTACAACTGAATAAATGTTTGTCCTTCTTCCCTGGTGTGGATCGGTCCATAGCTGGTTTTGAAGGTATTATGGCCGCGCAGGAATGCCTGCCGACCAACGAGAAGCGCGATGAATTCGCTGCCAGCTTTGGTGTGTTATCCAAGTTATGGTCAGCTATCAACCCAGACCCTTTTTTGACCCCTTATCGTCAGGACTATAAATGGCTGGCGCAAATTTATGAATCGGTGCGTCCGGTAGGGCAGACAGGTGCGCTTGTTTGGGCTGCCCTTGGCCCCGAAACAATCAAGATGATCCATGAGCATACTGATATCAATCGTATTCGCGATGATATTGACGAGTTGGTCATGGACGAGCACGCTATTTTTACCCTGACCGCTAAAGAGCAGGAACAACGTGCTAAACGCCTGGAGATTGATCTTATGGGACGTTTGCGCGGCAGTCATGATCCTAAATTTGTGGCATTGGGCGAGCGCCTTGAAAAACTGCGTCAGGACTATGAAGCTGGTGTTATCAAGGCCATTGACTGGTTGAAAGGCCTGTTGGATGCAGCGAAAGATACCGTACAAGCCGAGCGCGAAACGGGCGAGCGGCCAGTAACTGAAGCTGATAATAAACAGGCGTTGACTAAGCTTTTCCTCGAAACACGTCCGGAAACTACCCCTAAGTTAATCGGTGATGTTGTAGAGCAAATTGATAAAATTGTGAAAGCTACCCGCTTTGATGGCTGGCAAAATTCCAACAGTGGCCCGCGCGAAATCCAAAAGGCGCTTTTACTGACCTTGGCCCAGTTTGGACTAGGGAAAGATAAAGAGTTGTTCCAGAAGGCGTATGGGTATATTGAGGAGCATTATTAATAGTAGCTTCAGCAGTACAGATATTGCAACTTACTTGCAACCAGTAGCAGGGTGCATTATGGACACCCTGCTACTGTGATCTATTCTATTAAAAGACCTCTATACAAATTCTCTTTAAGTTCTCGCTTATCATTCATTATTTTTTCAATGAGCTTATTATATTGTTCAAGCGTATTATCTAACTCATCAAGCCAAATATTTAATTTATGCTGGGTCGTTAAAGGTGGAATACTAACTTCTACATTTTTTATTTGTGTCGTGGTTAAATATTGCTGAGCGGTACCAACGGCGAGCCTTCTTAAGTTTAAAGTAGATAATAATTTTGCAAGGTAGGGTGTTAAAACTTTATTTGGTGAATAATTCTTAATAATTAATGAGTTATTTGTCACCCAAATATTACCTTGAACATACCGAACGTTTCCGCAAAGAGCTCCGACCTTACCAATAATAATATTTTCACCATTTTCCATTGCCTCGTTATTATATCCAATAACTCCATTTCCACCGTATACAGGAATTGGTCCAGTGGGTAACAGCCTGTTTTTTTGTAATAAATTTCCGGATTTTACTATTGCAATATTTCCAACTTTAATTCTCTCAAATTCATATTCATGCGAATGATTTTTTATTGTTGACTCTAAGATCTCTATTTTTTCTCTTAATAAAGACAACTCGGTTAGTAATAATTCATTATTACGTATTGTCTGTTCAATGTTAACTATAGAATCACTAAGAAACTCATATGAGTTTCGCTCTTTATCTTTTAAGAGTAAGTTATAAGATGAAGGTGTATCACTAATATTGATAATCCAGGAGTGTTCAGTTATTGTTCTATTTTTTGCTGACTCTAAAAAATCTATAAAATCATCGAATTTTATAGTATTTGTACGTGAGTATTTTTTACCATTATTTAAATTGTAGAAAAATATTCTATCTGTTGGGCCAGAATTACTTATAAAAAGAATACATAATTTTACTGCAGTGTAAGGAAGCAATGCACCTGACGGTATAGATAAAATACAATCTAAATTATAATTTTGGAAGATCTTATCTTTAAGAGTGATGCACTCTTTACTCACATCATATAAAAAACGCTCTGGTAATATTATGGCTGCTTTGCCATTAACAGCGAGAGAGTCAATAACATGCTCCAGGAAGTAATAGTCTAGATTAGGTCCTTTATAATGTGTGTCAATATGAATATTATCCCAACCGCTCTTTTTCCCAAATGGTGGGTTAGTTAAAACAAAGTCATATTTTTTATTCTTATAATTTATATCTAAGCTATCTTTTAGTATTATTTCAAAATTAAATTCTTTATTGATTAAAAGGTTAACAATTGAGATTAGACAGGCAAATGATGATGTGTCATTACCAATAAGTGAATAATTTAAATTTAAGTTTTTGTTTAAACTGTTGCCTTTAATATATCGTGCTGACTCTATTAATAAACCCCCAGTTCCACATGCTGGGTCGTAGATTGATGTGCCATCTGTAGGTGATAACATTTCAACCATGAGCTGAACTAAAGCAGATGGAGTAACATATTCACCTGAACGACCCGATTCATTAACCATCCTAAGAATTAAAGATTGATAAGAATTTGCATATTGATAGAATTCTGTAAGTGAATGTATATGCGAAAGAGAATAATCTATATATTTAATTATTTCATGGTCATTGATGTTATTAATTAAAAAACCTATCTTACTCCTGAGATTTTCAAGCATGTCGTGGTTTATATTTTTTATATCTATCGAGAAAATAAAGCTTTCATATAGTTGCTGGTAATAATATTTAATTTCATTAATGTTGTTGCTTGATATGTTTTTTATATCTGAGAATCTTTTATCATTTTCATAAAGATATAATTTTATATAATGTAAAAAAATAAATAATGAAATTAACTCTACTGCTTGTTCTGTATTTCTTATCGAACTCTTTTTCTTGATTAGTGTAAGTAGATCTTCAAATAAAGAGGTGTTCATTTTAATTTCTCCACCAAAAAATTGTACATGTTCACTATATCTTCACTGATCTCAGCAGGTGGTATAAGTTCTATATATGAGTAAAGTTTTGATATATCTAATCCTATACCATCAGAATCAATTATTTTTGTGATGCAATGTTTTACGTTAAGCCGGCTAATTGCTGAATTATCTCCAGGATCGTTTTCTTTTAAATAACTGTTAGCTGGCAGATCTCCATTGTTTATTTTCTCGATAAATCCATGATGGGTCAATGCCGTATAAGATAATAAGTAGTTTTTTATTTCTCTTCTTTTCCAGACAAGGAGATATATTTTATTTTTGTTTTTATTTTCTAACTTCGCTATATGTTTTGAATATTCACTTCCATTGACTTGAACTCCATCTTTCTGATAGGTAATTGGAGCCTCATCTTTGTCGCAGATCATGAATATTCTTTTGACTTTTTTATCAGTATTTACATTTAAAAGCGAATTAATCCACTCTATTTTTGGTTTTGCGAACTCTTGATTTAAATTATCGTAACCAGAGGACTGTTTTATTGCATGGAGGCCATCTAACTTTGATACATCAAGTCCTTTTTTCTTTGCTAAGGCATAAAAAATAGTCCAATCATTATAATCATCCATCAATACTATGTTTTCTAGTTTACGACACACTTCGAACTGTACGTCTGATATTCTTGTCAAGACAGATAAACGTTCTATTATAGTTTTTATTTTATCATCTTCTTTTATTTTTCCTTTATCAACAATCTTTAAGTTTTTAAAATCATTATCAGTAGCTGTAATTGAGTCTAATAGATGGGTGGTTGTTATCGCATAACCATTAATACTATGTAGTCGATGCCATAAGAGCTCAATATTCTTGTAATGTAAATGGGAATCTATCTCATCTAATAAGAATAAAGTATTAGGACTATCAAAAATATCAAGCAGAGAGTATAAAAAGAGTACTTGATATTCCCCATCACTAATATCATTCAGTTCGATATTATTTTTAAACTCTAGCTGTAATGATGGTTTTATTATAAAGTAATCATTATCTGCTGCTTGGGTGAAAAATGTTATGATAGGATCAAAAAAGGAATCTTCTGCTTCCTCAAATGATGGATTGAAAAAATTTGAATGAGTTAGCAAGATCTCTTGAGCTTCAAGTGGAGACTCGAAATCATAATCAGCATTAACAATATTATTAATGAAACTTTCTAAAGTCCTATGATAAGCTGAATACCTTAAAGTATTTTCAATACCTTGTTCTTCTTGTGCTAATGCCATTTTTACTCGATTAACGTAAGCCGAGTTTACTCGGACCGTCAATGTAAGCTTGCTTGATATATCATCATTTTTATCATCTGATACATCAATATAGCCTTTCTCACATAAAAAATTTCTAACAAGACCATTTGATTGACAAATTGTGGATATGAATATTAATAACTTTGACCATGCTTTATCGTAATAACAACAATCTAAGCTAAGACCCCTATTTGCTTGCCTTTCATGAGAAAGATAATCAGAGAAATACGTTGAGTATTTCTCATTTTGTCCAGAAGAAAAACAAACAACCTTTGTTTCTGGTAGATATTTTTTTGTTAAACAGTTAATAAATACGGATTGTAAAATCGAGGACTTACCAGCACCATTTTCGCCAATTAAGGCCGTAACCTTTTCAAAAAAGACATTTTGCTCTCTGTCATATAAGGTGTTTTTTGGTAACATGATTTCCATTTTTATAGTTCCATTTTTTTAATTCTATGCACCTGACACTTTTAAAATTCTGCTACCTTTTAAACTGGGCCACTACAGTCTCGACCAAATTATCTTCAACGCTGTTACGGTAGCAACGTACTCTGCCCTACAAGAACATATAATAATCGTTCCTTCTGTACAAACAAATCATTGTGTAGTGATCAACTCATTTTGGCAACTACAGGGATTATTCTCGATACGTTACTTTCATGGACCTTCAGTCACAAAGAATACCATGATGCCCTCGAAGCTATCGAAATGTTGTGCACGAAAAATGAATCGACATAAATTCTCAAGTATACTCTTGATATTGCAGAGGTTCTTTATGATTGTGAATCTGGTGATAGCGATCGCCGACTACAGTACTGGATTAACATTCGCGAGATGTTCCTACGTCGCTGGGAACGGTTGGATATCCGTATGCTGTTGTTGGCACGCATGATGGAACAGCTCTACGCTTGTAAGGATATCGGTAGTACCCTCCCGACAGAAACCATACCAGCAAGCGTAACGTCTCCGTTGTATCGGAATCTCGGCGGGAAAAAGCGGGTGTTTTACAGTATTACAAAAATGCCACGCAACGTGGTAAAGACGCCTTATTGAAATTGTAACCGGCGCTATGAATTGAGCTCAACAATGATCGCGTTGCCATTGATGCGTTATTGGATGCTGCCAAAAAAGCAGATTACTTCATCTTCGTCAACGGCAGTTCAAAACATCAAGCATTTTATACGGTTACCAATTGCCGTAAGGATATTATTTATCCGGCGGGGAAAGGGGCTTCAAGCATAGTTGCTGCCTTTATTGCGAGTTGGCCTGATTGCACAAAGAATAGCGTGTACTATTCTTTGTGAAAATGTGACAAACGCAAAATTGCTTCTACAAACCTGTCAGAAATAATCCCCCGACGGGCTGCTGAGCTGAAATGACTGCTTCGCAGTGCCGTCGTCCAGTTCTCCGGTGACCGGTACGCTGAACCGTAATATCCCGTGCTTAAATCGTCTGGATCTTCATCAGGCGCGTTCGTCAGTCCTCTTGCACCTTGTTGCTGGAAGTCGACGAAAATAATATTGGCTAAAACATTATTTTGATAATTGCCATAAATAGCTTCATACGCATGAGGGAAATTTTCTTTCCAGTACCAGGTGGTATCGCCGCAGAACCACGGTGCGTCAGTAATATTATTAAGCTGAGAATGGTATTGTTTTAGATCCCTACGAAAGGCTTCAACCATATGATTAAAGTGTTGAGGGTGTGACGCGTAGTCACTGGTCATTAAGTCAAATTCGCCTTGCATCCAGCATACGCCGAGGAATTTGTTATGCGGATTTTTTGCCAGTGCGGCTCGCGTTCTGCTGACTAAATCCTGGTATAGCGGAGTATCCGTTCCCCAACGACAAGCATCATGGCTGGCTCCGTGCCGTTCTGAATATGTCCCTTCGCTGCCTGCGGTAAAAGCCGATCCGCCACGGCAACACGGAACGATGAGAACCCCTGCATTATCAGGAATAGAGGGCAGTAATTTCCGTGCAATATGCAGTGCCTGGCCAACGGTGCCGTACTGTGTTTGATGATTCGTTGCCAGAGGATGGTGATAACCCTGCATATCCTGAACATCGTGTGGGCAGTGAGTCAGTGGAATAATGTCGTTAAAGTGACATGACGGGCCTCCGGGATGCGTATGCGCAAATCTCGCTAATTGTTTAATTCTGGGATGAAGCGCATCTTCCCTGTCCGGTAATGGCAGTCCTTCGCCATACGCCATGGCATTAGACTGACCAGCAACGGTAAGAACATAGTAATAATCGGGCGATATTATTGCGTTCATATAATTTTCGCGTAATACAAATGACAAATTGATAGCAGGGCCCCTTTACCGGGGCCCTGAAGCGTTAGTTTTGTACTGTGACTTTATTATCCTTCACAGAAATTAAAACTGAATCCGTCACCGCTTTGCCGCCTGCAGTTTCACCGCCAATAATTAATAAACTATTATTCCAGGGCAATGATACTCCGTAGGCCCGACCTTGCGATAATTCACCAGATTTATCCCATTTTCCGTTATGCCAAAGATGAATATCAGCGCTATATGATTTTTTCAGGCCTTCATGCGCATAGTTCTTACCGTTTTGGTAATTTTCCCGTGAACCTTTGAATCCGGCCCCTCCGGCAAATATCAGTGAGTCATTGCTCATGCCTGCAAAACCGCCAGCGACGCCATCTGGTGATGCGACGGGAGCAAGCTTATTCCATTTTAAATTATTACCGGTGAAATCAAGTTCAAATACGGCATCCGTTCGCAATCCTGGTTTGGCTTCGCCATTAATAAGCCAGGTTTTATCACCTTTACTCACAACCGCCGCACCAGCCGTCCCGTACCAGGGAGATTCGCCAGCGTAACTCCATTGCTGTGTTGAGGGATCAAAAGACAACAGAAACTTATTGAAGAAATAATCTTCTGCTTTTTTGTCAAAATAGTGGGCGTTGATTTTATCTATAGCGGTTGAATCTTTTCCAGCCTCGTTGAGATCTTCAAAATAGCCATTGAAGATATTCTGGTTAACACCGCCAGTAACATAAGCCTTGCCGTTGTGTACAAAAGTCACATGGCCCGCCATGCCCATCGGCGCGTGCGACATCAATTTAACCCAGCTATTGGTTTTGGGGTTGTATTTGTGTACGTCATTAAATACCTGAGTCAAGCCCTCGCTGTTTTTGCCAATGCCGCCAAACACATACAGATTGCCATCAATAAATGCAGAGGTTGCTTGATCTCTTGGTCCGCCAGGGAATGCAGCTAACGCTGTCCATTTTTTATCTTTGGCCTGTGTATCCAGCTTGTACCATGCTGTACCTGCGCTACCTAAACCAATGTAGACAGTGTCGTTATCAATTGCCCCGGTACCACTTTTAAATGGCACAGGAGTTTCCGGTAATACAGACGCGTTTGCGGCAAATGAAGCCATCATGATAGCAAGCGCCGTTATTGTTTTATTCATTGTGACTGTCTCCTGTCTACTACAGTTTAAATGACACACCAATGCGATAACTGTTTTCCGATAAATTATCTCTGCCGTTGTAAACACCCTGACGGTCAAGGTAGTCATATTCTATGTATGGCGTAATATCGGGCGTCATATGGTATTGTAGAACAAATGCATTTTCCGTCGCCCATTTCTTGTGGTTTGCATAGCGATAATCGTTCTGTTTGCTGTATAGCGTCGTTTGCCATGCGAAGGTGAAATCACTATTAATATGGTAAGTGACATATCCATCCCAACGATGAACGTTATCACGAGACATATCACCGGATAAGTCTTGTTGTCGGTAAGCTTTCCAGTCGTAACGATAGCGAATGCCAAAATTAAGATCTTTTGTCGCGTCCCAGGACAGTTTTACGTAGGGTCCGTAGCGTGTGCCGTTGCTGCTAAAATGCGTTAACATTCCCGGGCGCACCGTCCATTGATCATCAAGTTTAATCGCGTAATTAACTTCAACCTGAACATCATTGAGTGCGGCATTTTCCTTTTTATTATCATGAATGGTATTCCAGGTATTACTTTCCATGCTTGCCCACCATCCATTTTGCCATCCCTCACTGACTTTGAGTCGAGTCTCATAGGCATGGCTTCCGCTACGATATCCACCACGTACGTCCAGTGTCGCAGCCTGAGAAATTAATGGTGACGAAAAGCACAGTAATAATACGCCAGAAAGTATTTTTGCCTTTTTCATAAATTTCACTCATTTGTAGGATACAGAAAGCAATACAAAGCCCGCATAAACAATTAGCATTTATGTTGTGTAATATTTTTTGCCAGGCTTATAGTGTCTTTGGCAACGGGTAACTGTATTTTATATTTTTTGTATAAGGTCTCCTGTGAAAATTCTCTTCCACATTATTTAAATAAACAGAGAGCCAGATTAAATACCTGAGTATAAAATCTCTTCTGATGTTTAATTGATTTGAATGTTCGTAAGCTATATCACTTACTCAATCCATTTTACCCAGAGTCATAAAATAGAGTGTCTGTTGATCTCATTTTCATATTCCTTTCAGACTGAAGTGCGTTTTCATCACCCGATGAGAAAGAACTGAAGTGATGTTTGCCATAGATTGCGAGATGCCCTGTCTCATTGACTATCGTGGTGCACCTTTATACCTGTTATACCAGATCAAAAATCACGCAATCCATACAACAAAACCAGATTTGCAATTCGTGTCACAAAATATGTCGATCTTTTTCTAAGAAGAAGATGCCATGTGAAGCTAAACGAACATTTGTGGAGGCCGTCACAAACCAAAGGTTTTTGTTTAATTGCCTGTTTTATATGAGATTTATCTAGAGTCTAAACAAGGGAAGATTTGCAAGCTAACTCAGTGAGCGGGGTGAAAATAAGGGTTTACCCGCCATCAGACTGATCATAATTCTCACCATGAAATATGTTTCCTGATTTGTGGCTTGTAACTGGTCACTCCTGAAGTCGATCTGGAGAGGCTTGTTGATGTTGGTGTTTTCAGGATGATGTTTCACTTAGTTTGTTTGCCGTATTGCCCGGCGAACAGCTGTGATTGAGGAGGGTTTAAGTCTTAGTGACCAAAGCCATATTTATCAACGAATGTAGATGAAAAAATCGTCTCCTGCTTTCCCCCATATCTCCATGATAAAAAGGAATGTAACAATCTCATGGCCTAAACTGACGAACCAGCCAGGAATAATCGCTAGGGACCTAAGCATTAGCATGATAATAGCCACTAAGAAATTACTGCGTTCCATGAAATAGCCATTTTGTGGCAAATGGAGTTGACTAATAATGTCATATGTGAGACGGCTAGTTGAACGAATATTAAATTTTGCTGAATTTTTTATGTTGATTTTACTTGTTACAGAACATATCACATGATATATAGATAAGATTAGTTGCATTAATGATGAGGGTTATTATTAGATTCGTATCAGATTGATAAATATATAAAGGTACATAGCATGCAAGAGCATGGCGTTTGTATGGCAAAGTTATTATAAGTAACTATCGCTACTCCATTTAAGTTCGCTCAGAAGAACTGGTCCACTTACGTTAGTTATTAAGCAAACGTTCGCTTTTATAAACATAATCAGGATTAAAATGTTGGATTATTGCTAACCCAGCACAGCTAGTGCGCGTCTGTAATTATAAGGGAAAACGATGAAGAATAAGGCTGATAACAAAAAAAGGAACTTCCTTACCCATAGTGAAATCGAGTCACTCCTTAAAGCAGCAAATACCGGGCCTCATGCAGCACGTAATTATTGTCTGACTTTGCTTTGTTTTATTCATGGTTTCCGGGCGAGTGAAATTTGTCGATTGAGGATTTCGGATATTGATCTTAAGGCAAAGTGTATATATATCCATCGATTAAAAAAAGGCTTTTCAACAACGCACCCGCTATTGAACAAAGAAGTTCAGGCTTTAAAAAACTGGTTGAGTATCCGTACTTCTTATCCGCATGCTGAGAGCGAGTGGGTATTTTTATCACGTAAGGGGAATCCGCTTTCTCGGCAACAGTTTTACCATATTATCTCGACTTCTGGTGGTAATGCCGGGTTGTCACTGGAGATTCATCCGCACATGTTACGCCATTCGTGTGGTTTTGCTTTGGCGAATATGGGAATAGATACGCGACTTATCCAGGATTATCTTGGGCATCGCAATATTCGTCATACTGTCTGGTATACCGCCAGCAATGCAGGGCGTTTTTACGGCATCTGGGATAGAGCCAGAGGACGACAGCGTCACGCTGTTTTATAGAGATAGTTGAGATACCAGGGATGGTGTTAAAAACTACATTATTCTTACGATATATCAAAAATGATTAACCATTTATTAATTGATGTTATTGTAAGTGTGATTCTTAATTATCATAATAAACATTAAGTTAACCATATCCATACAAAATACAATGGCTTATATTCTTCAAAATAAATAAACAAAATTATTCATAAATTTACACATCACTTAAATTCGCCTGTTTTCATACTTTTTTCTTTATTTTTTAAGCAACTGGAAGTTAATCTACTGCAATCTATTGTTATATTGAATCAAATCAATGAAAATAGATGTTGTCACATCAGTGATATTTTATTTTTGTATGATATTTAATGTAATTGACTGATAGCCACATCACTTCGTGTGTGGTTATCTTTTTATCTATTGGGCTAATTTTGACCGATTGAGGTTTCCTATAGGTATTCATTCAAATATATCTCAGTCAGGAGTACTACTATTGTGAGTAAACGTCGTTATCTTACCGGTAAAGAAGTTCAGGCCATGATGCAGGCGGTTTGTTACGGGGCAACGGGAGCCAGAGATTATTGTCTTATTCTGTTGGCATATCGGCATGGGATGCGTATTAGTGAACTGCTTGATCTGCATTATCAGGATCTTGACCTTAATGAAGGTCGAATAAATATTCGCCGACTGAAGAACGGATTTTCTACCGTTCACCCGTTACGTTTTGATGAGCGTGAAGCCGTGGAACGCTGGACCCAGGAACGTGCTAACTGGAAAGGCGCTGACCGGACCGACGCTATATTTATTTCTCGCCGCGGGAGTCGGCTTTCTCGCCAGCAGGCCTATCGCATTATTCGCGATGCCGGTATTGAAGCTGGAACCGTAACGCAGACTCATCCTCATATGTTAAGGCATGCTTGCGGTTATGAACTGGCGGAGCGTGGTGCCGATACCCGTTTAATTCAGGATTATCTCGGGCATCGAAATATTCGCCATACTGTACGTTATACCGCCAGTAATGCTGCTCGTTTTGCCGGATTATGGGAAAGAAATAATCTCATAAACGAAAAATTAAAAAGAGAAGAGGTTTGATTTAACTTATTGATAATAAAGTTAAAAAACAAATAAATACAAGACAATTGGGGCCAAACTGTCCATATCATAAATAAGTTACGTATTTTTTCTCAAGCATAAAAATATTAAAAAACGATAAAAAGCATCTAACTGTTTGATATGTAAATTATTTCTCTTGTAAATTAATTTCACATCACCTCCGCCAAATGTAAAGCTAACGTTTCTGTGGCTCGACGCATCTTCCTCATTCTTCTCTCCAAAAACCACCTCATGCAATATAAAAATCTATAAATAAAGATAACAATAGAATATTAAGCCAACAAATAAACTGAAAAAGTTTGTGCGCGATGCTTTCCTCTATGAGTCAAAATGGCCCCAAATGTTTCATCTTTTGGGGGAAAACTGTGCAGTGTTGGCAGTCAAACTCGTTGACAAAACAAAGTGTACAGAACGACTGCCCATGTCGATTTAGAAATAGTTTTTTTAAAGGAAAGCAGCATGAAAATTAAAACTCTGGCAATCGTTGTTCTGTCGGCTCTGTCCCTCAGTTCCGCAGCGGCTCTGGCTGATACTACGACGGTAAATGGTGGGACCGTTCACTTTAAAGGGGAAGTTGTTAACGCCGCTTGCGCAGTTGATGCAGGCTCTGCTGATCAAACCGTTCAGTTAGGGCAGGTTCGTACCGCATCGCTGGCACAAGAAGGAGCAACCAGTTCTGCTGTCGGTTTTAACATTCAACTGAACGATTGTGACACTACTGTTGCAGATAAAGCTGCTATTGCCTTCCTTGGTACCGCAATTGATGGAACTCATCCTAACGTATTAGCTTTGCAGAGTTCAGCTGCGGGTAGCGCAACAAAAGTTGGTGTGCAGATCCTGGACAGAACGGGTGCTGCGCTGGCGCTGGACGGTGCGACATTTAGTGCACAAACAACCCTGAATAACGGAACCAACACCATTCCGTTCCAGGCGCGTTATTTTGCAACCGGTGCCGCAACCCCTGGCGCAGCTAATGCGGATGCGACCTTCAAGGTTCAGTATCAATAACCTACCCAGGTTCAGGGACGTCATTACGGGCAGGGATGCCCACCCTTGTGCGATAAAAATAACGATGAAAAGGAAGAGATTATTTCTATTAGCGTCGTTGCTGCCAATGTTTGCTCTGGCCGGAAATAAATGGAATACCACGCTGCCCGGCGGAAATATGCAATTTCAGGGCGTCATTATTGCGGAAACTTGCCGAGTTGAAGCTGGTGATAAACAAATGACGGTCAATATGGGGCAAATCAGCAGTAACCGGTTTCATGCGGTTGGGGAAGATAGCACACCGGTGCCTTTTGTTATTCATTTACGGGAATGTAGCACGGTGGTGAGTGAACGTGTGGGTGTGGCGTTTCACGGTGTCGCGGATGGTAAAAATCCGGATGTGCTTTCCGTGGGAGAGGGGCCAGGGATAGCCACAAATATTGGCGTAGCGTTATTTGATGATGAAGGAAACCTCGTACCGATTAATCGTCCTCCAGCAAACTGGAAACGGCTTTACTCAGGCTCTACTTCGCTACATTTCATCGCCAAATATCGTGCTACCGGGCGTCGGGTTACTGGCGGCATCGCCAATGCCCAGGCCTGGTTCTCTTTAACCTATCAGTAATTGTTCAGCAGATAATGTGATAACAGGAACAGGACAGTGAGTAATAAAAACGTCAATGTAAGGAAATCGCAGGAAATAACATTCTGCTTGCTGGCAGGTATCCTGATGTTCATGGCAATGATGGTTGCCGGACGCGCTGAAGCGGGAGTGGCCTTAGGTGCGACCCGCGTAATTTATCCGGCAGGGCAAAAACAAGTGCAACTTGCCGTGACAAATAATGATGAAAATAGCACCTATTTAATTCAATCATGGGTGGAAAATACCGATGGTGTAAAGGATGGTCGTTTTATCGTGACGCCACCTCTGTTTGCGATGAAGGGAAAAAAAGAGAATACCTTACGTATTCTTGATGCAACAAATAACCAATTGCCACAGGATCGGGAAAGTTTATTCTGGATGAACGTTAAAGCGATTCCGTCAATGGATAAATCAAAATTGACTGAGAATACGCTACAGCTCGCAATTATCAGCCGCATTAAACTGTACTATCGCCCGGCTAAATTAGCGTTGCCACCCGATCAGGCCGCAGAAAAATTAAGATTTCGTCGTAGCGCGAATTCTCTGACGCTGATTAACCCGACACCCTATTACCTGACGGTAACAGAGTTGAATGCCGGAACCCGGGTTCTTGAAAATGCATTGGTGCCTCCAATGGGCGAAAGCACGGTTAAATTGCCTTCTGATGCAGGAAGCAATATTACTTACCGAACAATAAATGATTATGGCGCACTTACCCCCAAAATGACGGGCGTAATGGAATAACGCAGGGGGAATTTTTCGCCTGAATAAAAAGAATTGACTGCCGGGTGATTTTAAACCGGAGGAATAATGTCATATCTGAATTTAAGACTTTACCAGCGAAACACACAATGCTTGCATATTCGTAAGCATCGTTTGGCTGGTCTTTTTGTCCGGCTCTTTGTCGCCTGTGCTTTTGCCGCACAGGCACCTTTGTCATCTGCCGAACTCTATTTTAATCCGCGCTTTTTAGCGGATGATCCCCAGGCTGTGGCCGATTTATCGCGTTTTGAAAATGGGCAAGAATTACCGCCAGGGACGTATCGCGTCGATATCTATTTGAATAATGGTTATATGGCAACGCGTGA
The DNA here is from genome assembly GCF_046486495.1 of Escherichia sp. WS3227_2. Taxonomy (NCBI): domain Bacteria; kingdom Pseudomonadati; phylum Pseudomonadota; class Gammaproteobacteria; order Enterobacterales; family Enterobacteriaceae; genus Escherichia; species Escherichia sp. WS3227_2. Next base: position 54,661 of record NZ_JBJQLG010000002.1, read on the forward strand.
TGTCACATTTAATACGGGCGACAGCGAACAAGGGATTGTTCCCTGCCTGACACGCGCGCAACTTGCCAGTATGGGGCTGAATACGGCTTCTGTCTCCGGTATGAATCTGCTGGCGGATGATGCCTGCGTGCCATTAACCTCAATGATCCATGACGCTACTGCGCATTTAGATGTTGGTCAGCAGCGACTCAACCTGACGATCCCTCAGGCATTTATGAGTAATCGCGCGCGTGGTTATATTCCTCCTGAGTTATGGGATCCCGGTATTAATGCCGGCTTGCTCAATTATAATTTCAGCGGAAATAGTGTACAGAATCGGATTGGGGGTAACAGTCATTATGCATATTTAAACCTACAGAGTGGGTTAAATATTGGTGCGTGGCGTTTACGCGACAATACCACCTGGAGTTATAACAGTAGCGACAGATCATCAGGTAGCAAAAATAAATGGCAGCATATCAATACCTGGCTTGAGCGAGACATAATTCCTTTACGTTCCCGGCTGACGCTGGGTGATGGTTATACTCAGGGCGATATTTTCGATGGTATTAACTTTCGCGGCGCACAATTGGCCTCAGATGACAATATGTTACCCGATAGCCAAAGAGGATTTGCCCCGGTGATCCACGGTATTGCTCGTGGTACTGCACAGGTCACTATTAAACAAAATGGGTATGACATTTATAATAGTACGGTGCCGCCGGGGCCTTTTACCATCAACGATATCTATGCCGCAGGTAATAGTGGTGACTTGCAGGTAACGATTAAAGAGGCTGACGGCAGCACGCAGATCTTTACCGTACCCTATTCGTCAGTCCCGCTTTTGCAACGTGAAGGACATACTCGTTATTCCATTACGGCAGGAGAATACCGTAGTGGAAATGCGCAGCAGGAAAAACCCCGCTTTTTCCAGAGTACATTACTCCACGGCCTTCCGGCTGGCTGGACAATATATGGTGGAACGCAACTGGCGGATCGTTATCGTGCTTTTAATTTCGGTATCGGGAAAAACATGGGGGCACTGGGCGCTCTGTCTGTGGATATGACGCAGGCTAATTCCACACTTCCCGATGACAGTCAGCATGACGGACAATCGGTGCGTTTTCTCTATAACAAATCGCTCAATGAATCAGGCACGAATATTCAGTTAGTGGGTTACCGTTATTCGACCAGTGGGTATTTTAATTTCGCTGATACAACATACAGTCGAATGAATGGCTACAACATCGAAACACAGGATGGTGTTATTCAGGTTAAGCCGAAATTCACCGACTATTACAATCTCGCTTATAACAAACGCGGGAAATTACAACTCACCGTTACTCAGCAACTCGGGCGCACATCAACACTGTATTTGAGTGGTAGCCATCAAACTTATTGGGGAACGAGTAATGTCGATGAGCAATTCCAGGCTGGTTTAAATACTGCATTCGAAGATATCAACTGGACGCTCAGCTATAGCCTGACGAAAAACGCCTGGCAAAAAGGACGGGATCAGATGTTAGCGCTTAACGTCAATATTCCTTTCAGCCACTGGCTGCGTTCTGACAGTAAATCTCAGTGGCGACATGCCAGTGCCAGCTACAGCATGTCACACGATCTCAACGGTCGGATGACCAATCTGGCTGGCGTATACGGTACGTTGCTGGAAGACAACAACCTCAGCTATAGCGTGCAAACCGGTTATGCCGGGGGAGGCGATGGTAATAGCGGAAGCACAGGCTACGCCACGCTGAATTATCGCGGTGGTTACGGCAATGCCAATATCGGTTACAGCCATAGTGATGATATTAAGCAGCTCTATTACGGAGTCAGCGGTGGGGTACTGGCTCATGCCAATGGCGTAACGCTGGGGCAGCCGTTAAACGATACGGTGGTGCTTGTTAAAGCGCCTGGCGCAAAAGATGCAAAAGTCGAAAACCAGACGGGGGTGCGTACCGACTGGCGCGGTTATGCCGTGCTGCCTTATGCCACTGAATATCGGGAAAACAGAGTGGCGCTGGATACCAATACCCTGGCTGATAACGTCGATTTAGATAACGCGGTCGCTAACGTTGTTCCCACCCGTGGGGCGATCGTGCGAGCAGAGTTTAAAGCGCGCGTTGGGATAAAACTGCTCATGACGCTAACCCACAATAATAAGCCGCTGCCGTTTGGGGCGATGGTGACATCAGAGAGTAGCCAGAGTAGCGGCATTGTTGCGGATAATGGTCAGGTTTACCTCAGCGGAATGCCTTTAGCGGGAAAAGTTCAGGTGAAATGGGGAGAAGAGGAAAATGCTCACTGTGTCGCCAATTATCAACTGCCACCAGAGAGTCAGCAGCAGTTATTAACCCAGCTATCAGCTGAATGTCGTTAAGGGGGCGTGATGAGAAACAAACCTTTTTATCTTCTGTGCGCTTTTTTGTGGTTGGCGGTGAGTCACGCTTTGGCTGCGGATAGCACGATTACTATCCGCGGCTATGTCAGAGATAACGGCTGTAGTGTGGCCGCTGAATCAACCAATTTTACTGTTGATCTGATGGAAAACGCGGCGAAGCAATTTAACAACATTGGCGCGACGACTCCTGTCGTTCCATTTCGTATTTTGCTGTCACCCTGTGGTAATGCCGTTTCTGCCGTAAAAGTTGGGTTTACCGGTGTTGCAGATAGCCACAATGCCAACCTGCTTGCACTTGAAAATACGGTGTCAGCGGCTGCGGGACTGGGAATACAGCTTCTGAATGAGCAACAAAATCAGATACCCCTTAATGCCCCATCGTCCGCGCTTTCGTGGACGACCCTGACGCCGGGTAAACCAAATACGCTGAATTTTTACGCCCGGCTAATGGCGACACAGGTGCCTGTCACTGCGGGGCATATCAATGCCACGGCTACCTTCACTCTTGAATATCAGTAACTGGAGATGCTCATGAAATGGCGCAAACGTGGGTATTTATTGGCGGCAATGTTGGCGCTCGCAAGTGCGACGATACAGGCAGCCGATGTCACCATCACGGTGAACGGTAAGGTCGTCGCCAAACCGTGCACGGTTTCCACCACCAATGCCACGGTAGATCTCGGCGATCTTTATTCTTTCAGTCTGATGTCTGCCGGGGCGGCATCGGCCTGGCATGATGTTGCGCTTGAGTTGACTAATTGTCCGGTGGGAACGTCGAGGGTCACCGCCAGCTTCAGCGGGGCAGCCGACAGTACCGGATATTATAAAAACCAGGGGACCGCGCAAAACATCCAGTTAGAGCTACAGGATGACAGTGGCAACACATTGAATACTGGCGCAACCAAAACAGTTCAGGTGGATGATTCCTCACAATCAGCGCACTTCCCGTTACAGGTCAGAGCATTGACGGTAAATGGCGGAGCCACTCAGGGAACCATTCAGGCAGTGATTAGCATCACCTATACCTACAGCTGAAGCCGAAGAGATGATTGTAATGAAACGAGTTATTACCCTGTTTGCTGTTCTGCTGATGGGCTGGTCGGTAAATGCCTGGTCATTCGCCTGTAAAACTGCCAATGGCACCGCTATCCCTATTGGCGGTGGCAGCGCCAATGTTTATGTAAACCTTGCGCCCGCCGTGAATGTGGGGCAAAACCTGGTCGTAGATCTTTCGACGCAAATCTTTTGCCATAACGATTACCCGGAAACCATTACAGACTATGTCACACTGCAACGAGGTTCGGCTTATGGCGGCGTGTTATCTAATTTTTCCGGGACCGTAAAATATAGTGGCAGTAGCTATCCATTTCCGACCACCAGTGAAACGCCGCGCGTTGTTTATAATTCGAGAACGGATAAGCCGTGGCCGGTGGCGCTTTATTTGACGCCTGTGAGCAGTGCGGGCGGGGTGGCGATTAAAGCTGGCTCATTAATTGCCGTGCTTATTTTGCGACAGACCAACAACTATAACAGCGATGATTTCCAGTTTGTGTGGAATATTTACGCCAATAATGATGTGGTGGTGCCTACTGGCGGCTGCGATGTTTCTGCTCGTGATGTCACCGTTACTCTGCCGGACTACCCTGGTTCAGTGCCGATTCCTCTTACCGTTTATTGTGCGAAAAGCCAAAACCTGGGGTATTACCTCTCCGGCACAACCGCAGATGCGGGCAACTCGATTTTCACCAATACCGCGTCGTTTTCACCAGCGCAGGGCGTCGGCGTACAGTTGACGCGCAACGGTACGATTATTCCAGCGAATAACACGGTATCGTTAGGAGCAGTAGGGACTTCGGCGGTAAGTCTGGGATTAACGGCAAATTACGCTCGTACCGGAGGGCAGGTGACTGCAGGGAATGTGCAATCGATTATTGGCGTGACTTTTGTTTATCAATAAAAAAATTACAGGGCATTGCTAATGCTGGTACGCAATATTACCTGAAGCTAAAAAACTGCACGTTAGCCCTCTGTAGGCCAGATAAGACGCGCCAGCGTCGCATCTGGCATAAACAAAGCGCACTTTGCCGACAATCCGAACAGAGCCTGCCAATGGCAGGCTCTGGTGCTATTTTACGCTACCATGCTGATAATCAAAACAATAATCAGCCCAACCACGGAGTTGACCAGCTCCAGCAGACCCCAGGTTTTCAACGTGTCTTTTACTGACAGGTCAAAGTAACCTTTGAACAACCAGAATGAGGCATCGTTAATGTGGGTGAGGGTGTTGGAACCCGCAGCCGTCGCCAGTACCAGCAGCGCCGGATTCACGCCAACCAGCTGACCAGTTGCTGGATCAAGGATTGCTGCACTGATAATCCCGGCAGCGGTCATCGCCGAAACGACACCCTGACCTGTCGCCAGACGAATCAGTACAGTGATCAGCCATGCCATGATGTAGGGCGAGATATTGCCGTGGGACATCAACATGCCGATGGTGTCGCCAATGCCGGTGTCGATGATTGTCTGCTTCAGCACGCCACCCGCACCGATGATCAGAATCACCATTGCAATGCTTTTCACCGCGCTTTCAAAAGCGTTCATCACCCACTGCATGTCATGACCACGCGCGGTACCAAAGAGTACGAATGCAACCACCATCGCAATAAACATTGCAATCGGCGAGGAACCGATAAAGTTAACCACTTCCCACGCAGGGGTATCTTTTACCAGCCAGATATTGGCGATGGTGGTGGAGATCATAATGATCGCTGGGATCAGCGGCACCAGAATCGAAACGCCGAAAGAGGGCAGATTATTCATATCTACCGGTTGATCTGCTTTCAGGAATGATGGCGTTGGGCGCTCAAGATTGCCGAGGAACTTCGGCAGGATCAGACCTGCGCAGATGACACTTGGGATCGTCACCAGTACGCCATAGATATAAACCATCCCCATATCCGCGCCATAAGCATTCACCAGCGCCACCGGACCCGGCTGCGGTGGGAACAGTGAATGTGCGGTAGTGGCAGCTGCTACTGCCGGGATCGCCAGTTTCAGGAACGGAATTTTAGCTTCGGCGGCAATCACGATAACCAGCGGCGCTAACATGATAAAGGCCACTTCATAGAACATCGCCAGACCGAAAATCAGGCCGATGATAATCACCGACAGCTGTACATAGCGCAGACCGAGACGCGCCAGCAGCGTATGTGCTATCTGGTGCGCCGCGCCGGAGTCGACCATCAATTTACCGATGACCGCACCGAACACCACGATGATAGCCAGTTCCCCCAGCGTGTTGCCGAAGCCCGCTTTCATGGTGTGCAGCAGCGACATCAAATCCATGCCCGCCAGCATCCCGACGGACAGCGCCGCCACCAACAAAGCCACCATTGAATTGATTTTGAACTTCAAATTCAGTACCAGCATCAGACCAATGCCGAATACCACCCAGAGAATGTTAAGCACATGCATAACGTTTTACCTTACCTGGTTGAACCGTTGTTATTTTGGGCGACATGTTATGTAAATTGGTCAACCATTGTTGCGATGAATGTCACATCCTCTGATCAATAACCATCGATTACCCTTTGCTGCAATTTGCAGCAACAACCAGGAGAGTGAAATTCTTGTGATGTGGTTAACCAATTTTAGATTTCGGGTTGACATGTCTTACCAAAAGGTAGAACTTATACGCCATCTCATCCGATGCAACGCCACGGCTGCGGTCTGGTTGTTCATCCGGATACCTAAACAACTCCGGGGTTCCGCGTCTCTTTGCTGTGGAACCCACTATGTGAAAGAGGAAAAATCATGGAACAGACCTGGCGCTGGTACGGCCCAAACGATCCGGTTTCTTTAGCTGATGTCCGTCAGGCGGGCGCAACTGGCGTGGTTACCGCGCTGCACCATATCCCGAACGGCGAAGTATGGTCCGTAGAAGAGATCCTCAAACGCAAGGCGATCGTTGAAGATGCAGGCCTGGTGTGGTCTGTCGTAGAAAGCGTGCCAATTCACGAAGATATCAAAACCCACACTGGCAACTACGAGCAGTGGATCGCTAACTATCAGCAGACTCTGCGCAACCTGGCGCAGTGCGGCATTCGCACCGTGTGCTACAACTTCATGCCGGTGCTCGACTGGACCCGTACTGACCTCGAATACGTGCTGCCAGACGGCTCCAAAGCTCTGCGCTTCGACCAGATCGAATTCGCTGCATTCGAAATGCATATCCTGAAACGTCCAGGCGCGGAAGCGGATTACACCGAAGAAGAAATTGCTCAGGCAGCTGAACGCTTCGCCACTATGAGCGACGAAGACAAAGCGCGTCTGACGCGTAACATCATTGCCGGTCTGCCGGGCGCGGAAGAAGGGTATACCCTCGACCAGTTCCGTAAGCACCTGGAGCTGTATAAAGATATCGACAAAGCCAAACTGCGCGAAAACTTTGCCGTCTTCCTGAAAGCGATTATTCCGGTTGCCGAAGAAGTTGGCGTCCGTATGGCGGTTCACCCGGACGATCCGCCGCGCCCGATCCTCGGCCTGCCGCGTATCGTTTCCACCATTGAAGATATGCAGTGGATGGTTGATACCGTAAACAGCATGGCGAACGGTTTCACCATGTGCACCGGTTCCTACGGCGTGCGTGCTGACAACGATCTGGTTGATATGATCAAGCAGTTCGGTCCGCGTATTTACTTCACCCATCTGCGCTCCACCATGCGTGAAGATAACCCGAAAACCTTCCACGAAGCGGCGCACCTGAACGGTGACGTTGATATGTACGAAGTGGTGAAAGCGATTGTTGAAGAAGAACACCGTCGTAAAGCGGAAGGCAAAGAAGACCTGATCCCGATGCGTCCGGACCACGGTCATCAGATGCTGGACGACCTGAAGAAGAAAACCAACCCAGGTTACTCCGCAATTGGTCGTCTGAAAGGCCTGGCCGAAGTTCGCGGTGTCGAACTGGCGATCCAGCGCGCTTTCTTTAGCCGTTAATATCCACCGGCATGGCTGCGCGCCGTGCCGGTTCCTTCTTCCTTGCCGTCACTCTCTGAAGACGGATTCTGGAGTTTACGATGACTACTATTGTTGACAGCAATCTGCCGGTTGCCCGCCCGTCATGGGATCATTCTCGTCTGGAATCACGCATTGTGCATCTCGGTTGCGGGGCGTTTCACCGCGCGCACCAGGCGCTGTATACCCATCATCTGCTGGAAAGCACCGACAGCGACTGGGGTATCTGCGAAGTTAACCTGATGCCAGGTAACGACCGCGTGCTGATCGAAAACCTGAAAAAACAGCAACTGCTGTACACCGTGGCGGAAAAAGGCGCAGAAAGCACCGAGCTGAAAATTATCGGTTCGATGAAAGAAGCCCTGCATCCGGAAATCGACGGTTGTGAAGGTATTCTCAACGCGATGGCGCGTCCGCAGACGGCGATTGTCTCCCTGACGGTCACGGAAAAAGGCTACTGCGCCGATGCGGCAAGCGGTCAGCTGGATCTCAATAACCCGCTGATCAAGCACGATCTGGAAAACCCGACTGCGCCGAAGTCCGCGATTGGTTACATCGTCGAAGCCTTGCGCCTGCGTCGTGAAAAAGGGCTGAAAGCGTTTACGGTGATGTCCTGCGACAACGTGCGTGAAAACGGTCATGTGGCGAAGGTCGCGGTTCTGGGGCTGGCTCAGGCGCGTGATCCACAGCTGGCGGCATGGATTGAAGAGAACGTCACCTTCCCGTGCACCATGGTTGACCGCATCGTTCCGGCGGCGACGCCAGAAACCTTACAGGAAATTGCTGACCAGCTGGGTGTTTACGACCCATGCGCCATTGCCTGCGAACCGTTCCGTCAGTGGGTGATTGAAGATAACTTCGTTAATGGTCGCCCGGACTGGGATAAAGTGGGCGCACAGTTTGTTGCAGACGTTGTGCCGTTCGAAATGATGAAGCTGCGTATGCTGAACGGCAGCCACTCTTTCCTGGCGTACCTCGGTTACCTTGGCGGCTATGAAACTATTGCCGACACCATGACTAACCCGGATTATCGCAAAGCGGCCTTTGCCCTGATGATGCAGGAACAAGCGCCAACGCTGTCGATGCCGGAAGGTACAGACCTGAACGCCTATGCGACGCTGCTGATCGAGCGTTTCAGCAACCCGTCTCTGCGTCACCGTACCTGGCAGATTGCAATGGACGGCAGCCAGAAGTTACCGCAGCGTCTGCTGGATCCGGTGCGTCTGCACCTGCAAAACGGCGGTAGCTGGCGTCATCTGGCGCTGGGCGTGGCTGGCTGGATGCGTTACACCCAGGGCGTGGATGAGCAGGGTAAAGCTATTGACGTGGTTGACCCGATGCTGGCGGAGTTCCAGAAGATCAACGCGCAGTATCAGGGCGCAGACCGCGTGAAAGCGCTGCTGGGCCTGAGCGGTATCTTTGCCGATGATCTGCCGCAGAATGCTGACTTTGTTGGCGCGGTGACGGCGGCATATCAGCAGCTGTGCGAACGCGGTGCGCGCGAGTGTGTGGCTGCGCTGTAACTAACTGATTACCCTACAGACTTACTGGTCAATCAAACTGATATTTGGTTGACCAGTTTTCGTTTTTTTGCCCACCTGTACGTGCCAACTTCCAGTGCTAATGGTATAGTTTGAGATTAACGGGTGCCGTAAAATTGCCCGTTGTAGGCCGTATAAGGCATTCACGCCGCATCCGGCAAAAATTTGATTAACCGCATCTAACGGACACAACACCATGAAATCTGCCACCTCTGCGCAAAGACCTTACCAGGAAGTCGGGGCGATGATCCGCGATCTGATCATAAAGACGCCGTACAATCCTGGCGAACGGCTGCCGCCGGAGCGTGAAATTGCAGAAATGCTTGATGTCACGCGGACGGTGGTACGTGAAGCGCTGATCATGCTGGAGATCAAAGGGCTAGTGGAAGTGCGCCGGGGTGCCGGTATCTATGTTCTTGATAGCTCAGGCAGCCACAACACAGACAGTCCGGATGCCAACGTCTGCAATGATGCCGGTCCTTTTGAGCTGTTACAGGCGCGTCAGTTACTGGAAAGTAACATCGCCGAGTTTGCCGCTTTGCAGGCTACCCGCGAAGATATCGTCAAAATGCGTCAGGCATTGCAACTGGAAGAGCGTGAGCTTGCTTCCAGCGCGCCGGGCAGCAGCGAAAGTGGTGACATGCAGTTCCATCTCGCCATTGCCGAAGCGACGCATAACAGCATGCTGGTGGAGCTATTCCGTCAGTCCTGGCAGTGGCGGGAAAACAATCCGATGTGGATCCAGTTGCACAGCCATCTGGATGACAGCCTGTATCGCAAAGAGTGGTTGGGCGATCACAAACAGATCCTCGCCGCGTTAATCAAAAAAGATGCCCGTGCGGCGAAGCTGGCAATGTGGCAGCATCTGGAAAACGTTAAACAACGTCTGCTGGAATTCTCGAACGTTGACGATATTTATTTTGACGGCTATCTGTTTGATTCATGGCCGCTGGATAAAGTCGACGCCTGACTTATTATGATAAGCGCAAGGGTAAACGTTCCTTGCGCTTTCTTAAATTAAGAAGTCGCAATGAGTATTACTTTGTAAATTGCAGGGTATTGTTTAAATATCTGTATAACCTGAATGTTAGTACTCATTCTTCTCAGTAGTCATTTACCAATATAATTCCATTCACCATTTTTTAATTCAAACAGTTCTGGAAGAGATGACGGTTGCAGAGTCATGCGTTTGAGTTTTGCATCTTCATCACCGGGGATAACTTTATATCCCATTTTTGCATGGATCTCCGCGGTACCTGGATAGGCTTCTATACCAATTATTGGGTCATTTCCCATTCCAATATTAGCATTAAGTAATGCGGCAAGGGCGAATCCGGAAGAATTTGCTACCCCGGTTACCGTCATTATCTGATCAATATAGATATCAATTCTTGGCTGCTCATTGGTCCATCTTTTTGCCTGAGAAGCTGGAAGGGTTGAAATATATCCTATCGTGGTTCCGGCATAACCAGGAACATTGCAACCAGGGCCTAATGTTATTTCATGAACTGTATAGTCCTCAACAGGATCGAAAGGGCTCTTCATAAATAAATTTAGCCGTAAACCTTCTGCTAACTCTGTGGCAGCATGCGCCTTTTTACATATACCACCATATATTTCGTCTAAAGCTGAGGTGATTTTCAAGTTTCGATAGAGCATACGCCCTGTTGTTGTAATGCCATTGAATTCGCTGCATGTTTCTGTTACATAATTAAATGGCCAGGACTGTTTGCCAATATTAAGTTTTCTAATTTCGACAACGCTTTTTCCATCGTAATTATGGTTGTTGCCACGAGCAAGAGGCAGAAGATAGATATTTTCCGTATCCATGCGTGCATATTCATATCGACGTGTTAACTCATTGTCGACTTTTGGGTGATGAAGGAAATGATCATCTGTAATAATTTGACTCTGAAGGGCATTGCTTATTGGCATAGACATAATAGTTACCTTTTATGAGTATTTCACTGATGTTTAGAAAAATAGATAAATTTTTCTGTAGTAAAAGAGAAGTAAACAAATGACATGCATGTTTCTGTTGTAGTGATATCAACTCTACACAGTGATATTAAAGGGTGGGAAACACTATAAAGTATCAAAAAACGCTCATTTAAAATTATTTGCATGCAATTTAAAAGCATATCTTATTACTAATTGGAATTTGATGTTGCTATATTGATGTCTATATTAATAATGCCTGTGAATGGTATTTTTGATGTATTTGATATGTTATCAATTTATATTATTTACAAACTAATTGTTTCAAATAATACATGGCTGATTATGCGGAAATAAATAATTTCCCACCGGAATTAAGTAGCGGTGGTGACAAGTATTTTCATCTACGTAACTATTCGGAATATTCAGAATATACTAGCGGTTTTTTTTTGAGTTTGATGATTTTTATCAAATCATGACTTTTTTCCTGAAAAGTCAGTAGATATTCATAGGCAAGTAAGGTTTTATACTTTGCTGACAGGATTCAGGCCTGTCTCAGACTGACATGGATGTAATGAACAAAAGGGAATGGCTATGGAAAATGAGCATCAATACAGTGGTGCCCGGCATTCAGGGCAAGCCGCATATGTTGCTAAACGTCAGGAGTGCGCAAAATGATGCGCCAATCACTTCAGGCTGTTTTACCTGAAATTTCAGGCAATAAAACGTCATTGCTGCGTAAATCGGTATGCAGCGATCTCCTCACTCTTTTTAATTCTCCTCATTCGGCATTACCGTCATTACTTGTTTCAGGCATGCCCGAGTGGCAAGTGCATAACCAGAGCGACAAACATCTTCAGAGCTGGTATTGCCGTCAGCTGCGTTCTGCACTGTTATTTCATGAGCCACGGATTGCGGCGTTGCAGGTCAATTTGAAAGAAGCGTACAGCCACACGCTGGCGATCAGCCTTGAGATAATGCTGTACCACGACGATGAACCGCTAACGTTTGATCTGATCTGGGATAATGGCGGTTGGCGTAGTGCGACGCTGGAGAATGTCAGCTAAGCACAATCTCCAGCTCGCGCAGTTCACGCCAGAAGCGTTCGGCAACTGGATTCATGCGGGTATTCATCCGGTATGCGTAGGCCTGAATCGGGATCACCAGTTCTTCCCGATTCAGTACAACGAGCTGCCCGCTGCGAATTTCTTGTTGGATGGCGTACTCCGGCAGCCAGGCAATCCCACAGCCGTCGAGGGCAACCTGCTTTAAAAGCTCGCTCATCGAAGAGACAAAAAAGGTGCTGAAACTCAACTCACTGTGGCGCGTCAGGGTGCGATTAATCAATCGCCCCATGTAGGAGTTGCGGCTGTAATTCAGTAACGGAAAGTGTGGCTGCGCGAGGTTAAACAGTGCTTCTCCGTGTTCGTCACTGGCGCAGACGGGGAACAATTGAGATTCAAATAAGCGAATGTGGTCAAACGGTGCTTCCAGCAAATCTTCGTCGTGAAAGGAAAAAATACAGTCACTTTGCCCTTCACGCAGTTTATCGACCGCTTCATCGACATCAATGGCTTCAATCGCCCAGGTAAAGAGCGGCGGCATCTGGCTGATAATGGACGGTAACAGACCGAGGGAAAGAGAGTGTGCAGCGGCAATCTTGATTTTACGTTGCGCGTAATCGCTGCCGCCACGCAGCTCTGCCAGGTTGCTTTCTAACTGTTGTAACAGATGGCGGATCTGCGAATGAAAGATTTTCCCTTGTTCCGAGAGTTGCAGCGGCGTCACCTGGCGGTTAAACAATTCAACGCCAATCGCCTGTTCCAGTGCACGGATGCGGCGGCTGAATGCCGGTTGCGAGACGTTGCGACTGACTGCCGCCTGGGAAAAGTTGCGGCATTTTTCCAGGGTCAGAAAATCATAAAGCCATTTTGTTTCAATATTATGCAAAACCGCACCACAGTCATCCATTACGTTTTACTCTGTCAGCCGCCCTTGCGGGCATTCTACGTCCATTCGGGCGGCTGACAACCGTTTAAGCCATTTCAAACGTTCCTTTCACGCAGGCTTTGCCGTCTTTGACCATCAGTTTGCCGCGAGCGTATACCTGCTCAATGCGCAATTCTGGCGTCATGACCAGTAAGTCTGCGTCATTGCCTGGCAGAATTTCGCCTTTCCCGCTCAGGTTAAGGAAACCGGCTACGCTACTGGTGAGCGGGCGAAGGGCATCGCTGATACTGAAATCATAGTCCTTGACCAGCACCTGCACGGTTTCCAGCAACGTTTCAAAACCTGCAACACCGATATGGGTTAAATTCCCTTCGTCATCGAAGAACGGCTGGCTACCGTTGCCGTCGGAGCTGAGGGTGACGCGTGCCAGCGGAATACCGGCCTGAACGGCGCGGGCAATACCTTCGGCAGGGGCGACCGGTTCGTCAATGCTGCTGGTGATGTCGATAGTGCCGCCTTTGTGCGCAAACTCCAGCGCCTGCTCAAACAACGGAACGTTGCGGTTAACGTGGGTCGGCAGCAGCTTGCTGATCGGCACATCGCAGTTTTCCAGCAGGTCATAGACAGGCTGTAACGCCTTTTTGCTGTCGCCCATGTGGAACACGGTGACGCCAGGTTTGCCGCCGAGCAAACCGCCAACGCGGGATTCCGCCGCCATATTAGCCAGGTGATAAACGTCAGGTGCGGCAGAACGGTGATCAGAGATGGCGCATTTCACACCAATCACGCGATCGATAATCGCCACGTCTTTTTCCACGGAACCTGTAATGGTGCGGGAAGGGACATGATAAGCGCCGGTCAGCATCCAGGCGCTGATGCCTTCTTCATTGAGCGCACGGGTCTTGGCGAGCAGGGATTCCGGGTGACGAGAGATAGAGTCAGTGCCGAGCAGACCAACCACTGACGTGACGCCCGCTTCCGTCAGACGACTTAACGCCACTTCCGGCGTGCGCGTCGTGGGACCTGCTTCACCGCCACCGCCAATTAAATGAACGTGTTGATCAATAAAACCTGGGCAGAGGATCTGCCCGCTGAGATCGACAACCGTGCAGTCCGGTACAATATCAGAAGGGATATTACTGGCAACGGCGATAATTTTGCCGTTAGCGACGAGGACATCGCAAACTCCCCGATCTTCCGGCGCATACAAATGCGCTCCCTGCAGCAGGGTAAAACCGGCTGCGGTATAATCAATCATGGTAACTCCTTGTTAAACAATAAGCTGCATAACCCAGATCGACAGCAATGCGTTAATCACGCAGACCGTAATGATATGCGGGTAATATTTGGCATTCACTTCGGCTGTCCCCAGGCAGCGACCGACATTTTGCACCGGGTTGCCCATTAAATACATCGCGGGCAGTAAAACGGTGACATCGTGACCGGTTAATGCGCCAGCGGTTGCCAGACTGGCGGCAACACCGACTGCGCCGCCCATACTCATTAATGCGGCTAAAAGGACGGTTGCCGCTTCACCGGGCAATCCCCACAGCGCCATTACCGGTTCACAGATATGCCCCACCCAGTCGAGCAGGCCGGTAATTTTCAGCGCCTGAATGATGACAAACGCCATCACCACGTTTGGCAGCAGGTTGGTGGTGGCGATAGTAAAGCCACGGCGCGCGCCATCGATAAACATATCCATGACGTTTTTGCGGACCTGAGTTGTCATGCTTGCGCTCCTTGCGTTGGGTTGCGACGTTCTTCGAAGTTAAGCCAGACGCGCAAAATGTTGGCTCCGACAAATTTAAACACCAGGATGACTGCTAAAGGTACGATTACGGACGTGCCCAGAAAGGCAAACACCGCGACGCCGGAAGAGAAGTAGTTGGTGATAATGGCGCTACCGCTGGTTTGATATGCGGCGAAAATCACTTTATCGCGTTCGGTAATTTCACCTTCCTGCGCCAGCTCTTTGGTCATACCGGCGGCGGCATCGGTGTTTTGCAGGTTAGCGATCAGCGCCAGCGAGCAGATCCCTGGAATGCCCAACAACGGTTTTAGCACTGGCGTCATTAACTGCTGCGCGGCGCGTAATCCACCAAGACCATCGGTAATTGAAATAATCCCCAGAGAGAGAATGACTGACGGTGCCAGCTCCAGCGCAAAGAGAAAGCCATCTTTAGCCCCCGCGCCACCCGCGCCGCGAAACGAGGTGGTGGCTCCGTTCGCACCAGGCAGTTGCCCAAATGATCCGTTCAGCACGGAAAAATCAAAAACGCGCCACCAACTGTCTGTCCCGGAAAAAACACCGGAAAAAAAGATTATGGTGAGAAAAAAAGCCAGATACCCTTTAATGCCCACTTTTTCTGTCGCCAGCTCCCCGGCTACAGCATCCCCTTGTTGTGTCATAACAATCCCCATTGTTTTTTTGTGTTTGTGTGTTGCTTGAGCCAGGAAAATTCCTGGAGCTGAAAAACCTTATCAGCCATGTGGGTATGGGGAAAATGCAAGTATGTTTCTGGCTATGCGTTTTTTGCATAGCGGAAAAATTACGCTATGGGGAAAAGGTTCTGCGCAGGATTGAGTTGCAGTAAATTCATAAACCCAGTGACAATGACATCAGTAAATAAAAACAGAAAATCCAGGGACGAAAACGCGATGGCAAAGTACAACGAAAAAGAGCTGGCGGATACGAGCAAGTTTTTAAGTTATGTCCTCCGACACAAACCGGAGGCGATTGGTATCGTACTGGACCGTGAAGGATGGGCGGATATCGATAAGCTCATACTTTGTGCCCAAAAAGCGGGCAAGCGGTTAACCCGTGCATTGCTGGATACCGTTGTCGCCACCAGCGATAAAAAGCGTTTTAGTTATTCCAGTGATGGTAGGTGCATTCGCGCGGTTCAGGGGCATTCGACTTCGCAGGTCGCCATTTCCTTTGCCGAAAAAATACCGCCACAGTTTCTTTACCACGGTACGGCAAGCCGTTTCCTTGACGAGATAAAAAAACAGGGGCTGATTGCAGGGGAGCGTCATTACGTGCATCTCTCTGCTGATGAAGCAACGGCACGCAAAGTGGGAGCAAGACACGGATCGCCGGTTATCTTAACCGTCAAAGCACAGGAAATGGCGAAACGAGGCATCCCTTTCTGGCAAGCGGAAAATGGGGTCTGGCTGACATCAACGGTTGCTGTTGAGTTTCTTGAGTGGTCGTTCATGTCGGCTGGGCGACAAAAACAATAAATTCAATATATTGCAGGGGTTATATAGGCCTGATAAGCGCAGCGCATCAGGTAATGTAGCGTTTGTTATCAGTCTGAAAGGATACCCTCGCACAAGGGTATCCTTAATAACCTACTAAAATTAAAGTGATTTACGGCAGGCGGTCAGTTGGGGGCTGGAATCAGCGTCGCTTCCGGTCATACCGGTTAGCATCTGCACATAGTAATGCCTATTGTAATCATCAGATTCATTTGTCCAGTAAGCACCTTGTGTAAATTGCGAATTACTGGAAAACGCTCCAACGTTCCCCCATTCACCATACAGTGATCCCTGCGTGCGTTGGTTTTCGCCAGACGTCAAATGTGTGATGCCAGGAAGATTATATCCATCATTTTTCGCATGACAGAGCGCATTGGCAGCTAGCCAGATATTGGTATGATTTCCATTATTCACCCACCAGCCTTTCAGCTTAATTAAGGTCTGGTAGGTTGTACCTCCTTGTCGGGGAACAGCACTTATTGTGACTGACGTTTGATCGCCGATATTTGAGAAAGAAACTTTACCTGACGCATCGACAGACACCCAACTCTGTGAACTTGAAAACATATAATCATCAACGGTTTTACCCGCTTCAAAGTTATCATTGTTGAGTGTGTAATACGCTCCTGCAAAACCTTCGCTCGGGAATTTAGCCGTGGAGAAGGTATGGTTGTTTGCAGTGACATGACCGGACATTTCTTTTATCGATTGGATGAGATTCAGCGATACGCTTAATTTTGCCTGATGAACCCCGTTCAGCATGGGAATGAGGGTCGCTGTTCCCTCTTTTCCGCCAGTGACAGTCACGGTGTACTCGCCATAATTTCTTTGGCTGTAATCAATATCGCTCAACTTGAGAAAGTTCACGAAGGGACCTGACTGGACAAATTCCAGATGATCAGACGTCACTATCGGGTTACCGTACTTGTCTTGCAATGTTAGCGTAAGTTTCGCGCTATGCTGGTAGTCAGCCATCAGAGTGCCAACGTCGGATTTCAATAATGACTTACTTTCATCCGCCGTGCTGGCAAGCAAGGTAATAGCTGCGGATTGGTTGGCTGTACCAGGAACTTGCACATTGACCGTTAAGGTTTCTGCCAATGTACTGGTTATTGTCGCCGTGACTTGCCCGGACTGATCGGTACGCGTAGTTGGAATATTAACTACCGGGCGACCTTTGGTGTCTAAGGCGTAACGAACATCGACACCTTCAACCGGGAATCCGTAATCATCTTCTACTCGTGACGTGACGGTGCTGCTATCGATGCCGTCGGCGGTTATGGTGTCAGGAGAAGCCACGACGCTCACAACATGTGCCGTTTTAGCATCTGCCTTAACCGCAACCGTTACTTGGCTCTGAACGGGAACATCTTTGCCCATTGTGGCCGTAACGGTATAGACATTCACTTTGTCACTGGTCAGCGTCACTTTGGCCTGACCATACTGGTCAGTAAGTATTTCCCCTGTATTGCTTAGCGTTGCACCTTCAGGCGTTACGCTAAAGGTGATAATTTGCCCTGGCATCAATTCATCCCGTGCATTTCTCGCCGTTGCGGTCAGCGTAATACCTTCACTGTTATGGACCGTGGTTTCTGGCTTCGATGATGTTAACTCGAGTTTGCCATTTGCCACATTCACATCAACCTTACTACTACTGTTATTGTCCAGCGTTGCCGTCACCTGATAAACCCCAGGCTGGGTGCTGAGAAGGTTAACGTACGCGTAACCGTTATTATCAGTGTAAGCCGTATCGCCTATCGTAATGTTAGCTGTTGGCTGCGCACTTAATCTGACGCGTTGACCCGCTATTACATTGTTAAACGCGTCCTGGACGAGTATCCGTAGCGTGATGTTTTCGCCAACCGTTATCGTTTTTTCGGCTCCGGTTATACTTATTACCTTCGCCGAACTTTCATCCGGCAGCACTGATAAACTAAACGTTTTATTATCGGAGGCTTGCGCTTTCCGGCTCACCACGACGTTATGTTGCCCGGCAATATTGCTGGTCATTGTTACTGTCGCCTGACCCAGTGTATTGGTGGTGACTTCTGTTCCACTTAGAGTGACATCGTTACTCTGGAAAGTGACCAGCTGGTCTTTAAGCGGATTTTGGTAAGCGTCCAGGATCGTTGCCGTCAGGGTACTCCCCGTACTGTTACCCGCAACAATGGTATTTAATGAGGCAGTCAGCGGCTGGAGCTGCGCGCTGTTTGTATCCCCAATAAAAGTGACTTGCTGATGAGCAACGGTATTATTTCTGGTCAGCGTCGCCGTAACTGTAAACTCACCCGCTTTTGTGCCACGCAATGTGACCACGGCATCGCCGTTTGCATCGGTGCGGGCGGTTTCACTACTTAGCGTGAAGTTCCCGGTCATGGAGGCTGGCAAGGTAAATTTCACATCCTCATCCGGCAACGGGTGTCCGTAAACATCTTTCACACTGGCTGTCAGGATAACGGTATTTGTATTGTTAGCGATCGCACTGCCCGACCCGGCATTTAAGGTCATTACCGATTGTTCCCTGTTTGGGACCACGGTGATCGTGACCGACTGGTGAATATTTTTATCCGCCTCAAGCGAGGCATCGACGGAATAGCTACCAGCTTTTGAACTGGTCAGGTGCACTCGCACAATACCGGACTGATCTGTTGTGGCGGACGTGTTGTCCAGTTGCGAGCCACCAGGTGCCACAAAATTCACTTTCATATCTTTTAATGGATTGTTATGAAAGTCTGTGACGGTGGCGGTCAGAGTACTGCCCTGGCTGTTGCCAGCAATAATGGTATCTGGATCGGCAACCAGTTGTTTGAATTTTGGCGTACTCGAATCGCTAACGAATTTCGCAATTATCCGTTGTGAGAAACCATTTGGCAGCGTGGCACTAATCGTATTTTCTTCCGCAACCTGACTTACCATGTTGATTGTGGCAACACCGTATGCATCCGTATTTTGCTGCGGCGGTTCGACAAATTCCGCGCTTCCTTTTTCATTCTTAAAGGTGACCTGATGATTTGTCAGGGGATTATCACTCTCATCAGTGACGTTGATAGTGAGGGTATTAAATGTCTTTTTATCGGCGTAAACGTCATTATTCGTCGCTGATAATGTGGCGACGCGAGCCTTATTCTGGTTTGCCTCAATGTTATAAATATGCGATTGCAGTGGAGCATTCCAGTTGTGAAGGCTAAGTTGTGCCCTTAGTGCTGTCCCTTGCTTATGGGCCGGATAATTCGCGGCATAAACGCCCGGCTGCTCTTCGTTCCAGACAATCGTGGCTCCAGGTTTGCTGTTTTCGACAGTAACGGCTTTTACCAATTCTTCTTTTTGATAAGCAACCGGTTGATTGCTGTCGTCTTTCAGTTCCACCCTAACCTTGATGTCGTCTCCGGCATAATACGATACGTTATCTATTGTTATTGATGAATGGTCGCGGGATGAGACAACAGGGACGATATTAACGACAATGGATTCTTTTACCGCACTCTCACCGTTAATTTGCGGCGTCAGTGTTACTGAACCTGATGTCGTTCCGGCGGTCAGCATCTGTGTGTAACTACCATCACCGTTATCTGTCCAGTCAGACAGGGTGATATCCTGAACGCCTTCACTGCGGGTTTGCAGCGCCAGCCCCGGCACCGGAGTTCCGTCGGAATCGTGCGCAGTAACGGTCAATGTGGTCGTCGATTTTTTATCTGCAGCTACGGTTAGCGGATTAACGGATAACAGAGAATCTTTCTGGCTTAATGTCGGAGCCTGAATGACGACCATGCTTTGTTCATGACGTGACAGGTTACCTTTTACATCCTCGGCGGTAACGTCTATCGACCATGTATTATCGGTTTCTGGAGTGTTAGTGAAGCGGTAACCTGGCAGCGTGACCGTGATATCTTTTCCAGACGTGCTGACTTTACCTCCGGCAGCTTCCAGCGCAGCGGCTTCGATGTTATAGCCTTTCAGGGCATATTTGGTCTGTAGCGAGGAAACCAGCGGTTTTATTTCTCCAGACTTTCCTTTCACCGGATCCAGCAGACTCAGGCGAATCAGCTCTTTCTTGCGATATTCCAGAACGATGTTGTTGTTGCGATCAATCAGGTCATAACGACTACCGGCCAGACTGCGCCGTCCGGCCACTTCGTCCGGGTTAAGCTGTTTCTGCATTGAACTGCTGGGTTGCCAGGTCAGATCAACGGCAAAACGTGTGTCATTTTCACCTTGTTTTCCCTGACGCTGTTCCGCACTGAGAGTCAGAAGCGGGAAGGGGGTATAGTTGAGGCCCGCGGTAATAGCATGGGGATTACTTTGGCGATCATTCTTGTCAAACAGCGCCACTTCATCACCATAGTATTGTTCATAGACCAGTTTTCCACCCAGTTGTGGCCAGGCTGGTAACCAGCCTTCCGCGCGTAAATCCCAGCCGTTGGCCGGGCGGGCTTCGTAGTCATTATCCAATTCCGGTGCGCTACGCCAGCCGGTCAGGCCGATATAAGCGTTGCTGCTCAACTTCAGATAATCACGCCAGTATTCTGCGCCAAGCCCCGCGCGGGAGTGATAGCGGCTCAGGTCGTGGTCAAAAAACAGGTTGATGCCTGACATCCAGCTGGGGGTGAAATGACGCCAGCCCAAACCGGTGTTGATCTGGGTACGATCGTCTGTTCGGTGAAGGGTATGCTGGCTGAAGAGCAGATAATCGGGTGTGTCATACCACGGATGCAGGAAGTCGAATTGCGAATTTTTCAGGCTGAAATCTTCATCCACACCCAGAGAGATTTTCGCAGTGCCAAAGTTATTTAACCAATCAGTCATCGCGCCTGAGGCTTCTGAAGACGCCCAACCACGCGCCATGCCGCTTGCCTGCTCACTATTCATATCTTGTGAAAGCAGAGTGCCAACTTGCTGCGAAGTGCTGGCTATTTGATTCTCCAGCGTGTTTTCGCCATTCGCAGGCGGTACAGCATTTTGTTGCTCATGGCTTTTCTGCGAGGTTGTTGCCGGAACATCCAGTTCTTCACCCTGGCGCACGTTATCAAAGCCGCGAGCAAAAGTGCGGAACTGATTAAGACGACGAAGCTCCTCCAGTGAAATACCGAATCGATCAGCAACGCTTTGCGCTGATTCCAGCGCACCAAGCGTGTAAGGCACAGTATTATTTTCTATTAGAGGGGACGGAGATGAAACTGTCGTCTGAGGCTTAGCGTGTACCACATTTTGTGCCGTCGCCATGACGGGGAAAAAAATTTGTGTAAATAAACAAACTCCGGCGGTCAGGCGGCGTATTTTGTCACCCAGACCACATAAAGAGTTTTGATCATTATTTTTTATTTGATGCGCATTTGTTGAAGCCATAGTGACCTTCCGTGAAAAAACAGAATTAAACTTGTTTTTTCTAGCACGGAGATATAATGCGATCCTGACTATAATATGACCAGAAATAATGAATTCGCCGTGGAATTGCTAAACCAGGATTAATAACGGCGGTGGCTGAGTACCTCCAAAGAAAAAGGATGTTTTAATTATTTTACGTGATGTACTGAAAAGTTAAATTCGTTAAATTACTTAAGAATCATTCGTATGCAATTTTAATATTTGCATCCCGCAGATTAATGCTGCGATAAATAGCGCCGCCGCGCCGCAGAGCGTGGCACTGGCGAGGGCCGACGTTCCGTTGCCGAGCATGCTGGTCAGCGCCGGGCCAAGAATTTGCCCGATACCATAAATGAGTGTCACAAAGCCCAAAAGGTTGAGATTTCCCGGCACGCTAAGCTGGCGGGCGATGGTCATCACCAGCGAGGTCGTCCCCATAAAGGTGCCGCCAAAACCAATACTGCTGATGATGAGTAATAAAGGAGAGCTGCTGGCGAGGGTTAACAGCACGCAGATCGCCTGCACCAGCAAATTCGCGGTCAGGCAAGGTAATGCTCCCCACCGTTTGGCTGCCCACAGCCAGCCAAAGCAACCAGGGACAATCGACAAGCCAACCAGTGTCCAAAGGTGAGCCGTCAGCACAGGCTGGCCCGCGTCTTTCGCCATGAGCGGCAGGTAGGTGGCGACGATGATATAACCAAAACCCGCCAGACCATACAGAATCGCCAGTAACCACCAGCTCATGGGTTGTTGCGCGATTTTTGCCAATGGCGCTGGCGGGATAACGTGTTTATTCGACGGGATGAGCAGCGCCAGAGCAAGCAATATAATGGCAGAAAGTGCTCCGGCACCTTGCCACAACGTTTGTGAAGAGAGGGCAAAATGCAGGCCTGCCAGCACATATTCATTACCCAGAGCGATGCCGACGCCAACACCAGAAAATAGCGCCGCAAGGACAAAGGGATGGCGAGTATGTTGCATGATGAGCGTTGAGCCGAAAATCAACATCCCGGCGCTGGCGACTCCCGCCAGAAAGCGAATGATGAAAACCAGAAGAAACGGCGGCAGCCACGCCATCGCGAGGATTAATAATCCGGTTGCGAGAGCGGAAGCTAACAAGAACGGGCGCAGGCGTGAGGGTAAATGAAACGCGCCGAATGAAAACAGCAGGCTCCCCGCCAGATACCCGGCATAGTTACCGCTGGCGATCCATGAGAGTTCGCTAAAGGAAAACTCGCCTTCCGCCAGCATGACTGGCAGCATCGGCGTATAGAGAAAGCGGCCTAAACCCATACCTAAGGTCAGAACCAGCATCCCGAATAACGCGGTGCTGAAAGAAAAACGTTCTACGGGATGCGATGTCGAATTCATGTTCTGCCTGGTTTGTATTATTTTGAGTTAACAAGTTAATAACAAAAAAGGAGAACCTGCCAGACTGTTATCATGATTTTGTCGACGTAAAGCGATAAAAAAGATTCGGTTCACCAACGATATAAATGTTGCCGCTGTCATCCATCGCTATCCCTTCCGCCTGCTTGATGTTGTGTGAAAGGCCATACTTGCCTTTGGTTAACGACATTTCGCCGATCACGTCACCTGTCACGGTCACTTCCTGCAGGGCGCGTGACTCATGTGACAACACCAGCAACGTATTTTTATGTGGGTTAAATTCCGCGCCAGAAACATCGTCTAAAGTAAACTGACGCTGCAACGCTTTATCTTTGCTGATATGCAACTCATCGCTACGCAATAGCCCGGTTACTTTGTAGACCTCTATCGGATTTTTCTCTTTAAAAAACCAGAAGGTATGGTCCTGAGGGGAGTAAGCCAGTCCTTCAAAGCCACAGTTAGTAGGCGTTTCCTGCAATGGGATTTTAATTTTTTTGAGGATGCTTACTTCCGACTCAGCGTTAAGTGAAATCACATAAATGGCGTAGTCACGTTCATCACTGATGACAAATTTATTATCACCAATGTATTCAATCGTCTCGAGATCCTTAACAAAATCGAGCGGAATGGTGCGGATCAAGTCGCCCTCGGTCGTCATTTCAACGATGGCTGCAGGTTTGTTGATAGTGCTAAATAAGGTATTGCTCTGCGCTGACCAGGTCAGTGAGGAGATATTTTTAGTTACTCCTGTAATCTCTTTACCATCGATAGTGGCCTGATAATTCTGAAACCCTGCGACATGCTGGCTTTTACGGACGCAGGATTGCACAAAAAACAGGCTCACCGCCACGATGGCGCAAAGAAAAACGATAAAGGTGATGCGCTTTTTCAACTTGTTGCTCCTTATTATTGCTTTTTTTCTCGTCAAATTCAGTGCGACAGATAAGGAGTATACGGATGAAGCTTAATGAATTCTTAACGCGGGCGATGAAATAGTAAACGCCGCAGGGGGCGGCGGTTGTCTCTGGATGGCGGAACATTTTCAGCTTACATCGACTGATAAATGCGCCTCATCCATGAATGATAGATGAGGCGGTTAACATTTAAATTTTAATTTATATCCTCTGCCATACTCACTCTGTTTGGGTGATTATTGAACTATTCGTCAACTATATACGTTGGCTGATAAGACGTTAAACCCGGAATGGAAAAACTGCTATTCACTTCTTTCTTTAAACGGGCTTCATTAAAACTGGTACTGTCCTGTTGCTCGGTATTGTTCTTGGCTTGTTTATCGGTACTGTTATTGGCTTGTTTATCAGTACTGTTCTTGGCTTGTTTATCGGTACTGTCATTGGCTTGTTTCTCGATACTGTCACTGGCTTGTTTCTCGATACTGTCATTGGCTTGTTTCTCGATACTGTCACTGGGTTGTTTCTCGATACTGTCACTGGGTTGTTTCTCGGTACTGTCATTGGCTTTTTTATCGATATTATCATTGTAAATATATGCTTTCTTAAGAGAAACATTATTCACTTTGGCATTGAAAAAACAGGCATTTTTAAAAATCGTATCTATAAATATCGTATTGAACAACCATGCATGGTTAAACAGAATATTAGAACCTTCTGTACCAGTGAAATTAGTATTGTCAAAATTTGCAGCCGAAAAGTTTGTATTAAAGAGTTTGCATTTTGTTAAATTAGCGTTTGAAAAATTGGTAAACATGCAGACAGTACCAGTAAGATCATATTCTGAAAGATCTTTACCCGATAGATCGGAATAATTTAGTATTGCTCCAGTAAGAATTACTTTAGGTGTACCAGGTATTCGAGGTGTTGCAGGTATTTTAGGTGCTCCAGGTATTTCAGGTATTTTAGGTATTTTAGGAGTATCAGATGTTGCAGATGTTGCAGATGTTGCAGATGTTGCAGGTGCTGCAGGTGTTTCATATAGAATCACTGTTGTGAAATCTATGTGTTCAAGATAAGCGTTACTAAGGTCACTTCCAGTAAAATTAACGCCAGTGAGAACTTTTCCGCTGAAGTTACAGTTTCGTAGATTTGCGTTTTTGAAATTTACATAAGTCAAGTGGCGAACTTTACGAAAATCATTATTTTCTAATGAGGCGTTTTCGAATTTTGCATTACGCAGATCACAATCGGTAAAATCCACGCCTTCACAGATCGTACCGGAGAAATCCGCATTTCTAAGAATGCTGCCATTAAAATTGACATTCCTTAGAACCATATTAGACAAGTCTATGCCGGTTAAATCCATTCCCGCTAAATTCAACCCTTCTATACACCGTTGACCCGATTCATCTTTAGGAATAGCAGTGCTAATAGTATTGATGACAACATCACCTATCTTGAAGGTCATTGTAATTCCTGCATCAGAGATAGAGACTTTTCGCGTAAGACGTTCACTGTTATCTCCAGTGATACTCTTCTGAGCAACATAAAAGCGCTCGCATGTATGGCAAAATCTTTTCCAGCTCTCATTTGGGGTCAGATTATTGTCCGGGAGGAAATTAGCAATGCTATAAAGATCGTTCAGGACGCTACTTCTTATTTCAGGAGAGGCGCACTCAATAATTTCAGAGGTGGATATTGTATTTTTAATTTTATCTATATTATCCGTGAGATTTCGTGATCCAGCTATATTTGGCTGCTGGTGGTTTTCTCTGTAGTATTGCAGCACATTTTCCCATTGTAAGTTTGTCAACGAGATAGTTTCAGTCTCGTTATTGTTATCCCGTATTGTTAATTGATTTTCTACTGGGTCAAAAGAAATCATGAAGTTATTCAGATGTTGATATTGATGAGTGGCATCTAATTTCACTTCAAATGAATTTGAACTTTTGCAGGCATGTGTTAAAAACTTATCACAGGGAAGGTATTGCTCTTTATCTACGTGCTGTGGGTCATTTCGCAAAACAGAGAAAATACTCTCTTTCAAATTGTTCTTGTCAATATAGATTGGTAGTTGCGCTTTTTGTTCCATTATTTTAATAAACTGCTGCAGTTGCTCGGTTTTAACATTGCAACCATGACTTATATCTTTGTGTTTAACAGTTAATACGCTTTCATTATCATCTTGTCGATTAAATATTATTTTTAGATCGCCAACTTCAAACTCATGTAAACCATTTCTTTTGGTTCTGCCGATGATTTGCTCTGTTGTTGATGAATATCGATTTAAGGTTAATTCGAGATTATCGGGATTAGAGATAAGGTGAATAAAAACATTCAGTACACGCTTAATCAAACCATCATTCAAATGATTTATATCATAATTAATTTGTTTTTGTATGGTTTCAATTTCCGTGTTAATATCAAATGGTAGGTTGTTTTTTTCATGGCAAGGTTTTAGTCCCGAATACATGTTGAATGCTGGGAGAATATCCTGGTATATGTTAAATGTTGAGTCCATAATTTTATCCTTGAATTGTGAAATGTTCTTCTAAATCTAAAATAATCAGGGGTGTGGGTAATCATTTTATTGCTCTATGTATAATTATGGGTTTAAGTATAATACAATGTATATTGTATTTTAGACGCGCAATAGTAAGGTGCTATCAAAAATCGCTCATTTTGTGGATGGGAAATATTTCACATCAGGCGAGATATTTAATACAACTTCCTTCATGCAGGATTATGTGCAGCCAAATATCCGGGCGTTATATTTAAAGGTCTTATTGCCTGGTTGACGCTTCTGAAGCGTAATGCACCACGCACTGCCAGTCGCTGCCCTGCTGGCAATATATCGCTTCGGTTTGCCCAGGGATCACCCATTGTATTTCCTCGCCGGGCAGACAGGTCAGCCAAATGCATAACCCGCAGCCGCCGCGTAAATCACGGGGAATATCGCTGACGCGAAAAGTCATGCCCGCTGCCTGCAACGCCTTACGGGTTTGTATGACGCCGACCGTGGAGTGAAATAAAAATAAAAACTCTTTCATCGGCGTTTTCTCACTCGTTGACCAATTACCGCCGCGCCAATTGCGCCAGCAAATTGCGCATCAGGATGGGTATTTACCGGCATTCCCAGATGAAATTCCAGCATCCGGGCAAACGTCTGGCAATGACTAACGCCACCAGTAAACAGAATCGGCGCTTCACAGGAGAGACGAGCAATGAAATTGGCACTCCGCCGCGCCATCGCGTTAATCACTCCGGCGAGAATCGCTTCTGGCGCGACGCCCGCTGAGCGCAGGCTGATCACTTCTGATTCGGCAAACACTGTGCACATACTCGTGATGGCGTGCGGTCTGACATTTTCAGTAATGCTGTCGAGTTGCTCGACGCTGGTGCCAAGCGTGCGCGAGATCACCTCCAGGAAACGCCCGGTGCCCGCCGCGCATTTGTCATTCATCAGGAAATCGCACAGGTTACCGTCATCATCAAGCTGAATCACTTTGCTGTCCTGACCACCGATGTCGATTACTGCGCGCGTTGCTGGCGCAAGAAACCGTGCGCCCAGCCCGTGACAGGAGATTTCCGTCACCTGTTTATCGGCAAAATCCACCAGTTGCCGTCCGTAGCCGGTGAGCGTCAGAAACGGCGTTGTTTCTAACCCTTCGCGCAGAGTTTCCCAGGCTTCAGTAATTGCTGTTACCGGGCGAAAGGGTGTTGGAACGAGGAAACGGCGCGTAATCACGCCGTCTGCCAGTAAGATCCCTTTGGTGGCGGTTGAGCCGGAATCAATGCCAATCGAATATGCCACTGCCACTCCTTACAGCATCTCAATAAAGGCCGCGACGCGGGTGCTGAGCTGCCCGACATCCGAGGTGGAGTAGTCTGTTTCAATAGCGATATAAGGAATGTTGTGCTGCTGGCGCACATGACGTTTAATCGCCAGCGATTCCACCGCGTAGGTATGGCACGCCTGCAAAATCACATCAACTACGCCATCGACCTGATATTCTTCCACCATCTGGCTGAGCATTTTCAGGCGCTGATCGTTCGGCGAAACACAGGAGCAGCCAATCGCCAGATATTTATCCGCCAGCGCGTCGTAGACATCGCCCGTTTCTGCCACGCATTGCTCGGTCGCTTTCGCCCCGGTGCAGTTTTCATAACCGACAACCCAGCCGCCATTCTCTTCAATCGCGCGCACCACTTTTTCTGCTGCGCCGCCAATCGGGCAGCCGGTGATTAAAATGCGCGGACGCGGGTCCAGTCGCTGGCCTTCTTCCCACTGCTGACGAACGCGGGCGGTCATTGCATCCAGGTCATTGATCAACGCCTCTTTATCGAACCGGAAGGTTGCGCCGTAAACCACTTTCAGAATGTCGCTGCCGCTAAGCGCCGGAGGATTTAACTGCCCAAGATGATAAAAATTAGCCAGTGCGCGACGTTCGCGGTTTTTCAGCGCAATGGCATCGCGCAGAGCATCTTCGCTAATTTCGTGCCCAAAACGTTCTTCTACCGTTTTTTGCAAGCGCAGCATCTCGGCTTTCCATAACGCGCGTGAGGCATCGTCCTCGACGCTGTTTGGCAACTGCATCACATGAACGGGCTTAAACTCCGCCATGTATTCATACATTTTCTTTTTGCCGTCGCAGGTGGTTTCACCGACCACCAGATCAGAAAAGTAGAAGTAGGGGCATTTATCGGTTTTGCCGAAGCCGTAGCTGCTTTTAATCAGCGGGCAGAGGTTGCGCGGCAGATCTTTCTCCGCTTCTTCAATGGTTTCATCAGAGGTGGAACAGAGCGAAACCACAACTGCACCGGCTGCCATCGGGATCTCTTGCGGCATAAAGGTGCAGTAGGTGCCAACCAGCGGAATGCCGCGCTCCTTGAGATCCATGACGGTGAGAAAGCCTTTCTGGCGAGCTTCAGAGAACTGATCAAAAATGGCGGGTAGATCGGTGACAAGTGACATGATTTTCCTTCCCCGTACCACGGGAGATAATGAAAAGAGGCCACATTATTACCATTCTTTTAGTGTGGTTTATTTGATCTCTCTCGCGGTTAGCCACTTAGTTTTTCATGGATTTCTAAAAATTGCCGAGGGGGAACAAGGCCGGGAGCTGCGACAGCAAATACAAAATTAGCCCAATACAACCGCCAACCAGCGTACCGTTGACACGGATAAACTGCAGATCTTTGCCGATATTTAACTCGATTTGCCGCGACATATCCTGCGCATCCCAGCTTTTTACCGTATCGCTGATATGTCGCGTCAGGAATGCGGAAAACTCAGGCGCGACGCGGTGCGCGGCTTGTTCCAGATGACCATTTAACGACGCCCGCAAGGCATCATCGGCAATTAACGTTTCGCCAAACCATTGACCCGCCCGCGCGATACGTTCTTTCACACGAGAATCTTCACTGTTGATATCCGCTTTCAGCCATTCCCGTAAATCTCCCCACAATTCACTGAGATAGCGGTTAAAAGCTTCATCTTCTTTCAGATAGCTTTTTACGGCATCGGCTCGCGCTGCCATTTCAGGATCGTTTTTCAGCTTGTCGATCAGGGCAAAGGTGGCGCGATCAAACGCATGGCGGATCTGATGCGCACGATCGCGGCTGATATCATCAAGCAAAGAATTCACCGCGTCAGAAACCAACTCCGCGCTATGTTCGCCCAGCCATTCAGTGGGCAAAATTTTGGCTTTCAGTGGATGCTCGCTCTCCAGCCAGCGAACAATTTGCTGGGCGATAAACTTGCGCGATTTATCGCGCTGGAGAAGGGCGATCAACTGTGCGATCAGCGTATTGAGCAGCACCTGATGACGATCGTTTTTGGTCATACTCTCCAGCATCAACGCACTGGTGCCAGAAAGATCAACCTTATCAATCGCCCGGTGGACCGCGCGCTTAAGCAGGCGCTGAATACGCGCATCATCGGTCAGTTCAAGAAAACCACTCATGATCTGCAACAGATGCTGACCAACGCGGCGGGCGTTCTCCGGCTGACTAAACCAGTTGCCAATCAACAACGCCGGTTCGTGACGTCGAATCAATGCCACCAGCGACTGGGTATCGAGAAATTTTTCCTGCACGAACTGACCGAGATTTTCGCCAATCCGGTCTTTATTACGCGGGATAATCGCCGTATGACGAGAAATGATCGGAATCGGCACGCGGCGAAACAGCGCCACCACCGCAAACCAGTCCGCCAGCGCGCCGACCATCGCCGCTTCAGCAATCGCCTTCACGCCGCTCACCCAAAAATTGGGCGGCAAAAACAGCGTAACGACAAAGGTAGCAGCGGCGATAAGCAATAAAGAGAGCGCCAACATTTTGGCGCGTCTGAGTTCAATGAGTTTATTCATAATGTTAAGAATAGAGCCTGACGGCAGGATCGCGCAAAAATCACCGCTCCTCCGCCAGCTCGGCAGCCTGATGTTGGCGCACGCGATTAAGCAATCCGGCCAGGGTGAAAACGACGATAACGCCTGCCACAACGGCTAACAGATGAAACGGCAAGCGACCGCCGTTAAACCACAGCCAGTGGCCGATTTCGACCGAGACCGACATCACCATCAGGATCACCATATTTAGCGATGCGGAGACGGTCCCTTTCGGTAAGTTATTGGAAAACAGCGTAAAGCGGAATAAGGTCGGGAAGATCAAACCAATCCCGAAAGCATACAGACTGGTGCCCAGCACCGACCACAGCCAGACGTGCGGTGACAGCAGATTGCCGATAATCAACAGCGCGAGGCCAACCAGTTGAAGGGGTACGGCACGCCAGATAAAGCGCGGTTCGGTCGGATCTTTAACGAAACGCGCCACGATGGCATTCGCGACAATCACCGCGCCGAACACCGGAACCTGTGTCCAGGCGAACTGCGAAGTTGTTAAGCCGCCTGCATCGATAAGGATCACCGGCGAGACAGCCACCCAACTCATCATCGGGATATAGCTTAAAGAGATGGTTGCTGCGCCAAAGAGGAACAGCCGATTGCAAAAGACATTACGAAAATCGCGCAAGACGCTTTTGGCGCTAAACGGAACCGCGCCGCGCTTCACCGTCTCTGGCATCGTCAGCAGTAAGCCAACAAATGAGATAAAACCCATAACCGCAATGATGGCAAAAAGGACTTTCCAGTGCATAAAGTGCATCAGAGCTGCGCCGGAAAGCGGGCCGATAATCGGCGCAATCAGTACGATGGAGGTGATAATCGCCATCAACTTGATCCCTTTTGTCTGTCCGAACGCCTCCTGCACCGTGACATAACCAACGGTGGCAATAAAACAGATACTGGTGCCCTGAATTGCACGCGCGATAAGAAATTGTGTCATTGACGTGGTGAACATTGTCGCGGCGCAGGCAAGGGTAAAAATTAACGCCCCGGTAATCAGCACCGGCCTGCGGCCAATTCTGTCGGAAAGCGGCCCCAGCAGCCACTGTAACGCCATACCGCCAGCAAGATAGAGACTGACGGCAGCAGGGGCCAGACTGACATCGGCATTAAAATCACGGACCACATTAATGATCCCTGGCTGGATCAGATCCGTCGACAGGTACGCGGCAAAATCATACAAAATCAACGCCATCGGGAAAAACAGCGTGGCGGCATGGCGGGCAAAAAAACGTGGCATAACAAACAACTCCTTGTCCGGAGAACCCCAATGGGGAAAACGAAATTCAATACCGTCGGTAATGACGAAAGGCAGGCGAGAAGGACAAATGTACTGAATTTCATGTAATCAACCACACTGCCTGTGAACACACAGACAGAAAAATACCTTCTGACTCCAGGTCAGAATGTATAACGATTACAAATAGTCATCAGCACATTACACCTCTTGAATTGATGGGTTGCATAGAAAATATACACCTTAAGTGTAATTAAAATTTGCGGTTAATCAAAAGAGTGCGGTGGAAAGGGGAATATCTGCCGGGTACAGGAAATGTAAAATGCGAGCCTGTTTCCGAAAAAATGTATCGTTTGCAGAAGAATAAAAATAGCCTGGAAAGCACCTCGGGGAATGGGAAATTGCCGGGTGAGAATGGTTTTGTTAGTCGCTAAAGTCGGGCCATCTTATCAACAGGTGACGGATCGCCATGACAAACTTCACGACCAGTACGCCGCATGACGCATTATTTAAATCCTTTCTCACCCACCCTGACACCGCGCGGGATTTTATGGAGATCCACTTACCAATAGATTTACGTGAATTGTGCGATCTCGACAGCTTAAAACTGGAATCCGCCAGCTTCGTCGATGAAAAATTGCGGGCGCTACACTCCGATATTCTGTGGTCGGTAGAGACCCGTGAAGGTGATGGCTATATCTATGTGGTGATTGAACATCAGAGCCGTGAGGATATTCATATGGCCTTTCGCCTGATGCGCTATTCCATGGCGGTGATGCAGCGCCATATCGAGCATGATAAACGCCGGCCGCTACCGCTGGTCATCCCGATGCTGTTTTATCACGGTAGCCGCAGTCCTTATCCCTGGTCCCTGTGCTGGCTGGACGAATTTGCCGACCCGGCTACCGCACGGAAAGTTTATAACGCCGCGTTCCCGCTGGTGGATGTCACTGTCGTGCCAGACGACGAGATTGTGCAGCATCGCAGAGTCGCCCTGTTGGAGTTGATCCAAAAGCATATTCGCCAGCGCGATCTGATGGGGCTTATCGACCAACTGGTACTATTACTGGTTACAGAGTGTGCTAATGACAGCCAGATAACTGCGCTGTTAAATTACATTTTACTGACTGGCGATGAAGCGCGTTTTAAAGAGTTTATCAGCGAACTAACCAGTCGAATGCCACAACAAAGGGAGCGAATAATGACGATTGCAGAGCGAATTCATAATGATGGATGGCTGTTGGGAAGGGAGAGGGGGAGGAAAGAAGGGAAAGTAGAAGGGGAACGGAGCCTCCTCCGATTGTTGTTGCAGAATGGGGCAGATCCTGAATGGATACAACGATATACCGGACTCTCGGCAGAGCAAATGCAGGCATTAGAGCAGCCCTTGCCTGAAAGCAAGCGCGATCCTTGGATCGAGTACTAATCAGAGACTGATGACAAACGCAAAGCAGCCTGATGCGCTACGCTTATCAGGTCTACATAACCCATTTAATATATTGAACTTTAAAAATTTTGTAGACCTGGTAAGGCGTTCACATGGCATCCGGCATGAACGAAGCGCATTTTGCCTAAGCCATGCTGGAACGTGGAGATGACCCTGCAAAGATAAAACGAGTCACACGCTATTCGTGAGAGGAAATCAGGGGGCTCGCCACTATTTTGAATTCATTCCATTGCCCGATACACGGCTTCGCCAATTTGCTTCAGTGCTTCGCGATAGGTTTCGCTGAGCGGCAAAGCGCAGTTGATGCGCAGACAATTACGGTATTTGCCGGAAGCTGAGAAAATCGAGCCTGCTGCCACCTGGATTTTCATGCGGCACAGCTGCCGCGCGACGCAGACCATATCGACCTGTTCAGGCAATTCTATCCACAGTAAAAATCCGCCTTTCGGGCGCGTAATACAGATTTCGCAGGGAAAATATTCCCGTATCCAGCAGGTATAAAGTGCCAGATTGCGCTGATAGATCTGCCGCATCCGCCGGATATGGCGATGATAGTGACCTTCCAGCACAAACGTTGCCGCCGCCATTTGCGTGGACGGCACATTAAAGCTGCTGATGGCGTATTTCATATGCATCAGTTTATCGTGATAACGCCCCGGTGCGACCCAACCCACGCGCAGGCCAGGTGCAATGCTTTTACTGAACGAGCTGCACAGCAGCACTCGCCCGTCGATATCCCAGGAATGAATGGTCCGCGGGCGCGGATACTCCGTTGCCAGTTCGCCGTAGACATCATCTTCAAAAATCACAATATCATGACGCTGAGCGAGAGAGAGAACGGCCCGTTTGCGCGCGTCCGGCATAATAAATCCCAGCGGATTATTACAGTTTGGCACCAGAATGATGCCTTTAATCGGCCACTGTTCCAGCGCCAGTTCCAGCGCTTCAACGCTGATGCCTGTTTCTGGATCGGTTGGGATTTCAATCACTTTCACGCCCATGCCACGCAGCATCTGCATCGAACCGTAATAACAGGGGGATTCGACCGCGACAATATCGCCCGGTTTACACACCGCCATTAACGCCAGCGACATCGAGTTATGGCAGCCGCTGGTAATGATGATGTCATCGGCGGTGACCACCGAGCCGCTGTCGAGCATCAGGCGGGCAATCTGCTCTCGCAACACTCGCTGACCGGCTAACAAGTCATAACCGAGAACGGTTTGCAGATTATGCTGCACCACCCGGCTTAGCTCCCGCCACAGCGGTTTCAGGCTGGGCGTTTCGACATCCGGCGTGCTTTTACTTAACGGAACAATGGAACTGTCGCTATGCGCCTCCAGCATATCCAGCACCTGATCCCACTGGGTAATTTCCACCGGGCGCTGCACCGGACGCGTCATCGGCGGTACTGGCGGCTGGGCTTTACGTTGTGCGACAAAATAACCCGAACGCGGCTGCGGAGTGATGAGCTTCATCGTCTCCAGCGTCTGGTACGCCTGCTGCACGGTGCTGATGCTGACGCCGTGCTCCTGACTTAAGCTGCGCACCGACGGCAATTTCTCCCCGTGACGATACAGCCCTTGCTCAATCCGCTCGGCAAGTAGAGTCGCCAGATGTTGATAACGCGTCATGCTGTGTTCCTTATTTGGACCATACAGAGAGAAAAACCGGTACAGATGAGGCTAAAAAACCGGATGCAGATGCTGTTTTAACCTGTCTGTATGTTAAATAAAACTAATATTTGCATCTGTATTGTGAACTGCCAGAAGGCGGATGATGAAGCCTCTGAAAGATGAGGAGGCAGCAGATGGAATTTCACGAAAACAAAGCTAAAGCACCGTTTATTGGACTTGTGCAACTCTGGCAGGCAGTGAGGCGTTGGCGGCGGCAAATGCAGGCCCGGCGGGTGTTACAGCAGATGAGTGATGAGCGGTTGAGGGATATTGGGTTACGCAGGGAGGATGTGGAGTGAACTATGGGCGGCGTGTTGGCAAATGCTGCCTGTCTGCATTCAAAATTGCTACAAAATCCAACCATAAAAGTCGTTTACAACATATTTTTCTGATTTACATACAGATAATGACCTGAGCTGTCTCACTGGGGGTCATCATCTATGCGTCCGGGGGGCTGTCACAAAATGGAAAAGGAATAGAACAAAATCATCAGCGGTGAATAAAGCGATTCGTTTTAGATCACATTAATGAAATTTTTGTATCAAAAATTAGTTATCGCGCTCACAGTTCATAATGAAACAATTCTCTGCAAATAGATAACCGAAGCTTCGTTGCTAGTATCAATTCGCTAATTATACACCTGCCAGAGGATACAATGAAAAATAGAAATCGTATGATCGTGAACTGTGTTACTGCTTCCCTGATGTATTATTGGAGCTTACCTGCACTGGCTGAGCAGTCGTCAAGTGAGATAAAGATTGTTCGCGATGAATACGGCATGCCGCATATTTATGCCAATGATACATGGCACCTATTTTATGGCTATGGCTATGTAGTAGCACAAGATCGCCTTTTTCAGATGGAAATGGCACGTCGCAGTACTCAAGGGACTGTCGCGGAAGTGCTTGGCAAAGATTTTGTGAAATTTGATAAAGATATCCGTCGTAACTACTGGCCGGATGCTATCCGGGCGCAAATTGCTGCCCTTTCCCCAGAGGATATGTCCATTCTGCAAGGCTACGCTGATGGAATGAATGCCTGGATTGATAAGGTAAATACCAATCCAGAGACGCTCTTACCAAAACAGTTTAATACATTTGGCTTTACTCCTAAGCGCTGGGAACCGTTTGATGTCGCGATGATATTTGTGGGCACCATGGCAAACCGCTTCTCTGATAGCACTAGCGAAATTGATAATCTGGCACTGCTAACGGCTTTAAAAGATAAATATGGTGTATCACAAGGCATGGCGGTATTTAATCAGTTGAAATGGCTGGTAAACCCATCAGCGCCAACCACTATTGCCGTACAAGAGAGTAGCTACCCACTTAAATTTAATCAGCAAAACTCGCAAACAGCAGCTCTGTTGCCACGCTACGATTTACCTGCACCAATGCTTGACCGACCAGCAAAAGGGGCGGATGGCGCACTGCTGGCGTTAACAGCAGGGAAGAACCGGGAAACTATTGCTGCACAATTTGCACAGGGTGGTGCCAATGGTCTGGCGGGGTATCCAACGACCAGCAATATGTGGGTGATCGGCAAAAGCAAAGCCCAGGATGCGAAAGCAATCATGGTAAATGGTCCGCAGTTTGGCTGGTATGCGCCTGCGTATACTTATGGTATTGGTCTGCACGGTGCTGGTTATGATGTCACTGGCAATACACCATTTGCCTATCCTGGGCTGGTTTTTGGTCATAATGGTGTGATTTCCTGGGGATCAACGGCAGGTTTCGGCGATGATGTCGATATTTTTGCTGAACGGCTGTCGGCAGAGAAACCAGGCTACTACTTGCATAATGGTAAGTGGGTGAAAATGTTAAGCCGTGAGGAAACCATTACGGTGAAAAATGGTCAGGCAGAGACCTTTACTGTCTGGCGTACGGTGCATGGCAACATTCTCCAAACTGACCAGACGACACAAACGGCTTACGCTAAATCCCGCGCATGGGATGGTAAAGAGGTGGCGTCTTTGCTGGCCTGGACTCATCAGATGAAGGCCAAAAATTGGCAGGAGTGGACACAGCAGGCAGCGAAACAAGCACTGACCATCAACTGGTACTATGCTGATGTAAACGGCAATATTGGTTATGTTCATACTGGTGCTTATCCAGATCGTCAATCAGGCCATGATCCGCGATTACCCGTTCCTGGTACGGGAAAATGGGACTGGAAAGGGCTATTGCCTTTTGAAATGAACCCTAAGGTGTATAACCCCCTGTCGGGATATATTGCTAACTGGAACAATTCTCCCCAAAAAGATTATCCCGCTTCGGATCTGTTTGCCTTTTTGTGGGGGGGGGCAGATCGCGTTACGGAGATCGACCGACTGCTTGAGCAAAAGCCACGCTTAACTGCTGATCAGGCATGGGATGTTATTCGCCAAACCAGTCGTCAGGATCTTAACCTGAGGCTTTTTTTACCTACTCTGCAAGCAGCGACATCTGGTTTGACACAGAGCGATCCGCGCCGTCAGTTGGTGGATACATTAACACGTTGGGATGGCATCAATTTGCTTAATGATGATGGTAAAACATGGCAGCAGCCAGGCTCTGCCATCCTGAACGTTTGGCTGACCAGTATGTTGAAGCGTACCGTAGTGGCTGCCGTACCTATGCCATTTGATAAGTGGTACAGCGCCAGTGGCTACGAAACAACCCAGGACGGCCCAACTGGTTCGCTGAATATAAGTGTTGGAGCAAAAATTTTGTATGAGGCGGTGCAGGGAGACAAATCACCAATCCCACAGGCGGTTGATCTGTTTGCTGGGAAACCACAGCAGGAGGTTGTGTTGGCTGCGCTGGAAGATACCTGGGAGACTCTTTCCAAACGCTATGGCAATAATGTGAGTAACTGGAAAACACCTGCAATGGCCTTAACGTTCCGGGCAAATAATTTCTTTGGTGTACCGCAGGCCGCAGCGGAAGAAACGCGTCATCAGGCGGAGTATCAAAACCGTGGAACAGAAAACGATATGATTGTTTTCTCACCAACGACAAGCGATCGTCCGGTGCTTGCCTGGGATGTGGTCGCACCCGGTCAGAGTGGGTTTATTGCTCCCGATGGAACAGTTGATAAGCACTATGAAGATCAGCTGAAAATGTACGAAAATTTTGGTCGTAAGTCGCTCTGGTTAACGAAGCAGGATGTGGAGGCGCATAAGGAGTCGCAGGAAGTGTTGCACGTTCAGAGATAATTAAGCCCGAAAGCCCTCATATTCTGGAGGAATATGAGGGTGATAAAGTCTCAGGTATTGTGATGTTGGAGGGCTGGTTACTTTTTGAGTCCCGCAAACGCTGCCCGAATCTCTTCCTCCGGCAACTGAATCCCGATAAACACCATTGTGCTATGCGGTTTTTCATCGCCCCACGGGCGGTCCCAGTCGGCGCTGTAGAGGCGCTGGACGCCCTGGAACAGCAGGCGGTTAGGTTCGCCGTCAATCCACAGCATCCCTTTGTAACGCAGCAGTTTATCCGCCGATTCCAGCAGCAGGTTTTCCATCACGCGGGAAACTTCGCTGATATCTACCGGGTAATCCAGTTCCACCACAATCGACGAAATATCGTTTTGTTTATCCGCGATAAAGTGGAAACGCGGTTTGGTACTGACGACGTTCTCTTCCAGCATAAAACCGTTGGTATTGAACAGCAGGGCCAGGTCGATGTCGCCGTGAGTGACGGTGTAGACCGGCGCGCGGGCGTTGATGCGTGCCAGGCGTTCACGCAGTTTTTCTGCTTCGCCTGCGACGTCGGTTTTAGTCAGCAGAATACGGTCAGCGTAGCCCACCTGGGACTGGGCGATGGTGAACTGGTTCATCTGCTCATCGGCATGTACCGCATCCACCAGCGCAATCACGCCGTCCAGCAGGTAGCGCTGGCATAAAATCTCATGGGAGAAAAAGGTCTGAATAATCGGGCCGGGATCGGCCATGCCGGTGCATTCAATGACCAGACGGTCGAACTGAATATTGCCCTTGTCGAGATTGTCCAGCAGGTCGAGTAGTGCGTCTTCCAGCTCGTTGGAGCGCGAACAGCAGATGCAGCCGTTGGTCAGCGTTTTGATCTGCGTGGCGCGATCACCAATCAATTGATCATCAACGGAGACTTCGCCGAATTCGTTTTCAATCACGGCAATCTTGTAGCCGTGTTGTTCGTTAAGAATATGGCGCAGCAGGGTGGTTTTGCCCGCGCCTAAAAAACCGGTGAGTAGGGTAACTGCAATCGGGTTCATGCTCTCTCCATTAACAACAGCGCATACCGCCTTTACCATCGCCGCCGTAGCGCGCGTTCTGGCGTTCGCGGAAGAATTCTTCATAGCTCATGTACGGCTTGTCGGGATGGTTGGTCTTCATATGCTCGACGTAGTTGTCGTAGTCTGGAATGCCAATCAACATCTTCGCCGCCTGGCCGAGATATTTTTTTGCCTGTCCTAAGTTACCAAACATAGTTCACTCTGATAAGAACAAAGCCCCGCCGAAGCGGGGCTAAACACGGTTAGTGGTGCGAAGAGATCTTCACGCCGCCTTCCGGGATTGGAACGTACGGTGTTTCTTTGTCAGTACGTTTGTCGCTGTTACGCACCTTCAGCCAGGTTTTGAAACCGTAGAAGATGATGCTGTACACCACAATCAGGAACAGAATACTCAGACCTGCGTTGGTGTAGTTGTTCACAATGATGTGGTTCATGTTGGCAATCTGCTGCGCCGTCAGGTCAGTACCGTTAGCAATCTTCTCTTTGTACTGGCTTGCCATGTAGAAGAAGCCTTCCATCTGCGGGTTGGTGCTGAACAGTTTCAGGCCCAGCGCCCAGGTGGTGCAGATAAGCAGCCATACAGCCGGAACAACAGTTACCCAGATGTATTGGGTGCGCTTCATCTTAATCAGCACAACGGTACCCAGTACCAGCGCCACGGCTGCCAGCATCTGGTTGGAGATACCGAACAGCGGCCACAGGCTCTTAACGCCGCCCAGCGGATCGACCACGCCCTGATACAGCAGGTAGCCCCACAGACCCACACAGCCCGCAGTACCGATGATACCAGCAACCAGAGAGTCGGTTTTTTTCAGGAACGGGATGAAGTTACCCAGCAGGTCTTGCAGCATAAAGCGGCCAGAACGGGTACCGGCATCCAGCGCGGTCAGGATGAAC
Organism: Escherichia sp. WS3227_2; assembly: GCF_046486495.1. Classification (NCBI taxonomy): domain Bacteria; kingdom Pseudomonadati; phylum Pseudomonadota; class Gammaproteobacteria; order Enterobacterales; family Enterobacteriaceae; genus Escherichia; species Escherichia sp. WS3227_2. The sequence goes on from NZ_JBJQLG010000002.1 coordinate 94,326, forward strand.
AGGGCTTCGAACAGAATACCGAAGTGATACCAGAAGCCCATGTCAGCCATCGGCAGCACTTTGTGGAACACGTGAGCGATACCTACCGCCAGTGTCGGCGCACCACCTGCACGGTTCAGGACAGAAGGCTCACCAATGTCTTTCGCGGTTTGCAGGATCTGCTCTGGCGAAATCACGAAGCCCCAGGAGCTGACGGTCGCCGCCGCGTGTGCGGTAACGTCTTTCAACTGCGCCATGATGATCGGCGCGTTCTCGCCACCCATTTCATGCAGGTTAGGCATGGTGATGCCAAGGCCCGCAGGCGGGGTGTTCATCGCGAAGTAAAGACCCGGTTCGATGATGGACGCTGCAACCAGCGCCATAATCGCCACGAAGGACTCCATCAGCATTGCGCCGTAGCCAATGAAACGCGCGTCGGTTTCGTTAGCCAGCAGTTTCGGCGTCGTACCGGAAGAGATCAGTGCGTGGAAGCCAGATACCGCACCACAGGCGATGGTGATGAACAGGAACGGGAACAGAGCGCCTTTCCACAGCGGGCCAGTACCGTCAATGTACTGGGTCATCGCAGGCATTTTCAGTTCCGGGTTCAGCACCACGATACCCAGCGCCAGGCCGACGATAACACCGATTTTCAGGAAGGTTGCCAGATAGTCGCGCGGTGCGAGGATCAGCCACACCGGCAGCAGTGCGGAAACAAACGCATAGCCAATCAGCGCGAAGGTAATGGTGGTGTCTTTAAAGGTCAGTGCCGGACCCCAGTACGGATCGTGAGCAATCACGCCACCGAAGTAGATAGAGGCAACCAGCAGCACGATACCAATGACAGAGACTTCACCCACACGCCCCGGACGGATAAAGCGCATGTAGATACCCATAAACAGCGCAATTGGTACGGTTGAGCAAACGGTGAAGACACCCCACGGACTTTCGGCCAGGGCTTTAACCACAATCAGCGCCAGAACGGCGAGGATGATGATCATGATTAAGAAACAGCCAAACAGCGCGATAGTCCCCGGTACTGGTCCCATCTCTTCTTTGATCATCTCACCGAGAGATGCGCCGTTACGGCGAGAGGAGATAAACAGCACCATAAAGTCCTGAACCGCACCGGCCAGTACTACCCCCGCCAGCAGCCACAGCGTGCCAGGCAGGTAGCCCATCTGCGCGGCGAGCACCGGACCCACCAGCGGACCAGCACCGGCGATAGCGGCGAAGTGGTGACCAAACAACACGTAACGGTTGGTCGGAACGTAGTTCAGACCGTCGTTGTTAATAACCGCAGGCGTCGCGCGCGTGGGGTCGAGTTTCATCACCTTCTGGGCGATGTACAGACTGTAGTAGCGATACGCCACCAGATACACCGACACAGAGGCGACCACGATCCACAGGGCGCTGACGTGCTCCCCCCGACGTAATGCAACTACCGCGAGGCAGAATGCACCGATGATTCCGAGAATCACCCAGGGTATGTGCTTGAATAGTTTTTTCGTATCCATAGTAAAACCTGGCATTTTACTCGTCGTCTTTTGGCTTACAGGTGCGGCAGCTGCGTTCGTTCACCTCTGTCACTTACTGTTGTAAGCTCCCGGGGATTCACTCACTTGCTGCCTTCCTGCAAACCAAAATCCATAGAGTAATTTGTTAATCATAGGCCGAAGCCGTTCTAGGTTTGCGTTGCGTTTGAGGAGGTAAATTGACCGCTATCCTGCAGTGATGTTGCCAGAGATACGCGCGCGTAAAGTAAGGTAAATAACTGAGTGGTTATTTTAGGGATGTAAGCGGTCAGGAATGGCGGTGAGCGGTTGGGCAAGAATTATTCATCGGGTGGATATGTGATTGAGATCACAATAAAAATGCCCCTTCGACGAATGCGTGAAGGGGCTGGAGCTTAAATCGCAGCTTCCATTTCCAGCATCACCGGATGGAAACGGCGTTTAAAGTAGATAAGTCCGTGACCTTCTGCACTGAGGATGATGTTTTTAATCTCCACCAGATACACCAGATGTGTGCCAATTGCCTGCACATCGCGGATCTCACCTTCAAGACTGGCTAGCGAACCTTTTAGCACCGGCTGCGCCAGCGGACCTTTTTGCCAGCATGAGAGGCTAAAACGCTCTTCCATCGCCATGCCTGTCATGCCCGCGAAGTGGCGTGCCATCAGTTCCTGCTCATGGTTGAGGACGTTGACGCACAACTTGCCGTTGCCCTGAAAAACCGGGTTCATCGCACTGTTGGCGTTAATGCACACCATCAGCGACGGTGGTGTATCCGTGACCGAGCAGACGGCCGTTGCCGTAATCCCGCATTGTCCGGCGTCGCCCTCGGTGGTGATAATATTTACCGCTGCCGACAGGCTGGCCATCGCGTCACGAAAGCGCAGGCGTTGTTCATCTAATTGCATCTTAACCTCCTGCTGCGTTATTTCAGCAGCTTATCCAGCATGTTGATATCGTCGTTGTTGTGCAGGTGCGGCACAGTCCAGCCGTTCTGGTCGTATTCCGACAGGCAGCGATCAACCATCGCCATCATCTTGTCCATATTGCCGGAGCTTTGTGCCTGGCGCAGACACTGCAGGCGAATCTCATCCTGGCTACCGGAGTAGTTGATTTCATACAGTTCGTGACGACCACCAAATTCGCTGCCAATAGCATCCCACATCAGTTTGAGGATCTTGATGCGCTGGACGTGATCCATACCATTCGAACCGCGCACATACTTCGCCAGATACTGGTCGATCTGCGGATTGTTCAGGTCACGGGCACTGGAAGGAAGATAGATCAGGCCACTGGTAACGTTGCGTTCGATAATGTTTTTGATCTTCGCGTAGGCCATTGGTGCCAGTACGCGATAGGTTTGCAGTGCGGCATGATCCGGTAAATAAGCCCCGTTGACCCACGGCGTCGCTTCTGAGCACATCGAGTCACTCAATGCCCAGAAGGTGTTGCGCCACGCCACCACTTCACCGAGATCGGCCTGCACGCCCCGGAACTCCAGGGTGCCGGTACATTCAAGTGATTTTTTCAGCAGTGCCGTGATGAAATCGAGTTTCACTGCCAGGCGCACACAGGCTTGCAGCGGATACATACGGGCGAAACCGCCTTCCATCGTCCAGCGACGGCAGCGATCGAAATCGCGGTAGATCAACACGTTTTCCCACGGGATCAGTACGTTATCCATCACCAGAATCGCATCGTTCTCATCGAAGCGGCTGGAGAGCGGGTAGTCGTACGGCGAGCCGGTAGCACCCGCGACCATCTCATAAGAGGCGCGGGAGATTAATTTCACGCCATCGGCATCCATTGGCGCAACGAACATCAGTGCGAAGTCCGGGTTTTCGCCCATCACTTGTGCCGAGCCGAAGCCAATCATGTTGTAGTGAGTCAGCGCCGAGTTGGTGGCAACCACTTTCGCACCGCTGACGATAATCCCGGCGTCAGTCTCTTTTTCCAGCTTGATGTAAACGTCTTTTACTTTATCGGTCGGCAAATGACGATCGATCGGTGGGTTAACAATCGCGTGGTTAAAGTAGAGGCCAGTTTCCTGAATACGGGTGTACCAGTTACGGGCGTTCTGCTCGAACTGACCGTAAAAGCCCGGATTCGCGCCCAGTGCGCAACCGAAAGCGGCTTTGTAGTCTGGGGTGCGGCCCATCCAGCCATAGCTCAGGCGTGACCACTCAGCGATGGCGTCGCGTTGCTGGCGCAGGTCGTCGGCACTTTTCGCCACGCGGAAGAATTTATGGGTATAGCCGCCGCTGCCGGTGTCGGTGTTCCAACACAGAGAGTCCTGCATCTCCGGTTTGTGCAGCGCGTCGTACAGTTGGGCAACAGACGCTGCCGCATTACGAAATGCCGGATGAGTGGTGACGTCTTTCACTCGCTCGCCATAGATATAGATCTCGCGACCATCCTGCAGGCTTTTCAGATACTCTTCCCCGGTGAACGGACGTTGGGTACTGGCGCGGAAATCTTCTGGTTTCATGTCGACCTCTACAGTATTAATCGGAATACGATTGTTAATTTTGTGTTTTGTTTTTGTTATTCAATTGAAGCTTGCAGGGGCGATTACGGGAAGACACTTTTGGGACAATGGCTGGTACTTTTCAGGTCGGGTACGGTTTTGTGATCGAGGTCGCTTTTCGCGATTTTTAACGTTACTAAATCCCCTTGCTCCAGGCGGAGAAAGGGGAATAGCAGGTGGTGCCTGGTTTCCCGTTAAGGCTAAGGGATTTTCACGTCACAGGTACTTTTTTGGCACGATAAGCACTGGGCGAGCAACCGACTAAACGATTAAAAAAGCGCGCAAAATAAGCCGGATCCTTAAAACCGAGTTGCCAGGCAATATTGTTCACGGCGTTATCAGAAAACAGCAGCAGCCGCTTGGCTTCTCGTAGCTGCCTGTCGAAAATCAACCGTTTTGGCGGACGGTTGGCAAAGCGGCGGCAGATGTCCGTGAGGCGTGATTCGGTGATATGCAGTTCGTTAGCGTAATCCGGTACTGTCCAGTGCTGATGAAAATGGCTTTCAATCAGCATATTAAAACGCTGGAACAGTTTTAATTCTCCGCGCATTCCGCTGGCGGCATGGTCGTCGAGTTTTGCGTTACGCAGCAGTAGGGTGAACACTGCCTGTGCCAGTAACGTCAGGGTGTGTTCCCGTCCAGGCAGTTGTTCCACCGATTCCCGCTCTATCAGTTGCCAATAGTGTTCCAGCGCCGCCAGTTCGTCGGGTTTATCTGCCAGTGACAGGCAAATCCCCGGCAGGCCGAAGGTTTCCCGAGTGCCCGGATAAAGAACTTCCAGCAGGGGCCAGATCAGATCTTCCCGTACCGTCAACACATGACCGTCGGCGTCAGACTCCGTAATAAACGCATGAGGTACTGACGGCGGCGTCAGGACAAACAGGGGCGCTTCCACCGAGTAGCGATGATCGTCAAGCTGTAGCTCAATCTGTCCGCTATTGAGGAAATGCATCTGAAAGTACTGTTCGTGGCGATGTGGCAGCATATGGCGGCCAAAAAATGCCGCCATGCGGGCGAATGACTGATAATGCACATCGTCCGTGCCCAGGCTTTCATCGTACTCTTTGCTGATATCAATATTGGCAATCTGACGGTCACACATCGTCGTTCCTTACGGGGTCGCTCGCGGACGGGAGGACTGCATTGGAATCGCCCAGATAATCCCCGCACCAATCACCAGCAGCGCGGCAACAAACCACAATCCACTGTTAAAGCTGCCGGTCAGATCTTTCAACCAGCCGATCATAAACGGACTTAACGCTGAACCAATGTTGCCTGTGGCGTTGATCACCGCAATACCGATCGCTCTTGCCCGCAGGCTGATGGACTGATCCGGTGTTGTCCAGAAAATCGCCATTGCGCTGAATGATCCGGTCGAAGCCATAATGATCCCCAGCATCTGGAGCATGTTGTGATCAGTTGCCGAAGCCAGTAACCAACCAGCGGCAGCGAACAAATAAGGAAGGGCGGTGTGATGCCTTCGTTCCTGGCGGCGATCTGAGTGACGGCTCCAGTAGATCATCCCGAGAATGGTACAAATCTGCGGTACGGCGGCCAGCAGGCCGATGGTGATATTACTGCTGCCCTGATTAAAGCTTTGCAGGATCTGCGGTGTCCAGATGCTGATCGCACTAAGTGTGTTGGTCAGGCAGAAATACGCCAGGGTATACATCATCACCACCGGAGTGAAGATCTCCCGCCACATGCTGCGTTGTTGCATGGCATGGTGGCTGATGGCTCCCTCAGGCTGAACCAGCGTCAGACGATCGTTATCCATCATCTCTTGCAGGCATTTTTTGTCTTCTTTCGTCAGCCACTTAGCTTTGTCCGGTGAGTCATCAAGCCAGAACCACACCATGACGCCGAGTAATACCGACGGGAAGCCTTCCAGCAAAAACAGCCACTGCCAGCCTTTTAATGCCATTACGCCATCCAGCGACAAAATGTAGCCGGAAACGATAGAGCCCAGCGCTGTCGTTACCGGCATTGCCACCATAAACAAGGCGTTGGCACGGGCGCGGAAATAGGCCGGAAACCAGAAGGTTAAATACAGCAGAATGCCAGGCAGAAAGCCGGCTTCGGTAATGCCAACCAGTATACGCAGTACGTACAAGCTGGTGGGGCCAGTGGCAAACATGGTAGCAGTAGAGGCGATGCCCCAAAGCACCATGATGGTGGCGATCCAGCGCCGTGCACCGACAATACTCAGCATAATGTTGCTGGGAATGCCGAAGATGACATAAGCGGCGTAGAACAGGGTGGTGGCGAGGCCAAACATGGTGGCGCTCAGACCGAGGTCGCGTCCCATCGTGAGTCCGGCAAAGCCGATGTTGATGCGATCAAGGAACGAGAAGATAAACAGCACGAACAGAAAGACGATCAGGCGGCGAAACAGCTTCTTAATAACCGCCTGTTGTCCGGTAGTCAGCGCTTTATGCTGATTCGCCGGATCGATACTCTCCGGTATGGCAGGTGAGGTGTCGCTCATTTTTCTTCCTCTAATGGGATTTTTGTAGGGTACGACAAGGTTTATGGCGGATGCGGCGTAAACGCCTTATCCGGCTACAGTTTGGTACTGCTGTAAGCCGGATAAGCGCATTCAGCATTAATACACGCCGGGCTTAACGGTCGTGGCCTGCGCGCCAAACCGTGCTGCCAACGCTTCGGCGGCGCGGGCGAGCAGGGTGGTGTCAACGCCGACGGCGACAAACAGCGCGCCCAGTTCCAGATAGCGTTTTGCCAGTTGCTCATTGGCGATCAGGATCCCCGGCGCTTTGCCCGCTTCGCGGATCTGCACGATCGCCTGCTCAATGGCGACCTGTACTTCCGGGTGCTGTGGATTACCGGCATAACCCATATCGGCGCTCAGATCCGCCGGGCCGATAAACACGCCGTCGACCCCTTCCACGTCCAGAATCTGCGGTAAGTTCTTCATTGCCTCACGCGTTTCGATCTGCACCAGCACGCACATTTGATCGTTGGCTTTTTGCAGGTAATCAGGAATGCGATTCCAGCGCGAGGCGCGAGCCAGCGCACTGCCCACACCGCGAATACCGGCGGGGGGATAACGGGTGGCGCGTACCGCTTCACGGGCTTCGTCGGCGTTTTGTACCATCGGCACCAGTAAGGTTTGTGTGCCGACGTCCAGCAGTTGTTTGATTTGCACCGGATCGTTCCACGACGGACGTACTACCGGCTGGCTGGGGTAGGGCGCAATCGCCTGTAGCTGGGTGAGCACAGTTTGCACGTTATTCGGCGCGTGCTCACCGTCGATCAATAACCAGTCGAATCCTGCTCCGGCCAGTAACTCTGCGCTGTAGCTGCTACTTAGCCCCAGCCATAATCCGATCTGCGGGCGGCCTGCTTTCAGCGCCGCTTTAAAACTGTTTTCCATCGTTCTCTCCTTAAACAAAGCGGCAGCTAATGGAGCCCATGTTGCCGTAATCGACGTGGAAGGTGTCGCCCTTACGCGCCGGAACCGGGCGGGTAAACGAACCGCCGAGAATGATTTGCCCGGCTTCCAGTTGTACGTCATACGGTGCGAGTTTGTTCGCCAGCCAGGCCACGCCGTTTGCCGGGTGATTCAGCACGCCAGCGGCGACGCCGGTTTCTTCAATCACGCCATTGCGATACATCAGGGCGGAGATCCAACGTAGATCCAACTCATCGGGCTTAATGGGACGACCACCGAGGATCACCCCGGCATTGGCGGCGTTATCAGAAATGGTGTCGAACACTTTACGCGGGCGCTGGGTTTCCGGATCGATGTTGTGGCAGCGAGCGTCGATCAGCTCCAGCGCCGGGATCACATAGTCCGTGGCGTTGTAGACGTCGAACAGCGTGCAGTTTGGCCCACGCAGCGGTTTTGCCAGCACGAAAGCCAGCTCCACTTCAATGCGCGGCACGATAAAGCGATCGGTCGGGATATCGCTGCCATCGTGGAAGAACATGTCATCCAGCAGGGCACCATAATCCGGCTCGCTGATTTGCGAGCTGGCCTGCATCGCTTTCGAGGTCAGGCCGATTTTGTGGCCTTTCAGCGTACGGCCTTCGGCAATTTTCAGGCGGACCCATTCGCGCTGTACGGCGTAGGCATCTTCGATGGTGATCTCCGGGTAATCCAGCGAGATCGCGCGGATCTGTTCACGCTGTTTTTCTGCCTGATCCAGACGCTGGGCGATCAGGGTGTGGGTGTGTTTATCGAACATGGCGATATCCTGTGGCATTGCCGGATGCGGCTGCGCCTTATCATCCGGCCTGGAAGCTGGTGCAAATTTATTTAAACAACGCGTGTACGTTGTTCTGTTTGAAATTCAACGTCGGGTGCAGCTCTGCAATCTCAAATGAAAGCGCCAGGTAACGGCTCTCCATCAGTGAGGCGAAGTGCGTTTTAATCAGATCAAACAGCATTTCGCCCACTTTCTGACGGCTTTCCAGACTGCGCCCGCTGCCGATTTTTAGCGTCATATGCACAAAGGCGTAATCGTGCTTGCCATCAGCCATTTGCCAGGTATCGATCCAGTGTGCCCGGCTACGTATTCCCCCAAGCGGAAAAATCCCCGTCGCCGCCAGTGCGGTGTTAACACTGGCAAACAGCTCAGGTAAGCGGGCTTCTTGACGAATATTTTCAGTACATTCCACGATAAAGTGCGGCATGGTGGTTCCTTACGCGGGAAGCGGGAAAACAGCGTTAACCTGACCAGTACCGGAGCTTGGGAACAGCTCGGTAATAAACTCCACCTTGCCGTCGTATTTATCCCAGCCGAGCATCCCCAGCAGCATCACCGTGTCGTGCATATTGCCTTCGCCGTAGCAGTAGTCGGCGTACTCCGGCAGCATATTGCAGAACTCTTTGAACTGGCCTTCGCGCCACAGCTTCACCACGCGCTCGTCCATCTGGCGGTCGAACTCGCGGGTGTAGCTGTTCATCCCTTCTTCTGCACGCTGATCGTCAATAAAGCGGTGCGATAACGAACCGCTGGCAAGGACCGCCACGGTACCGTCGTACTGTTCGATCGCTTTCAGAATCGCTTCGCCCAGCTTGCGGCTGTCGGCAAAATCGTGAACCGTGCAGAAAGCCGAAATGGAGACCACTTTGAAGTGCTTGTCTTCATTCATGTAGCGCATTGGCACCAGCGTGCCGTATTCCAGTTTCAGGCTGGGAATATTGTGCGCTTTTGCCCGCACGCCGAGTTTTAAGGCTTCATCGGCAATAAGCTGCCCCAACTCCGGGTTGCCCTCGTAGTTGTAGGTCATGTCACGAATAAAATGCGGCAGCTCGTTACTGGTGTAGACGCCTTCAAAATGGTCTGCACAGTTGATGTGATAAGCACTGTTGACCAGCCAGTGGGTATCGAAAACGATAATGGTATCGACGCCCATTTCCCGGCAACGCTTGCTGATCTCTTTATGCCCGTCGATCGCGCCCTGGCGGCAACCGTGGTTTTTCCCTGGCAGTTCAGAGAGATACATCGACGGTACGTGCGTGATCTTGGCGGCTAACGCTAACTTACCCATATCAGACTCCCCATTTCGGAATTGGATGGTCGCCCATGGAAATGCAGACGTTCTTCATTTCCGCGAACACTTCGAAGCTGTACTCACCGCCTTCACGCCCGGTGCCGGAGGCTTTTACGCCGCCAAACGGCTGGCGCAGGTCGCGCACGTTCTGGGTGTTGACGAACACCATGCCTGCTTCAATGCCACGCGCCAGGCGTAACACTTTGCTGACATCCTGCGTCCAGATGTACGATGCCAGGCCGTACTCCACGTCGTTTGCCAGGCGTAAGCCTTCGGCTTCGTCTTTAAACGGCAGCAGGCAGGCGACCGGCCCGAAAATCTCTTCCTGGGCGACGCGCATACGGTTATCTACGTCTGCCAGCACGGTTGGGCGCAGGAAGTTGCCGCCTTTCAGATGTGCAGGCAGGTCAGACGGTTTATCCGGGCCGCCCGCCAGCAGGGTTGCGCCTTCTTCAATGCCGAGACGGATATAGCCAGAGACTTTTTCCCAGTGCTGCTGGCTGATAAGCGCCCCAACCTGGGTATTCGGATCGTTCGGATCGCCCACGCGCAGACGGTTGGCGCGTTCGGCAAAGCGTTTAACGAATTCCGGGTAGATGCTTTGCTGAATAAAGATGCGCGAACCGGCGGTGCAGCGCTCGCCGTTGATCGAGAAGATGGTGAACAGGGCAGCGTCCAGCGCGCGTTCAATATCGGCATCTTCAAAAATCAGCACCGGCGATTTACCGCCCAGTTCCATGGAGTATTTTTTCAGCCCGGCGTTTTTCATGATGTTGCGCCCGGTGGCCGTACCGCCGGTGAACGACACGGCACGTACGTCATGATGACGAACCAGCGCATCGCCTGCGGTTGCGCCGTAGCCCTGTACCACGTTCAGCACGCCCGCCGGAATACCGGCTTCCAGCGCCAGCTCACCCAGGCGGTCAGCGGTCAGCGGGGAGAGTTCCGACATTTTCAACACCGCGGTATTGCCCAGCGCCAGACACGGCGCGACCTTCCATGTGGCGGTCATAAACGGCACGTTCCACGGCGATACCAGCGCACAAACGCCTACCGGTTGCACCAGCGTGTAGTTGAGCATCTTGTCGTCAACCGGATAGGTCTTGCCGTTCATCTGCTGGCAGACTTCCGCGAAAAATTCAAAGTTGTGAGAAGCGCGTGGGATCAACACATTTTTGGTCTGATGGATTGGCAGGCCCGTGTCAGCGGTTTCCATCGCGGCGATCTCAGGCACGTTCTGGTCGATCAGATCGCCCAGACGGCGCATCAGGCGCGCACGCTCTTTCATCGGCAGATTGGCCCATTTCGGGAACGCCTCTTTCGCTGCCGCTACCGCCTGATTGATCTCCGCTTCACCGCCAGAGGCCACATCCGCCAGCACTTCACCCGTTGCCGGATTGGTGGTCTGGAAGTAGTCGTTACCTGCAACATTTTTGCCGTTGATCCAATGATTTACTTTTTTCATTTCGCTGTTTCCTCACTCACAATTCGGTTCACCAGGCGGCCCACGCCTTCTACTTCCACTACTACTTCATCGCCAGGCACCACGTCAGATAAGCCTTTTGGTGTGCCGGTGGCGATCATGTCGCCCGGATTCAGGGTCATAAATTCGCTTAAGTAGGCGATCAGGAAGGGCACGCTGAAGATCAGATCGGCGGTGGTGCCTTTCTGGCGTAACTCGCCGTTGACGAAGGTGCGAAGGGTCAGATTATGCGGGTCCGGGATCGCCTCTTTCGGCACGATGGTTGAAAGCATCGGCGTCAGTCCGTCGCGGCTTTTTACCCGCAGGTTAGGGCGGTAGTAGTTTTCCAGATAGTCGCGAATGGCGTAGTCGTTACACACGGTGTAGCCCGCGACATAATCCATAGCATCGGCTTCGCTGACGTTACGCGCCTGCTTGCCAATCACCACCACCAGCTCCGCTTCGTAGTGCATATACTCAATATTGTTCGGGCGCACGGAGGTCTGGTTATCGCCAGTGAGGGTATTCGGCGCTTTCAGGAACACCAGCGGTTCTTCCGGTGGCTTAAATTCCAGTTCGCTGGCGTGGTCGGCGTAGTTCAGGCCGAGGGCAAACAGCGTGCCGTGCGGGTGTGGCTGCGTTGGGAAGCTCTTGCGCGTGGTCACTTCACGTTCGTCCACTACCGGATTTTCCAGTGGCGGGAAACCTTCAGCGAGAACACGAACGCGATCGCCTGGCTGTATTTCCACGCGCGCCTGTGGCGTGCCGAGCAGAATGGCATCGCCTGGATTCAGCGTGGCAAATTCGCTCAGAGCGCTCAGCAACTGCGCGGCATTACGTTGTAAATCGGCGGTGTTCCAGTGATCGGCAGGACGTCCGTTGATCTCGGTATAGATGGTCAGATTATCGACATTGCTGAGAGCCACGGTTTCGCCAATGGGGCAGAATCCATCACGACATTTTGCTTTGATTGCCGGGCGGTAAAAGCTCTCTTCCGGCAGGCTGACGTCGTTAGCCAGCGCATATCCGGCGATGTACTCTGCTGCATCTTCTTCACGTACTTTCGTCGCCGTTTTTCCCACAATCAGCGCAACAGTCGCACCGCTCAGTACCTTTTCACCCTGTGGAAAGGGAATCGGTTCACCGCAACCAATCACCGTATTGCGCGGTTTAATAAACCAGACCGCAGTTTTAGGCGGGGCTTTGTAGGGGGATTGCTGGAACGCTTCCTGCCATGCATCAAGTTGGCTGCGATGGTTCAACGCTACGGCGAAGATAGTGCCTTTCATTACCACTCCTCGGATTCGATCATCTTAATCATTAATATGTTAATGATTACTTTTATTCCCGATTGCGTAGTTTGGCAAAAGTAAGTGATGTAAATGTGATCTAATTAACAAACTATTTACATTTAAAGATAATAAAATATTAAATATCAGTAAGTTAACAAAACATGCTCAATTTTGATAAAATGAAGAATTGCAGGGGCAGCGCAGTCCCGGTAACGTGATGATTAACTGTTTCTATATTAATGATTTTGAATTTTTCAGGGGGAAGATAATGCACGACTCACTAACCATTGCGTTGCTCCAGGCGCGAGAAGCGGCGATGAGTTATTTTCGCCCAATCGTTAAACGGCATAATTTGACAGAGCAACAGTGGCGCATCGTGCGTATTCTGGCGGAAAGCCCATCAATGGATTTTCACGATCTGGCGTATCGCGCCTGCATTTTGCGCCCAAGCCTGACCGGGATCCTCACGCGGATGGAACGCGACGGTTTAGTGTTGCGATTAAAGCCGATCAATGATCAGCGGAAGCTCTATATCTCGCTGACCAAAGAGGGGCAGGCCCTGTATAACCGCGCTCAGACACAGATTGAAGAAGCCTATCGGCAGATTGAAGCTCAGTTTACTGCCGAGAAAATGCAACAGTTAACCCATCTGTTAGAGGAATTTATTGCTCTGGGTAATTCCCGACAAGAAGACATTCCGGGCGATAATGAATAACTTTTTAGTATCTGATAACCAGCATCTGGTTTTTCCATGGATGGCGGGTTACACCTTTTCATAAAGTTTTTGCTTTCCAGGCCGAAAATCTTGCATCGGTCCACAGGAAAGAGAAACCATGTTAAAACGTATCAAAATTGTGACCAGCTTACTGCTGGTTTTGGCCGTTTTTGGCCTTTTACAACTGACATCAGGCGGTCTGTTCTTTAATGCCTTAAAGAATGACAAAGAAAATTTCACTGTTTTACAAACCATTCGCCAGCAGCAATCCACGCTGAATGGCAGCTGGGTCGCGTTGTTGCAGACGCGTAACACCCTCAACCGCGCGGGTATCCGCTACATGATGGATCAGAATAATATTGGTAGCGGTTCAACCGTTGCTGAGCTGATGCAGAGTGCCAGTATTTCGCTGAAACAGGCGGAAAAAAACTGGGCGGATTACGAAGCGTTGCCGCGTGACCCGCGTCAGAGCACCGCCGCAGCGGCAGAGATCAAACGTAATTACGATATTTATCACAATGCGCTGGCGGAGCTGATCCAACTGTTAGGTGCAGGCAAAATCAACGAGTTCTTTGATCAGCCGACCCAGGGATATCAGGACGGTTTCGAGAAGCAGTATGTGGCTTACATGGAGCAAAACGATCGGCTCTATGATATCGCCGTCAGCGATAATAATGCCTCCTACAGCCAGGCGATGTGGATTCTGGTGGGCGTGATGATCGTCGTACTGGCGGTCATCTTCGCCGTCTGGTTCGGTATTAAAGCCTCGTTGGTAGCGCCAATGAATCGCCTGATTGACAGCATTCGTCATATTGCAGGCGGCGATCTGGTGAAACCGATTGAGGTGGATGGCTCTAATGAGATGGGGCAACTGGCAGAGAGTTTGCGCCATATGCAGGGAGAGCTGATGCGTACCGTCGGTGATGTGCGCAACGGGGCCAATGCCATTTATAGCGGTGCCAGCGAAATCGCTACCGGCAATAACGATCTCTCTTCGCGCACCGAGCAACAGGCCGCTTCGCTGGAAGAGACGGCAGCCAGCATGGAGCAACTGACCGCAACGGTGAAACAGAACGCCGAGAATGCGCGCCAGGCCAGCCACCTGGCGTTAAGTGCTTCTGAAACGGCGCAACGCGGCGGCAAAGTGGTAGATAACGTGGTGCAGACTATGCGCGATATCTCCACCAGTTCGCAGAAAATCGCCGATATTATCAGCGTAATTGACGGTATTGCCTTCCAGACCAATATTCTGGCTTTGAACGCGGCGGTTGAAGCAGCGCGCGCGGGTGAGCAAGGGCGCGGTTTTGCGGTGGTCGCGGGCGAAGTGCGTAATCTGGCCCAGCGCAGCGCCCAGGCGGCTCGCGAAATTAAAAGCCTGATTGAAGACTCGGTGGGGAAAGTGGATGTTGGCTCTACGCTGGTCGAAAGCGCCGGGGAAACAATGGCGGAGATTGTCAGTGCTGTGACCCGCGTGACGGACATTATGGGCGAAATAGCTTCTGCTTCTGATGAGCAGAGCCGTGGTATCGATCAGGTTGGCTTAGCGGTCGCTGAGATGGACCGGGTAACTCAACAGAACGCTGCGCTGGTGGAAGAATCTGCCGCTGCCGCCGCCGCGCTGGAAGAGCAGGCCAGTCGCCTGACCGAAGCTGTGGCAGTGTTCCGGATTCAGCAACAGCAGCAACATCAGCGTGAAACATCGGCTGTGGTAAAAACCGTGACGCCAGCTGCGCCGCGTAAAATGGCCGTAGCAGATAGCGGGGAGAACTGGGAAACGTTTTAATCGCCATAAAAATGCCCGATAAGCAAAATGTTATCGGGCATAGGGAGTTTAATCTTTACGCGGGTCGTTGATCGGCTGACGAACCAGGAAGATGTACGCCAGTGCCCCCGCTGCGGTGACGCAACCGCAGATGATTAGTGCCAGACGGAATGAGTGGGTGGTATCAACAATAAAACCAGTAATGATCGGCGCGAAAGAGGCGCAGATGAAGCTGGCAAAGTTCTGGATACTGCCCACCGACGCCGTCATGCGAGAAGCAACTGCGACGTGGATCAAGCCCCAGCAGGATGTTCCGGCAAAGTGAATACAAAACAGTGCCATGCCAATCAGCAGAACCGCTGTCATGGATGTTGTCGCTTGCGGTACGACCAGCGTAAAGGCGGCAGAACAGAACATCCCGGCAATAATGCAGATCTTACGGCTTTTAATCGGAGCCATTCCCCCTTTGACCAGCCAGTCGGTAACGTAACCGTTGACCAGCATCCCGGCAGCCCCAAACAGGAAAGGGATAGCAGCCATCAATCCTGTGCTTTTTAAATCCAGGTTATAGGCTGTTTGCAGGTAACCAGGAAGCCAGGCCAGATACAGCCACGCAGTGTAGTTGATGCCACTGAATCCGAGCATCATTCCCCACATTGTGCGGTTACGGAACAGGCTGCGCCATTCGGCAAAACTGAGCGGATCTCGGCGGGCATTGACGCTACCTGCATTGAGATAAGCTTGTTCAACGGCAGTCAGTTCTACGTGCTCGCGGTTGCGATAGAGCATATACCAGCCGATGGCGAGAAAAATCCCCAGTACACCAATGGTAATAAACATCCCGCGCCAGCCCATCACCAGCATCATCGCCGCCAGAATCGGTGGGCTTACGGCAACGCCAATGGTAGAAGCTGCGTTGAAGAAGCCCATCGGGCGTCCGCGCTCTTTGATGTTGAACCAGTCGTTAATGACTTTTACACCGCATGGGTTCATCGGCGCTTCACCAATCCCCATACCGATACGCACCAACACGAACTGCGTAAAGCTGTGAACCATGCCAGACATTGCCTGGAACAGTGACCAGAAGAACATCCCCAGTCCCAGCATCAGGCGTGGGCCTTTACGATCCAATAGTGGGCCGCAAGGAAGTTGCGCAATGCCGTAAGCGAGTGAAAACACGGAGAGCAAAGCGCCGATTTCGGTGGCACTTAATCCCAATTCTTCACGAATTGTTAAATTTGCTACCGACAGCGAACTGCGGTCGAGATAATTGATTACCGCCGCAAAAAATAATAACAACATGGCGGTGGTTTGAATGCGTTTAATTCGGGTGCTGCGTTGAACTAATCCATCTGGTGGCACGGGAATATCTGCCGACGAAGATGGAGTAAATGAAGAACGCGGATCGAGGGTGATATTTTCTTTTTCCACGCCGGACTCCTGTATTTATAATTTTAATTGTTTACGTAATTGTGCATTACGCAAGGTTGACATTAACGGCAGGTTAAAGTTTTAGGACTTTACTACCGCTCACAAAAACATTTTTAGTCGACTGATTGTGAGCATAGGTAAGCGGGAATTTCCCGGTATTTATCTTTTGATAAAACCGTGCACCCGCTAATAGTTTGCTGTTTTTAATCCGTACTTAATGAGCATAACGCGTGTTCTCATTAATGGATCGAATCATTGATTGTTTAGCTGAATTCAAATGGTTACGGAGCGCAAGGGTGGCATCCAGGTCACTGCGGCAAATCAGAGCACTGAGAATGGTCATATGTTCATCGACGGCAATGATATTGCGCTGTTTAAGATCGCTTTCGTCCCATTGATAGTGAAAATGAAAGATGACTGAGATGATCTCAAGCGATTGATCAAAAAAGATATTGTCGGCAGCTGAAAGCAGTAAGGAGTGAAAATCTCTGTCAAGTTGCGAGAACATGCGAAAGCTATTGCCGATGTTGTCACGCAGTAGCCGATGACGTTCGAGCATGGTTTTCGCCTGCAGCCAGCGAGGATCATGATCAGGCAGGTTGAGAAAGTGCTGAAGTGAATGAGTTTCGAGCATTTCGCGTAGCTCAAACAGCTGCTCAGCGTAGGATTGATCGAATTGCTTCATGCTCCACTGGCCGCGCTTTTCGCTTTGAATAAGATTATAACGGCCGAATTTTAAAAGATATTCTCTTACTACAACCGGGCTGACACCCGCGGCCCGAGCCAGTTGCAGTTCAGAAAAAGTTTCCCCAGGGCGTAACTGGCGCTGGTTTATCATCGTGAAAAAAGCCTGCTCAAACACTTTGTTTTGTTCACTCATTGAAGCGGTAGTACAGGCGAAACCGTCATCATGGTCAGGTTTACGCGCAATAACATAGTCGTTTCCAACCTGCGTTAAGACGCCGCATTCGCGTAAGTGGCTGAGAATATGACGCACTGTAGTGCGGCTGATGTTGTACATTTCCGCCAGCGCACTTTGCGATGGAAGTGGGGAAGGGATATGACCCCGCGCCATATCATCAATGACCTGGTTAATCACATTGTGGCGTAAATTTTGTGAACGACTCATATTTTCCTCCTTGTGAGCCCATTAAAACCCGATTTAAAACATTTTTATGCGTGTGTTTTCACAAAACAGATTTTCCGTTCCGCTGCCATTTTTCATTTTCATTGATATCTAAGGCAACAAAAAATGGAGAGCCGAATCATGTCTACGATGAATGTTTTAATTTGCCAGCAGCCGAAAGAATTAGTCTGGAAACAACGCGAGATACCTATTCCGGGTGACAATGAAGCATTAATAAAAATTAAGTCAGTCGGCATTTGTGGTACCGATATTCATGCCTGGGGTGGGAATCAACCATTTTTTAGTTATCCACGCGTTTTAGGCCATGAAATATGTGGGGAGATTGTTGGGCTGGGTAAAAATATTGCAAATCTTAAAAATGGACAGCAAGTAGCGGTGATCCCTTATGTTGCCTGTCAGCAATGCCCGGCGTGTAAAAGCGGGCGTACCAATTGCTGTGAAAAAATTTCAGTCATTGGCGTGCATCAGGATGGCGGTTTTAGTGAGTATTTGAGCGTGCCGGTGGCGAACATTTTGCCCGCAGATGGTATTGACCCGCAGGCGGCAGCATTAATTGAACCTTTCGCTATTAGCGCTCATGCGGTGCGTCGCGCAGCCATTGCTCCCGGCGAGCAGGTGCTGGTGGTCGGGGCGGGGCCAATCGGTCTGGGCGCGGCGGCAATCGCTAAAGCCGATGGCGCACAGGTGGTGGTGGCGGATACCAGTCCGGCGCGCCGTGAACATGTGGCAACGCGTCTGGAATTACCTGTACTGGACCCGTCAGCCGAAGATTTTGACGCGCAGCTGCGGGCGCAGTTTGGTGGTTCGCTGGCGCAGAAAGTGATCGACGCGACAGGTAATCAACATGCGATGAATAACACCGTGAATCTGATTCGTCACGGCGGCACGGTGGTATTTGTCGGTCTGTTTAAAGGTGAGTTGCAGTTCTCCGATCCGGAATTCCATAAAAAAGAAACGACGATGATGGGTAGCCGCAACGCCACGCCGGAAGATTTCGCTAAAGTCGGTCGACTGATGGCGGAAGGGAAAATCACTGCCGACATGATGTTAACCCATCGCTATCCGTTCGCCACGCTGGCAGAAACCTACGAGCGCGATGTGATTAACAATCGTGAGTTGATTAAGGGTGTAATTACTTTCTGATAAGGCGAGATTATTAAAGTTGCCATGCAGCGTCCGGGGAAGTGTTGGGCGCTGTTTTTTTTGTTTCTTAATAGTGTGTTGTAAGCCGGAGAAGGCGTGTAGGTCGCACCTTATGCGACCTACACATCAGTCAGGAATTACCCTTCACGTTCTACCACTTTAATTTCCACCATGCCGATCCCGAGCTTACGCGGCGAGTGTCCGAGGATATTCCCTTCGTTGGTTGAGACAGGTTCCGGCGGCACAATTACCAGCGTGTCGGCATCGGTTGGGTTATCGAAATGCAGCGTGGTGGTGGTCACTTCATTGCCCAGCACAAGAGTTTGTTCTTCATTGCCTACGCGTACCGGAATAGGACGGCTGGCGTTATTGCCGTATGCTTTGGCGGTAATCACCAGGTCAAATTTCTTCGGCAGCGGATGCTTGTACTCGATTTTTACTTCGTCGCCCAGTTGCGCGTTGGACCAGCGGCCCCACGACTCCGGACGGGAAATCCCGCTAAACTGTTTCACCTCTTCTGGCGCACCGGCGACGTTAAAGATGAAACTGTCGGCTTTGTAGCGAATATCGTTATCAACAATCTTCAGCGTATCGACATTGCCTTTGTAACGCGCCATGTCGATGACCGTATCTTTAAATGCCGTTTTGCCCTTCCACATTGTTTTATCAACATGCTGGACAATTTGCTGACCGCCAAGCTGCCCTTGCGAGACACACCAGTCGGTGGAGAGTGCCAGTTCCGGAGCCCAAAGTTGTGCCATCTTGTAGCAACGGTCAACCCAGACGAAATTGTCGCGTGGAGCGAAATCGGCCAGCTGGAAACGCAGCGGTGCTGAGTATTCGCTTTCCGGCAGCGGTTCCACGCGTTTGTCTGAAACCCGCAACAGCAGCGGCAAACGGAAATGGCTACCCGAGAAGGCAATCATGTTTTTCTGCTGGTCGATGGTGAACTCTTTCATCTCTTTAGGGAATTTCCACAGGCGGATGATATCCGGCTTCCACGCCAATGTTTTCTCTTTGATATTGAGGAAGATTTCCGACATTGACTGCCCGGATAAACTGCTACGACCAAGTCCGAGATAGTTATCGCCACCGAGAATGTCCAGCACCGTCGCGCCGTTATCCATCGTGTTACGCTTCACCGCCAGCGTCTCTTGCTGCGGCTTGTCGCCACGGATGACAAAAAACAGGTTATTGCGATCCTGTTTATTAAGGTATTTCCACGCCGTGTTGTTCATCGCTAAATGGTCAGAAGAGACGACGATGACGGTATCTTTAAACCACGGTGACGCTTTGATTTTGTTGATAAACGTCGCGATATTCTCCTGGCTGCAACTTACCGCGCTGAATGACTGATTCGGCTTACCGTCAAAATCATATTTTTTGCGGTTACAGGTACGCGAGATAAAACCATCCGGGTGATGGGTATCGACTGTCAGGGTAAACAGTGAGAATCGCTGACCTGAGCGGGAAAGCTCTTCAAACTTTTTCCACGCTTCATCGAGAACGGTATCGTCGTAGAATCCCCAGTCGTTGCGATAGTGCGGGTCGGCTACCACGCTTTTCAGCTCTTCTGAGCCGTATAAGTGGTCGAAGCCATGCGACTTCAGGAACACATCTTTACCGGCAAAACGCAGATTTGCGCCCTGCACGAAATAGTTCTGATAACCCGAGTTTTTCAGGATATCTCCCAGACAGATGTTCTGCGGGAAGAAGCTGGAGACAGAGGCGGAGGCGTTGCCTTCAAAGGGGGCAAACAGCGGTATGCCGCACTGAGAAGCCACCATGCCCGCAATCGTGTAATCCGTTCCTGGCAGCTGCTGCGTGTGGCTGAAATCCAGGCCTTCATTTTTCAACGCGCCCAGTTCAGGCGTGAGATCCGGGAAAGCCTCGTTATCAAAATAGGTCCGCTCGAGACTTTCGCCGTAGATATAAACCAGGTTGAGTTTCGGGTCAGGGATAGTTTTCGACGGCTCTTTATAATAAGCCGCAAAGTCCGGGTCGCCGTCGCGTGACTGGGATTTCACTAGTTCCGTTATCTGACGAAATGCCGGGCTGGCATCCACTGAACCCAGCGCCAGTAAGAGTGCCAGCAGGCTGTAACCAAAATGGTGCGGATGATGGCGACGACGGCGCAGGATCCAGCCCAGCGCACCGAACACCGCCGTCAGCCCCAGCACAATGCCGATACCAGGCAGGATGTATTTACTGACACCAGCACCGGTCAGGCTGTTGGTTAAGGTATAGAGAACCGCGTCGTTAATACCATCGCCAGTAAAATAGTCGCTGGCAAACAGGGTGATATTTAAAACGACAAATAGCCCCAGTACCGTTAATGTGGCTGCAAACCACCAGGTGTTACGTCCCGCTTTCCATGCGTAAATCAGCACAGAGGCGAGAAAAAGGGCGAAAGAGAGTAGTTCTGACAACGGGCGATCCTCACTAAACCGGGCCGTTTAGCCAACGTTTAAGCTTTTTGAGAAGCACAATGTAATGGCGTCGCCATATTGCTGCAATTCTAGTGTCAAAAAAATGCGATGTTGTTAGGAATTAGTTTATAAACAGACTTTTTTGATTACGGTCGCTTCCCGTG
This sequence comes from Escherichia sp. WS3227_2, assembly GCF_046486495.1. NCBI lineage: Bacteria > Pseudomonadati > Pseudomonadota > Gammaproteobacteria > Enterobacterales > Enterobacteriaceae > Escherichia > Escherichia sp. WS3227_2. The sequence continues at coordinate 115,411 of NZ_JBJQLG010000002.1, forward strand.
TAACAGGGGAAAACCGTCCAGGAGCAGGGAAAAGGGCAGGAGAGAGCCGCGTCAGCCGGGTAACAGCTAAAACGCGGCGTTTCGCGGTTCAGGAAATGAAGTTCAGCCCCTGCTTTAACACCAGATCGCAGGCTTTGGTTTTCACCTTTTCTGCCAGCGGAGTCGTTCCGATATTATCCAGATTGAGTTGCTGACCATCTTTAGTTTTCAGCAACCCCTGAATGCCATCCAGATAATTGGTGTCTTCTTTTTGCTCTTCACTGTTCAGGCCCAGTTTTTCCAGTACCTGATTCTTGATGTTTTCGGCATCGGTTACCGAAGCCAGCTTTTGCTTCGCGCAGTATTGCAGAATGCCTGCGGCATTGTTCATGTTATCTGCGCTTAAGGCCTGGTTTCCGCTGCTAAGCAAGTTAGTTAATGACGCGAGCGACCAACCGCCTTCCTGTGTCGTGCTGTTTTGGTTGCCAAGTTCGCTGGCGGCGCTGGAGAGCGCATCTTTCCAGGACGCAGCATGCACCCCGGTGGAAATTAATGCGCTGGCGGCAATGGCACAGCACAGAAGATGTTTAACAGTTTTCATCATCATTACTCAAGGTGGAATTGTGTCGCAGTATACCGCCAGAAACGGGGATTAATACTCTTTACCCGTTACCCGGCTACGGTAGCTATCCCAGTTGAAGATCACCCACAAACTGTTACCCAGGCGCATACGGTCCATCACGCGTTCGCCCAGCAACTTGGTCATCTCTTCCATATTACTGTTGGTCAGCATCCCGGTTGGGCGTTTGGAAGAAGAGCGGCGATCGACGATCTGGTTGATGATCACTTTTTCGTATTTCGATTCGGTCTGCACGCCGATCTCATCGATCACCAGCAGATCAACGTTGCTCAGATCGTTAAGCAGTTGTTCTTCGCTGGTACCGCTATTCCTGAAGGTATCTTTCATCGCCGACATAATATCGGCCACGGTGATGATCAATACGGATTTACCGCGTAGCAGCAGCTCGTTGCAGATTGCCGCCGCCAGATGGTTTTTGCCGGTTCCTGGCTTACCAGAAAAGATGAAGCTGGCGATGTTGCCGTCAAACTCTTCGACATACTGGCGCGCTTTGCTTAACGCATTCATCTGCCCTTCACACTCAACGCGATAGTTCTCAAAGGAGCAGTTCTGATGCAGTGGACGAATACCGGAGCGGTTAAAGGTGCGCTGCATTTTCATCGCCCGATTTTCACGTTCGAGAGCGGCGGAGCGGATCGCCCCTTGTTCTTTCTGCCAGGCCAGTAGTTCTTCACCCGTTTTGAAAGCAGGTTTGATATGGGCAGGCATCATTTTTTGCAGGCGTTGCATCAGGTCGCCAACGTTTTTCATCGTTACCCTCTGAATCCTGGTGGAATTTGGCTGTCAGGTTCACTGACCGTATTCACATCTCGTTTCGGCAGTCCGCCGTTGCTGGCACGACCGATTTGCAGGCTGCGCGCCAGTTTTTGTTGCCACTGCACATGGTGAAAGACTTTACCTTCCGCCTGCCAGTAGGCAATGAATGAGGCCAGTTCTTCGGTGGTCACCGGCTCTCTTAGCGCCACGCCCCATAGCGCCGCCAGGCGGATAAAGTCGGCATCGGGTTGCCAGTCCGGATACATGGCGAATTTCCCCATGGGTACAGCTACGGGAGCAGCTTGCGGTTCCTGATAGAGTTGATCGTCCAGAGCGACATCGCTTCCCGGACGCGCCAGCTTTTCTTCCAGCGCCAGCAGTTCAGCCAGGCGTGCAGGCGTGACGGCATAAAACGCCGGGGCATTGTTAGCAAATACGGCAACCACACCGCCTTCAGCTTTTGCCAGAACGGTTTGGTGATCGTGTACCAGGGCGTCAATACCAACGACGTCCGGGGTCAAAACTCTGGAAGACATACTGTTTCTCAAATATGGAACGATGAACGAGAAGGGAGATAACTTTTATAGTAACACACGGAGGAGAGGAGGCTGTCTCTCATCCGTGTGCTTAAGCGAGGCAATTTTATACGCGAGGGCGCTTGCGGTACAACCATAATCCAGGAATGGAAAGACCGATGGATAACGCACCAACAATTGATGAAGCTGTAAGAAAGTTGGTTAACAGGGTAATCATCAACGGTTCGCTGTAACCTAGTTGGCTGATTTTTACCGCCGAAATCATTGCGGTATAAGCCGATATGCCAGGGAACATAGGAATAACAGCCGCCACGGTAAACACTTTCGGATGCGCCAGATACCAGCGCGACCATTGAATACCAATGGTGCCGACCAGCATAGAAGCCATAAAAGTTGACCACTCAATATTCAGCCCGCTGGTCATTAAGATCATTCGGGAACCATGACCTATCGAGCCAAGCAGCGCACACCAGCGTAACGCCCGCACGGGAACGTTGAACACCATCGCAAAGCCGACCGCAGGAATGGCGGCGAGGATCATATCCTGCGCCAACGCTAACAGAAATTCGATCACACCCATCCGCGTAGCCCCCAAATCGTCAGTGCCATCACTACGCCGACGCAGGTAGCCAGTGTCAGCAGACTGGCGATCGCCCAGCGTGCCAGTCCGGTATTGATGTGGCCTTTAAACATATCGGCGACGGCATTAATCAACGGAAAACCCGGCACCAGCAGCAGAACGCTGGCGGCCATCGCGATAGTGGGTGTATTGCTGAAAGTGGGAAGTTGCAAAAGCAAACCGGAAATGGTGGTGGCGGCGAAAGCGGTGAGGCAAAAGTTGATCTGTGGATGAAGATGACGTTGTGCCAGCAGCTGGCGGATATACATCGCGACCGTACTGGCAAAGAAGGTGATGACGGCACCATCCCAGCCACCTTTATTGAGTTTACAGAAACAGGCGCAAGAAAGGCCGACCATTAAGGCTACCAGCCATCTCGGGTAACGTAATGGCTGAATTTGGCTAAATCGTTTCTCTACACCTTTGTAATCCAGCAGATGATGCTCCGCCAGAATCACAATGTGCTGGACTTCAGTCACCACATGCATATTAATGCCGCGATCGTGATTTTTTCGTGTCGATGTCAGGCATTGCCCATCTTTAATGGTTGTCAGCACTATGGCGTTCGAAGAGATAGAACTTTCGACGCTGTCCATTCCCAGCGCCCGACCCAGTCGTGAGGAAAGCTCATCAACCAACGCGCTTTCCGCACCATGTTGCAAAAGAAATAATCCACACTGGATACAAAGCCGTGTTACGGCTCGCTGTTGCTCAGTTTGCATAACTCGCCCTTTGTCATAGACGTGATGCGTATTGTTCAGATAATGAGAATCCATTTGTATCATGAAGCACGGTTGTTTTGCGGTAGGTTAAGATCAAAATTGCGCTGATTAATCCTGGTTATCAGGAGAAGCTCGGTGATAAAAAGCGAATTATCTCTCGTCGCAAACAAATTATCACATGAATATTATCACTATAATGAATTTATTGTTTAGCCTTTACGAATCAGGATAAAAGATAACTGGGCGCGTTTTTTAATTTTTACAAGTTAAAACTATCAGATTTTATTGAATAAATATTGATTGTGTGATCCCGCATTCTGCGGGAAGGGATATCAGTTAATTATAAATTAAATGAATGAGAATTCTGTTTTTCATTAAGTATTTCTAACAACTTAATGTAGATATTTTAAATGTCTCCAGGCTATTTCACCAGGTTATCATTTGATGCTAACCTTCTGACACATGCAGTGGAGTTGTTGTGCAGCAGGAGTATGCTGATATGAAAGTGAATGCTAAGGATAATTTATTCGCTTAATCTATTAATTTGCTGGAAACATTTAAGGAATGAATATCCTGAATAAACCATCATGATTTATAGACAGTGGATGTGGAGGAAATATGTTGCCAGGATGCTGCAAAAATGGAATTGTTATCAGTAAAATACCTGTTATGCAAGCAGGGTTAAAAGAGGTCATGAGGACTCACTTCCCTGAATATGAAATAATATCCAGCGCCTCTGCGGAGGACCTTACCTTATTACAATTACGTCGTTCCGGATTAGTCATTGCTGATTTAGCCGGTGAAAGTGAAGATCCACGTTCTGTTTGTGAACATTATTATTCTTTAATCTCACAATATCGGGAAATTCACTGGGTTTTCATGGTGTCACGTTCCTGGTATTCCCAGGCAGTAGAATTGCTCATGTGCCCTACGGCGACGTTATTGTCTGATGTTGAACCCATTGAGAATCTGGTCAAGACCGTTCGTTCCGGCAATACGCACGCAGAGCGTATCAGCGCCATGCTGACCTCTCCGGCAATGACTGAAACTCATGATTTTAGCTATCGCTCCGTCATTCTCACTCTTTCAGAGCGTAAAGTGCTGCGGCTATTAGGTAAAGGATGGGGCATCAACCAGATAGCTTCATTGCTTAAGAAAAGTAATAAAACTATCAGCGCCCAAAAAAACAGTGCGATGCGTCGACTGGCAATTCACAGCAACGCTGAAATGTATGCATGGATAAATAGCGCGCAGGGTGCAAGAGAACTTAACTTGCCTTCTGTTTATGGAGATGCCGCAGAATGGAACACAGCCGAATTAAGAAGAGAAATGTCGCACTCATAGAAAAATGCGTCATGAGTAGTATCGGTATTGAGAGTTTATTCAGAAAGTTTGCGGGTAACCCTTATAAGCTCCATACCTATACCAGTCAGGAGTCATTTCAGGATGCCATGTCGCGGATCTCGTTTGCGGCGGTCATTTTTTCTTTTTCTGCCATGAGAAGTGAGCGCAGAGAGGGATTATCATGCCTGACTGAACTGGCGATTAAGTTCCCGCGTACCCGGCGTTTAGTTATTGCGGATGATGATATTGAAGCTCGGCTGATTGGTTCATTGTCGCCATCACCGCTGGACGGTGTATTAAGTAAAGCGTCAACGCTGGAGATTTTTCATCAGGAACTCTTTTTGTCATTAAATGGTGTACGTCAGGCGACCGACCGACTGAACAATCAGTGGTACATTAATCAAAGCCGAACGCTAAGCCCGACGGAGAGAGAAATATTGCGCTTTATGTCGCGTGGCTACTCAATGACACAAATTGCCGAGCAGCTTAAACGCAATATCAAAACGATCCGTGCACATAAATTTAATGTGATGTCGAAACTGGGCGTCAGTTCTGATGCAGGGTTGTTGGAGGCCGCAGATATTCTGTTATGTATGCGGCATTGCGAAGCAAGTAATGTGTTGCATCCCTATTAATCCGCATGATGCCGGGTTTACTTCCCCGGCAGTGCTTTCATTTCAGCGTACAATCGCCACATTGCTGCACATCCGGTAACCGATAACGCTGGCAGCAAGTGCGGCGCACCAGCAGGCCGTCGCGCAGTACCACGGTACGCCAGAGTGGATTATCTTCACCGTTCGTGAGCATTTTCTCAAAAAAGAGGGCATGGCGCAGCGATTCAACCGTCGCCTCGCCAAGCAGCTGCTTCATCTCAGTGAGATACCAGTTGATCAAATAACCGGTATTACTCCAGATAAGTTTGCCGTTGATCTCTCCCGTCGCTTCTAATGCCTGCACAACCGGAACCAGCGCCTGGCTGATTAACGTTTCCATTCGCTGCTGCGGCGAATGTAGTGTTGCGTTTTTATCTTCACACACATCGACCCAGAAACAGGCGGCGCGTCCGGTTTCGTGAAACTCAACGTGGAAATGTTCCGGCGACACATCTAATGCTTTTTCCTGCGTCAGCAGCGCCAACATTAATGGTTGCACCATCAGGCCGATATACCATTGCGCCCATAGTGAGATCAGCGGTTTGTTCTCGCGGATCATCGTTGGTTGGTTGCGATAGATATGATCGGAATAGACCGCCAGTAGAGAACTTAGCGCATTCGTTGATGACCATTGCGCCAGCGTCATGGCGTTAAGCGGAGCGGGTTCATCCAGGCGGATAAACTCGAGCAAATGTTCACGATGTTCGGCGATCGTCGTCCGTATGGCTTGTGCAAGCCCAGCATCCTGCGGCTGGAGATGCGTTCGCCAGATAACATCTTCATAGAGCGGTGCGGAACGATAGGCCATAATCGGGATAGTAATCTAAATGATAATGATTGCTAATCCTAGCGATAGGTTTACCCGATAGCAAGGGATTTCTCTGGCTTGCAAATGATAAAAATTATCATATGATATTAGTTATCATTATCAATGAAAGAGATGAAACCATGTTGCAACGTACGCTGGGCAGTGGCTGGGGAGTGTTGCTGCCGGGATTGCTGATTGCAGGGCTGATGTATGCGGATTTATCGCCGGATCAGTGGCGGATTGTCATTCTGATGGGATTAATATTGACGCCGGTGATGCTGTATCACAAACAGTTGCGGCATTACGTTTTGCTGCCATCGTGCCTGGCGCTTATTGCTGGCATCATGCTGATGATAATGAATTTGAATCAGGGATGAAAAATCAGGGAAGAAACAAGAAAGGAAGTAAAGATAATTGGTGCGAGGGGGGGGACTTGAACCCCCACGTCCGTAAGGACACTAACACCTGAAGCTAGCGCGTCTACCAATTCCGCCACCTTCGCACAGTCATCTTACTTTTTTTGATATCGCCTCGTTTGGTGCGAGGGGGGGGACTTGAACCCCCACGTCCGTAAGAACACTAACACCTGAAGCTAGCGCGTCTACCAATTCCGCCACCTTCGCCCAGTGCGAGCAATATCAACGTGGTTTTTGGTGCGAGGGGGGGGACTTGAACCCCCACGTCCGTAAGGACACTAACACCTGAAGCTAGCGCGTCTACCAATTCCGCCACCTTCGCATACCATCAATTCTTAAAAAGAATTGCTACCACGGAGGCGCATTCTAGTGGTTTTCAGCTTTTCGTCAATAGTTAATTATCGCCGGAGGTGTAATTGCTGGAAAAATGTCCATCAGGAAACTAACGTGCAGGTTTTGTAGGTCGGATAAGGCGTTCACGCCGCATCCGACACGGTATTTGGGTGCAGATGCCAGATGCGACGCGGGCGCGTCTTATCTGGCCTACGAAGGGCTAACGTGCAGGTTTTGTAGGTTGTATAAGGCGAGCACGCCGCATCCGACAAGGCTTGCGGCGGGATACTTAACCTTTCTTCGCCTGGCGGGTCATAATGGCGCGATACACCTTGAAGCGCCCGGTTTGCGCGATCACTTCATGGAAGCCAAATGTCTCATCCAGCACGTCCGGATAAGGCAGGAAGGCGTTCGCTACAATTCGCAGCTCGCCGCCGCTATTAAGATGACGCACCGCGCCGCGAATCAGCGTTTGCGCCGCATCGAGGCTGGTTTGCATCCCATCGTGGAACGGCGGGTTGGAGATGATCATATCAAAACGACCTTTCACCTCGGAAAAGACGTTACTGGCAAAGACTTCACCTTCAACACCGTTGGCCGCAAGTGTTGCGCGGCTGGCTTCTACCGCTGGCGCAGAGACATCGCACAGAGTGAGACGAATTTTCGGCGAATGGCGCGCAAAGGCAACAGAAAGCACGCCCGCGCCACAGCCGACATCCAGCACTTTACCTTTCGTGTGCGGAGTTAACGTCGAGAGCAGTAACTGGCTACCGACATCCAGACCGTCGCGGCTAAACACGCCCGGCAGCGTTTTGACCGTCAGGCCATCCACGTTATATTCGCCCCAGAATTTATCCGCATCAAATTCCGGCTGTTTTTCCAGACGACCAAAATAGAGGCCGCAGCGACGGGCGCTGTCGACTTTATTCAACGGCGCATAATCTGCCAGCATCTGTTCGGCGCTGCGCACGCCGCTGCGGTTCTCGCCAACGACAAAAATATCCGTGCCCACCGGCAGCAGAGAAAGTAAATTCATCAACTGGAACTGGGCTTCCGGTTTATTCTTCGGCCAGTAGTAGATCAGCGTATCGCAATCTGCGACGTCATCTGCCGTTGCGACCAGACTAAAACGGGCGTTATCCCCCATCTGGCGGCTTAACACCTGCCAATGGTGGAATTGCTGGGTATGAGCACGGCTGGCCGCGGTATCTAAACGCGCGGGCAGGTCATCCTGTAAGTCTCCGGCAAACAGAATACGGCTTTGTTCGAAATCATCACTGTGACGCAGCAAGACTTCACTTGCCGGGGTAAATGCAGACATGGAATGCTCCTCAATTGATACTGGCGGCGATTATAGCCATATGTTGGCGCGGTATCGACGAATTTGCTATATTTGCGCCCCTGACAACAGGAGCGATTCGCTATGACATCCCGACGAGACTGGCAGTTACAGCAACTGGGCATTACCCAGTGGTCGCTGCGTCGCCCTGGCGCGTTGCAGGGGGAGATTGCCATTGCGATCCCGGCACACGTCCGTCTGGTGATGGTGGCAAACGATCTTCCCGCCCTGACTGATCCTCTGGTGAGCGATGTTCTGCGCGCATTAACCGTCAGCCCCGATCAAGTGCTGCAACTGACGCCAGAAAAAATCTCGATGCTGCCACAAGGCAGTCGCTGCAACAGCTGGCGGTTGGGTACTGACGAACCGCTATCACTGGAAGGCGCTCAGGTGGCATCACCGGCGCTCACCGAATTACGGGCAAACCCAACGGCACGCGCCGCGTTATGGCAACAAATTTGCACATATGAACACGATTTCTTCCCTCGAAACGACTGATTTACCAGCGGCTTACCACATTGAACAACGCGCCCACGCCTTTCCGTGGAGTGAGAAAACCTTTGCCAGCAACCAGGGCGAGCGTTATCTCAACTTTCAGTTAACGCAAAACGGCAAAATGGCGGCGTTTGCGATTACGCAAGTGGTGCTGGATGAAGCTACATTGTTCAATATTGCGGTCGATCCTGACTATCAGCGTCAGGGATTGGGAAGGGCGCTGCTGGAACATCTGATCGACGAACTGGAAAAACGCGGCGTGGCGACGCTATGGCTGGAAGTCCGTGCCTCAAACGCTGCCGCCATTGCACTGTACGAAAGTTTAGGCTTTAACGAGGCGACGATTCGCCGCAATTACTACCCCACCACGGACGGTCGCGAAGACGCCATCATCATGGCGTTGCCAATCAGTATGTAAGACAAGGTGGAATAATGAAGTGGGACTGGATTTTCTTTGATGCCGATGAAACGCTGTTTACCTTTGACTCATTCACCGGCCTGCAGCGGATGTTTCTTGATTACAGCGTCACCTTTACCGCTGAAGATTTTCAGGACTATCAGGCCGTTAACAAGCCACTGTGGGTGGATTATCAAAACGGCGCGATCACTTCATTACAGCTTCAGCACGGGCGGTTTGAGAGCTGGGCCGAACGGCTGAACGTCGAGCCGGGTAAACTCAACGAAGCCTTTATTAATGCGATGGCGGAAATCTGTACGCCGCTGCCGGGCGCGGTTTCTCTGCTTAACGCCATTCGTGGCAACGCTAAAATTGGCATCATCACCAACGGCTTTAGCGCCTTGCAGCAAGTGCGTCTGGAACGCACGGGCCTGCGTGATTATTTCGATTTGCTGGTGATTTCCGAAGAAGTTGGCGTTGCCAAACCGAATAAGAAAATTTTCGATTATGCGCTGGAACAGGCGGGCAATCCTGACCGTTCACGCGTGCTGATGGTTGGCGACACTGCCGAGTCCGATATTCTCGGTGGCATCAACGCCGGGCTTGCGACCTGCTGGCTGAATGCGCACAATCGCGAGCAACCAGAAGGCATCGCGCCTACCTGGACCGTTTCTTCGTTGCACGAACTGGAGCAGCTCCTGTGTAAACACTGATTGCCTCCCCCCCGTTGATGGGTAAAATAGCCGCAATTTTTCGTTTTCAACAAGCGCGGCGCGATGCCGCTTACTCAAGAAGAAAGAATTATGACGTTGTCTCCTTATTTGCAAGAGGTGGCGAAGCGCCGCACTTTTGCCATTATTTCTCACCCGGACGCCGGTAAGACTACCATCACCGAGAAGGTGCTGCTGTTCGGACAGGCCATTCAGACCGCCGGTACAGTAAAAGGCCGTGGTTCCAACCAGCACGCTAAGTCGGACTGGATGGAGATGGAAAAGCAGCGTGGGATCTCCATTACTACTTCTGTGATGCAGTTTCCGTATCACGATTGCCTGGTTAACCTGCTCGACACCCCGGGGCACGAAGACTTCTCGGAAGATACCTATCGTACCCTGACGGCGGTGGACTGCTGCCTGATGGTTATCGACGCTGCAAAAGGTGTTGAAGATCGTACCCGTAAGCTGATGGAAGTTACCCGTCTGCGCGACACGCCGATCCTCACCTTTATGAACAAACTTGACCGTGATATCCGCGACCCGATGGAGCTGCTCGATGAAGTTGAGAACGAGCTGAAAATCGGCTGCGCACCGATCACCTGGCCGATTGGCTGCGGCAAGCTGTTTAAAGGCGTTTACCACCTTTATAAAGATGAAACCTATCTCTATCAGAGCGGTAAAGGCCACACGATTCAGGAAGTCCGCATTGTCAAAGGGCTGAATAACCCGGATCTCGACGCTGCGGTTGGTGAAGATCTGGCACAGCAGCTACGTGACGAACTGGAACTGGTGAAAGGCGCGTCTAACGAGTTCGACAAAGAGCTGTTCCTTGCGGGCGAAATCACTCCGGTATTCTTCGGTACTGCGCTGGGTAACTTCGGCGTTGATCATATGCTGGATGGCCTGGTGGAGTGGGCCCCTGCGCCGATGCCGCGTCAGACTGATACCCGTACCGTAGAGGCGAGCGAAGACAAATTTACCGGCTTCGTATTTAAAATTCAGGCCAACATGGACCCGAAACACCGCGACCGCGTGGCGTTTATGCGCGTGGTATCCGGTAAATATGAAAAAGGCATGAAGCTGCGCCAGGTGCGCACTGCGAAAGATGTGGTGATCTCCGACGCGCTGACCTTTATGGCGGGTGACCGTTCGCACGTTGAAGAAGCGTATCCTGGCGATATCCTTGGTCTGCACAACCACGGCACCATTCAGATCGGCGACACCTTTACCCAGGGTGAGATGATGAAGTTCACCGGTATTCCGAACTTCGCACCAGAACTGTTCCGTCGTATCCGCCTGAAAGATCCGCTGAAGCAAAAACAGCTACTCAAAGGGCTGGTACAGCTTTCCGAAGAGGGCGCGGTGCAGGTGTTCCGTCCGATCTCCAACAACGATCTGATCGTTGGTGCAGTTGGTGTGCTGCAGTTTGATGTGGTGGTAGCGCGTCTGAAGAGCGAATACAACGTTGAAGCAGTGTATGAGTCAGTCAACGTTGCCACTGCCCGCTGGGTAGAATGTGCGGACGCGAAGAAATTCGAAGAGTTCAAGCGTAAGAACGAAAGCCAACTGGCGCTTGATGGCGGCGATAACCTCGCTTACATCGCTACCAGCATGGTCAACCTGCGCCTGGCGCAGGAACGTTATCCGGACGTTCAGTTCCACCAGACCCGCGAGCATTAATTCTTGCCTCCAGGGCGCGGTAGCCGCTGCGCCCTGTCAATTTCCCTTCCTTATTAGCCGCTTACGGAATGTTCTTAAAACATTCACTTTTGCTTATGTTTTCGCTGATCTCCCGAGCGGTTTCAAAATTGTGATCTATATTTAACAAAGTAATGACATTTCTGGCGGCGTTAAATACCGTTCAATGCGTAGATATCAGTATCTAAAGCCGTCGATTGTCATTCTACCGATATTAATAACTGATTCAGAGGCTGTAATGGTCGTTATTCATCACCCATCGCTTTTGTGATGGCGACCATTGACTTCTGTAGAGGGTGAAGTCTCTCCCTATTCAGCAATGCAACCTCGTGTTGCCAGGCTCAAATTACGAGCAAACATACAGGAATAAATCGATGACTATGACAAGACTGAAGATTTCGAAAACTCTGCTGGCTGTAATGTTGACCTCTGCCGTCGCGACCGGCTCTGCCTACGCGGAAAACAACGCACAGACTACCAATGAAAGCGCAGGGCAAAAAGTCGATAGCTCTATGAATAAAGTCGGTAATTTCATGGATGACAGCGCCATCACCGCGAAAGTGAAGGCGGCGCTGGTGGATCATGACAACATCAAGAGCACCGATATCTCTGTCAAAACCGATCAAAAAGTCGTGACCCTGAGCGGTTTCGTTGAAAGCCAGGCTCAGGCCGAAGAGGCAGTGAAAGTGGCGAAAGGCGTTGAAGGGGTGACCTCTGTCAGCGACAAACTGCACGTTCGCGACGCTAAAGAAGGCTCGGTGAAGGGCTACGCGGGTGACACCGCCACCACCAGTGAAATCAAAGCCAAACTGCTGGCGGACGATATCGTCCCTTCCCGTCATGTGAAAGTTGAAACCACCGACGGCGTGGTTCAGCTCTCCGGTACCGTCGATTCCCAGGCACAGAGCGACCGTGCTGAAAGTATCGCCAAAGCGGTAGATGGTGTGAAAAGCGTTAAAAATGATCTCAAAACTAAGTAATTCGTCGTAATTCGTCCTCCCGAACTTTGTCGGGAGGCGCGATGTGCACCACACTAAAAATATCGCATTGAGTGATTTTCACGCTCATATCAAGCGGTGACATTAACTATGGTAAAGGAGACGCTTATGTTTCGTTGGGGCATCATATTTCTGGTTATCGCGTTAATCGCCGCCGCACTTGGGTTTGGTGGTCTGGCCGGTACCGCTGCAGGCGCAGCTAAAATTGTCTTTGTCGTCGGGATTATTCTGTTCCTGGTGAGTTTGTTCATGGGCCGAAAACGACCCTAGATTTCAGACCATTAAGAAAATTTTATCCAAAGCCAGTCCAGCGGACTGGCTTTTGCGGTTTTAGCGAATAATAAATTGCGTTACTTTGTCATTCTTTCACAACAAAAACAGGAAGGCAGAGGTGGGGCAGCGAATACCTGTAACGCTTGGTAATATTGCGCCGTTGTCGCTAAGGCCGTTCCAGCCTGGACGAATAGCTCTGGTGTGCGAAGGCGGCGGACAGCGTGGAATTTTCACGGCTGGCGTGCTGGATGAGTTTATGCGCGCGCAGTTTAATCCTTTCGATCTTTATCTCGGCACATCTGCCGGGGCGCAGAACCTCTCGGCGTATATCTGCAATCAGCCCGGTTACGCGCGCAAAGTCATCATGCGCTATACCACAAAACGCGAATTTTTCGATCCATTGCGCTTTGTCCGTGGAGGAAATCTTATCGATCTCGACTGGCTGGTGGAGGCCACTGCAAGCCAGATGCCGTTGCAAATGGATACCGCCGCGCGGTTGTTTGACAGCGGCAAATCGTTTTATATGTGCGCCTGTCGTCAGGATGACTATGCGCCGAATTACTTTTTACCAACCAAACAAAACTGGCTGGATGTGATTCGCGCCTCCAGTGCGATACCTGGCTTTTATCGTAGCGGAGTGTCGCTGGAAGGCATTAACTACCTGGATGGCGGGATCAGTGATGCGATTCCGGTTAAAGAGGCGGCAAGGCAGGGAGCAAAAACCTTGGTCGTCATCCGCACCGTGCCGTCGCAAATGTACTACACGCCGCAGTGGTTCAAACGCATGGAACGCTGGCTGGGTGACAGTAGCCTGCAGCCGCTGGTCAATCTGGTGCAGCATCATGAAACCAGCTATCGTGACATTCAGCAATTTATTGAGAAACCACCGGGCAAACTGCGGATATTCGAAATTTATCCGCCGAAGCCATTGCATAGTATCGCGCTTGGCAGTCGGATTCCGGCGCTGCGTGAAGACTATAAACTTGGGCGTTTATGCGGTCGTTATTTCCTAGCAACGGTTGGCAAGCTATTAACTGAAAAAGCGCCGCTAACCCGCCATCTGGTGCCAGTGGTGACGCCGGAATCGATTGTCATTCCGCCTGCGCCAGTCGCCAACGATACGCTGGTTGCCGAAGTGAGCGATGCTCCGCAGGCGAACGACCCGACATTTAACAATGAGGATCTGGCTTGATTTGCCGTTTTATCGACACCCACTGCCATTTTGATTTCCCGCCGTTTAGTGGCGATGAAGAGGCCAGCCTGCAACGCGCGGCACAAGCGGGCGTAGGCAAGATCATTGTTCCGGCGACAGAGGCGGCAAATTTTGCCCGTGTGTTGGCATTAGCGGAAAATTATCAACCGCTGTATGCCTCGTTAGGGTTGCATCCGGGGATGTTAGAAAAACATAGCGATGCATCGCTGGAGCAGTTACAGCAGGCGCTGGAAAGGCATCCGGCGAAGGTGGTGGCGGTGGGGGAGATCGGCCTGGATCTCTTTGGCGACGATCCGCAATTTGAGAGGCAGCAGTGGTTACTCGACGAACAACTGAAACTGGCGAAACGCTACGATCTGCCGGTGATCCTGCATTCACGGCGCACGCACGACAAACTGGCGATGCATCTTAAACGCCACGATTTGCCGCGTACTGGCGTGGTTCACGGTTTTTCCGGCAGCCTGCAACAGGCTGAACGGTTTGTACAGCTGGGCTACAAAATTGGCGTAGGCGGCACTATCACCTATCCACGCGCCAGTAAAACCCGCGATGTCATCGCAAAATTACCGCTGGCATCGTTGTTGCTGGAAACCGATGCGCCGGATATGCCGCTCAACGGCTTTCAGGGGAAGCCTAACCGCCCGGAACAGGCTGCGCGGGTGTTTGCCGTACTTTGCGAGTTACGCCCGGAACCAGAAGATGAGATTGCCGAAGTGTTGCTTAATAATACGTATGCGTTGTTTAACGTGCCGTAGGCAGGACAAGGCGTTTACGCCACATCCGGCATGTCACAAATACAGCGCCGGAAATATCAACCGGCTCACCCCGCGCTCCCGTAACGCATCAGCCAACTGCTCAACATCTTCCGGTGTGGCGCTCGGCCAGCTTTGCGCTTCGCCATACACGCCGTGGGCATGAAACGCGTTCAGGCGTACCGGAACATCGCCAAGTCCCTTGATAAACGCCGCCAGTTCTTCGATGTGTTGCAAATAATCCACCTGGCCAGGGATTACCAGCAAACGCAGTTCCGCCAGCTTGCCGCGCTCTGCCAGCAAATAGATGCTGCGCTTAATCTGCTGATTATCGCGTCCGGTTAACTGTTGATGACATTCGCTACCCCACGCTTTGAGATCGAGCATCGCGCCGTCGCACACCGGGAGCAATTTTTCCCAGCCGGTTTCGCTCAACATACCGTTACTGTCCACCAGACAGGTGAGATGGCACAGTTGCGGATCATTTTTGATAGCAGTAAACAGCGCCACCACAAACGGTAGCTGGGTCGTGGCTTCGCCGCCGCTTACCGTTATCCCTTCGATAAACAGCACTGCTTTGCGGATATGGCTAAGCACCTCATCCACGCTCATGGACTGCGCCATTGGCGTGGCATGTTGCGGACACATCTTCAGGCAGGTATCACATTGCTCGCAGACCACAGCGTTCCACACCACTTTGCCGTCAACAATCTGCAACGCCTGATGCGGACACTGTGGCACGCACTCTCCACAGTCATTGCAGCGTCCCATCGTCCACGGATTGTGACAATTTTTGCAACGCAGATTGCAGCCCTGCAAAAACAGAGCCAGACGACTGCCTGGCCCGTCAACGCAGGAGAAGGGGATAATCTTACTGACTAAAGCGCATCTGCTGTTCATGGCTTATCACGCGCGGCTGGCGTTCCAGAATACGAGTGTTACGTGCGGCTTCTTCTCCCAGCCAGGTGGTGTTGGTACGTGAGCCTTCGGCACGATATTTTTCCAGATCCGACAAACGCACCATATAACCAGTAACGCGAACCAGGTCGTTACCGCTGATATTGGCGGTAAATTCACGCATTCCGGCTTTAAAGGCACCGAGGCAAAGCTGTACCAGCGCCTGCGGATTACGTTTGATGGTTTCGTCGAGCGTCAGAATGTCGCTGATGCCGGAATAATAATAAGCATGATGCGGGGCGACGGTTTGCAGATGGGTGATCGGATCTGGCTCATCACCATACGGCAAACGTGCGCCCGGCGTGGTGCCGACATCGGAACTTATCCCCGACTGTGCGTGTAACATGGCGCGTTTTTGCCAGCCATATTTCACGGGGGTATTGGCGACAAACTCCGCCAGTTGCGCGCTGATGCGATAACCCACTTCATTTGCGGCGGCCTCTTTACCGTAGCGCGCGGCAATCCCTTCGTTTTCACACAGCAAGTTAACCGCTTCCGCCAGCCCATACATGCCAAACATTGGCACAAAACGTTCAGGGTTAATCAGCCCTTCTTTCACCAGGAAGCTATTCTCAAAGAAGTGTGATTGTTGATAGAGGAATTCACACCGCGCATCGATGATGGCGATCTGCTGCTGGCAGTAGTGCGGTAGAGTGCGCGTAAAGAAGTCATCCAGCGATTCGCTGCGCTCGGCAATGGCTTTCAGGTTAAGGCGTACCAGCGTGCTGCCACCACCCGCCAGCGGCAGTGAGTTGTAACAGCTCACAATCCCGTAGCCCCCTTTTGTGAAAATTTTATCATGCACCGGAGCGTTGGCGATGTGCGGTTTGCTACATTCACAGATGTTCTTCGCCACTTCCAGCAGTAGGTCATCAGGGGTGATTTCAGGATCGTAGATAAAGGTCAGGTTCGGTGAAACCTGCTTCAACTCTGCGTCTGCACGTAAGATCGCGCGGGTAATGGGCGAATCAGACGGGCCGATATTGGCGTGCATAAAGGCGTCTGGCAGGGTTCTGTCGAGGTAACGCCAGAAACGTTTTATTCGAATATCGATCTCGTCTTGTGTTAGAATTCTAACATACGGTTGCAACAACGCATCCAGTTGCCCCAGGTAGACCGGCATCGATGTGACCGACGGTACGTGGTGGTAAAGAATGGTCAGCAGAGAGAGTGCATCATCAAGATCTTTCGCGCCTTCCAGCTCCAGCCATTCGGAACCGTTCGCCAGAAAACGGGCGTAATCGGGTAAGACATAGCGCGGTTTGTACGGCGCATGACCTTCAAACATATCGCAGATTACACCCTCATCCAGCGCGCGGCGGGCTTCGGCAGGAAGCTGCGGATAAGGCAGATTGTTTTCTGCTTCCAGTGCCAGAAAATGGCGCTTCTGCTCCGGGCTAAGCACTGGGCTGGTGACAATTTGCAGGCAACGTTGTTGCAGTGCATTTTCATGAGAAGTGGGCATCTTCTTTTCCTTTTATGCCGAAGGTGATGCGCCATTGTAAGAAGTTTCGTGATGTTCACTTTGATCCTGATGCGTTTGCCACCACTGACGCATTCATTTGAAAGTGAATTATTTGAACCAGATCTCATTACAGTGATGCAAACTTGTAAGTAGATTTCCTTAATTGTGATGTATATCGAAGTGTGTTGCGGAGTAGATGTTAGAATACTAACAAACTCGCAAGGTGAATTTTATTGGCGACAAGCCAGGAGAATGAAATGACTGATCTGAAAGCAAGCAGCCTGCGTGCACTGAAATTGATGGACCTGACCACCCTGAATGACGACGACACCGACGAGAAAGTGATCGCCCTGTGTCATCAGGCCAAAACTCCGGTCGGCAATACCGCCGCTATCTGTATCTATCCTCGCTTTATCCCGATTGCTCGCAAAACGATGAAAGAGCAGGGTACCCCGGAAATCCGTATTGCTACGGTAACCAACTTCCCACACGGTAACGACGACATCGAAATCGCGCTGGCAGAAACCCGTGCGGCAATCGCCTACGGTGCCGATGAAGTTGACGTGGTGTTCCCGTACCGCGCGCTGATGGCGGGTAACGAGCAGGTTGGTTTTGACCTGGTGAAAGCCTGTAAAGAGGCTTGCGCTGCGGCTAACGTACTGCTGAAAGTGATCATCGAAACCGGCGAACTGAAAGACGAAGCGCTGATCCGTAAAGCGTCTGAAATCTCCATCAAAGCGGGTGCTGACTTCATCAAAACCTCTACCGGTAAAGTGGCAGTGAACGCGACGCCGGAAAGCGCGCGCATCATGATGGAAGTGATCCGCGACATGGGAGTAGAAAAAACCGTTGGTTTCAAACCGGCAGGCGGCGTGCGTACTGCGGAAGATGCGCAGAAATATCTCGCCATCGCCGATGAACTGTTCGGCGCTGACTGGGCCGATGCGCGTCACTACCGCTTTGGCGCTTCCAGCCTGCTGGCAAGCCTGCTGAAGGCTCTGGGCCACGGCGACGGTAAGAGCGCCAGCAGCTACTAAGGCTTGATTTGCCGGATGACGCAGCGATGCTCATCCGGTTCCCCGATTACCTCGTCTCTTTTCCACGGGAGGTTACCTTGTTTCTCGCACAAGAAATTATTCGTAAAAAACGTGATGGTCATGCGCTGAGCGATGAAGAAATTCGTTTCTTTATCAACGGCATTCGCGACAACACTATCTCCGAAGGGCAGATTGCCGCCCTCGCGATGACCATTTTCTTCCACGATATGACAATGCCTGAGCGTGTCTCGCTGACCATGGCGATGCGAGATTCAGGAACCGTTCTCGACTGGAAAAGCCTGCATCTGAATGGCCCGATTGTTGATAAACACTCCACCGGTGGCGTCGGCGATGTGACTTCGCTGATGTTGGGGCCGATGGTCGCAGCCTGCGGCGGCTATATTCCGATGATCTCCGGTCGCGGCCTCGGTCATACTGGCGGTACGCTCGACAAACTGGAATCCATCCCTGGCTTCGACATTTTCCCGGATGACAACCGTTTCCGCGAAATTATTAAAGACGTCGGCGTGGCGATTATCGGTCAGACCAGTTCACTGGCTCCGGCTGATAAACGTTTCTACGCGACCCGTGATATTACCGCAACCGTGGACTCCATCCCGCTGATCACTGCCTCGATCCTGGCGAAGAAACTGGCGGAAGGTCTGGATGCGCTGGTGATGGACGTGAAAGTGGGTAGCGGTGCATTTATGCCGACCTACGAACTCTCTGAAGCCCTTGCCGAAGCGATTGTTGGCGTGGCTAACGGCGCTGGCGTGCGTACCACCGCGCTGCTCACCGATATGAATCAGGTACTGGCCTCCAGTGCAGGTAACGCGGTTGAAGTTCGTGAAGCGGTGCAGTTCCTGACGGGTGAGTATCGTAACCCGCGTCTGTTTGATGTCACGATGGCGCTGTGCGTAGAGATGCTTATCTCCGGCAAACTGGCGAAAGATGACGCCGAAGCGCGCGCGAAATTGCAGGCGGTGCTGGACAACGGTAAAGCGGCAGAAGTCTTTGGTCGTATGGTAGCGGCACAAAAAGGCCCAACCGACTTCGTTGAGAACTACGCGAAGTATCTGCCGACAGCGATGCTGACGAAAGCAGTCTATGCTGATACCGAAGGTTTTGTCAGTGAAATGGATACCCGTGCGCTGGGGATGGCAGTGGTTGCAATGGGCGGCGGACGCCGTCAGGCATCTGACACCATCGATTACAGCGTCGGCTTTACTGATATGGCGCGTTTGGGCGACCAGGTAGACGGTCAGCGTCCACTGGCGGTTATCCACGCGAAAGACGAAAACAGCTGGCAGGAAGCGGCGAAAGCGGTGAAAGCGGCAATTAAACTTGCCGATAAAGCACCGGAAAGCACACCAACTGTCTATCGCCGTATCAGCGAATAACGGTATACTGATCTGATCATTTAAATTTGAAGCACTGAGTACGGAGAACATATGAAACGTGCATTTATTATGGTGCTGGACTCATTCGGCATCGGCGCTACAGAAGATGCAGAACGCTTTGGTGACGTCGGGGCTGACACCCTGGGTCATATCGCAGAAGCTTGTGCCAAAGGCGAAGCTGATAACGGTCGTAAAGGCCCGCTCAATCTGCCAAATCTGACCCGTCTGGGGCTGGCGAAAGCACACGAAGGTTCTACCGGTTTCATTCCGGCGGGAATGGACGGCAACGCTGAAGTTATCGGCGCGTACGCATGGGCGCACGAAATGTCATCCGGTAAAGATACCCCGTCTGGTCACTGGGAAATCGCCGGTGTCCCGGTTCTGTTTGAGTGGGGATACTTCTCCGATCACGAAAACAGCTTCCCGCAAGAGCTGCTGGATAAACTGGTTGAACGCGCTAATCTGCCGGGTTACCTCGGTAACTGCCACTCTTCCGGTACGGTCATTCTGGATCAGCTGGGCGAAGAGCACATGAAAACCGGCAAGCCGATTTTCTATACCTCCGCTGACTCCGTGTTCCAGATTGCCTGCCATGAAGAAACTTTCGGTCTGGATAAACTCTACGAACTGTGCGAAATCGCCCGTGAAGAGCTGACCAACGGCGGCTACAATATCGGTCGTGTTATCGCTCGTCCGTTTATCGGCGACAAAGCCGGTAACTTCCAGCGTACCGGTAACCGTCACGACCTGGCCGTTGAACCGCCAGCACCGACCGTGCTGCAGAAACTGGTTGATGAAAAACACGGCCAGGTGGTTTCTGTCGGTAAAATTGCAGACATCTACGCCAACTGCGGTATCACCAAAAAAGTGAAAGCGACTGGCCTGGACGCGCTGTTTGACGCCACCATCAAAGAGATGAAAGAAGCGGGTGATAACACCATCGTCTTCACCAACTTCGTTGACTTCGACTCTTCCTGGGGCCACCGTCGCGACGTCGCCGGTTATGCTGCGGGTCTGGAACTGTTCGACCGCCGTCTGCCGGAGCTGATGTCTCTGCTGCGCGATGACGACATCCTGATCCTCACCGCTGACCACGGCTGTGATCCGACCTGGACCGGTACTGACCACACGCGTGAACACATTCCGGTACTGGTTTACGGCCCGAAAGTAAAACCGGGCTCACTGGGTCACCGTGAAACCTTCGCGGATATCGGCCAGACTCTGGCAAAATATTTTGGTACTTCTGATATGGAATATGGCAAAGCCATGTTCTGATAATGGGTGCGGCTTGATGCCCTCACCCCGGCCCTCTCCCACAGGGAGAGGGTGAAAACATGTTGATAAGGATAAAACAATGGCTACCCCACACATTAATGCAGAAATGGGCGATTTCGCTGACGTAGTTTTGATGCCAGGCGACCCGCTGCGTGCGAAGTATATTGCTGAAACTTTCCTTGAAGATGCCCGTGAAGTGAACAACGTTCGCGGTATGCTGGGCTTCACCGGTACATACAAAGGCCGCAAAATTTCCGTAATGGGTCACGGTATGGGTATCCCGTCCTGCTCCATCTACACCAAAGAACTGATCACCGATTTCGGCGT
This sequence comes from Escherichia sp. WS3227_2, assembly GCF_046486495.1. Classification (NCBI taxonomy): domain Bacteria; kingdom Pseudomonadati; phylum Pseudomonadota; class Gammaproteobacteria; order Enterobacterales; family Enterobacteriaceae; genus Escherichia; species Escherichia sp. WS3227_2. Next base: position 136,556 of record NZ_JBJQLG010000002.1, read on the forward strand.
GAAGAAAATTATCCGCGTGGGTTCCTGTGGCGCTGTTCTGCCACACGTAAAACTGCGCGACGTCGTTATCGGTATGGGTGCCTGCACCGATTCCAAAGTTAACCGCATCCGTTTTAAAGACCATGACTTTGCCGCTATCGCTGACTTCGACATGGTGCGTAACGCGGTAGACGCGGCTAAAGCACTGGGCATTGATGCTCGCGTTGGTAACCTGTTCTCCGCTGACCTGTTCTACTCTCCGGACGGCGAAATGTTCGACGTGATGGAAAAATACGGCATCCTCGGCGTGGAAATGGAAGCGGCTGGTATCTACGGCGTCGCTGCAGAATTTGGCGCGAAAGCCCTGACCATCTGTACCGTGTCTGACCACATCCGCACTCACGAGCAGACCACTGCCGCTGAGCGTCAGACCACCTTCAACGACATGATCAAAATCGCACTGGAATCCGTTCTGCTGGGCGATAAAGAGTAATTGTGTTTTGCTGAAAGGCGATTGCCTTGTGAAGCCGGAGCGGGAGACTGCTCCGGCTTTTTAGTATCTATTCATCAATAGCAACTGATTTATAGATTTACTATTATTTTTCATATGGATAGAAAATAAAATCCATTCAAGTATCTATTCACGAATCTATTCATTTATGTTCAGCCGTCATCCAGGAAGGGCATATCAGCAACTCTGGTGGACAACCATAAATTCCTGCCATTTTGCTTTTGATGTTTGAACTAAGCCGTTCCGTCTTTTCGATCTGTTTTAGAGAATTAATGGAGATACCTAACATTTTACTTACTTCAGCAAGTGATAGTTTATGCCTGATACGCACGGCGGTTAGCCAGGATATACCCTGGCTGAACATTAAATTGATAATCTCCCGTTCCTGGTTTTCCAGATCGCTCATATTTCCTTCCCTGGATATTTAAATCAGCGAGTTACCTTACCGCCCCCGCTATCCACGCAGACAACTCCCGTAGCTCTTTTTCCTGTTCCGGGAAGTCAACCAACAGCGCTTCGCACTCCTGTTGCAGCATATCCGCGCGGTACAGGCAGCCTTGCAGTCGCCCGGCGAGGGCTTCCAGCGGCGCGGGGTTGAGGCTGTCGGTAAACACCTGGGCGCGGGTGATATGGCCTTTTTCAACGTCGAAATGCAGTTCCACACCGCCCCAGGTAAAGCGTTCATCCAGCAGATGCGAGAATGCCGGAGCCTGACCGAAGTTCCATTCCCAGCTACTCTGGCGGGCAAAGGTTTCGGCGAAGTTTGGCAAGTCTGGCGTTTTGTCCGGGGAGATGATTTCTGCTTCCACGCGCTCGCCATAATGGGCGAAAAAGGCCTCGGTTATGGCCTCGCAAACCTGCTCATGGGTGATCCCCGGCAGCAGCTCGGTGAGGTTGGTCACTCGGGAACGTACCGACGTAATGCCTTTCGCCGCCAGTTTCTTTTTATCCGGATTGAGATAGTTTGCCAGGCGGCTAAGGTCGGCATTGAGCAGCAAGGTGCCGTGGTGGAAGCCGCGATCTTTGGTTTCGCGATAGGCCGAGCCTGAGACTTTGCGGTCGCCTTCGGCGGTTTTCACCACCAGATCGTTACGTCCGGACGCTTCGGCGCTGACGCCGAGCGCGTTCAGCGCATTAAGCACAATCGACGTGGAGATAGTTTTATCGTACTCCGGCTTGCCAGCCATAAAGGTAAAGCAGGTATTACCGAGATCGTGGAACACCGCGCCGCCACCGCTACTGCGCCGCGCCAGGCGGACGTTATCTTCTTCCATCCGCCGGGTATTACACTCTTTCCACGGGTTCTGTGCGCGACCAATCACTACCGTGTCGGCATTGCGCCAGAGAAACAGAACGCGCTGCGTGGCGGGCATCTGGCGAAAAATACACTCCTCCACCGCCAGGTTAAACCACGGATCGTAAGAGTCAGAGATGAGCAGGCGTAATGTGGACATAACGATTTCCTTTCTTGTAGTAATGGGTCACTCTTTTTTCTCGCTTTCTTCCTCTTCCGGCACCGGTTTGCTGGCGGTTAACAGGAAGGGCGATTGCTGCCAGCGGGTGCGTTTACCCTGTAGCAGCGTGCGGGTCAGCACAACGCCGATTGCCAGTGAGAGCAGCAACATCAGGCGTAAAATGTTAGTGGTGTTATCCACCTGTTGGGCTTCGGTGGCGAGCGTATGGGTGTCGAGCGTCAGGCGCAGATAGCCGAGCGGTCCGTTTTTCCCGGCAATAGGTTCGACAATCTGCTGGTTAAAATAGCCGCCCGCTTTTTTGCCGTCGAGCGCCAACCGGTCGCGCACTTCGACGCTTTCGCCAGAACGGGCGATAAGATCGCCTTGTTCGTCATACACGCCCGCGTCGAGGATGCGGCTTTCATCCGTTAACTGATCGAGGATCGCCTGAATGCGTTTTTCATCCGGTGAGTCGGTACGCATCAGCGGTGCAACGTTCAGCGTCACCTGACGCGCCAGGGTGCGGGCCAGTTCTTCCAGCTGTGGATTACGCTGTCGCTGGTGGTTTTGACTAAACCATGACGCTCCCTGCATCAGCGCCACTAACAAGGCAAGACAGAACAGGACAATCACTGCCCGATGCAGCCGGAATTTCAGTTTTGTGCGAGCCATCTTCCACCCTTTGAAAATTTGAGACTTAATGTTGCCAGAAGCAATGGATACAAGGTAGCCTCATGCGTTATTTTCCCTGCTTCGAACGATTTTACAGGAGCCTTAATGCCTAACATTACCTGGTGCGACCTGCCTGAAGATGTCTCTTTATGGCCCGGTCTGCCTCTTTCATTAAGTGGTGATGAAGTGATGCCACTGGATTACCACGCAGGTCGTAGCGGCTGGCTGCTGTATGGTCGTGGGCTGGATAAACAACGTCTGACCCAATACCAGAGCAAACTGGGCGCGGCGATGGTGATTGTTGCCGCCTGGTGCGTGGAAGATTATCAGGTGATTCGTCTGGCAGGTTCACTCACCGCGCGGGCTACGCGCCTGGCCCACGAAGCGCAGCTGGATGTCGCGCCGCTGGGGAAAATCCCGCACCTGCGCACGCCGGGTTTGCTGGTGATGGACATGGATTCCACCGCCATCCAGATTGAATGTATTGATGAAATTGCCAAACTGGCCGGAACGGGCGAGATGGTGGCGGAGGTAACCGAACGGGCGATGCGCGGCGAACTCGATTTTACCGCCAGCCTGCGCAGCCGCGTGGCGACGCTGAAAGGCGCTGACGCCAATATTCTGCAACAGGTGCGTGAAAATCTGCCGCTGATGCCAGGCTTAACGCAACTGGTACTCAAGCTGGAAACGCTGGGCTGGAAAGTGGCGATTGCCTCCGGTGGCTTTACTTTCTTTGCTGAATACCTGCGCGACAAGCTGCGCCTGACAGCCGTGGTAGCCAATGAACTGGAGATCATGGACGGTAAATTTACCGGCAATGTGATCGGCGACATCGTAGACGCGCAGTACAAAGCGAAAACTCTAACTCGCCTCGCGCAGGAGTATGAAATCCCGCTGGCGCAGACTGTGGCGATTGGCGATGGAGCCAATGACCTGCCGATGATCAAAGCGGCAGGGCTGGGGATTGCCTACCATGCCAAGCCAAAAGTGAATGAAAAGACGGAAGTCACCATCCGTCACGCTGACCTGATGGGGGTATTCTGCATCCTCTCTGGCAGCCTGAATCAGAAGTAATTGCTCGCCCGTCATCCTGCGGGCGGCACAGCATTAACGAGGTACACCGTGGCAAAAGCTCCAAAACGCGCCTTTGTTTGTAATGAATGCGGGGCCGATTATCCGCGCTGGCAGGGGCAGTGCAGTGCCTGTCATGCCTGGAACACCATCACCGAGGTGCGTCTTGCTGCGTCGCCAACGGTGGCGCGTAACGAGCGTCTCAGTGGCTATGCCGGTAGCGCCGGGGTGGCAAAAGTCCAGAAACTCTCCGATATCAGCCTTGAAGAGCTGCCGCGTTTTTCCACCGGATTTAAAGAGTTCGACCGCGTACTAGGCGGCGGCGTGGTGCCGGGAAGCGCCATTCTGATTGGCGGTAACCCAGGTGCGGGGAAATCCACGCTGCTACTGCAAACGCTGTGCAAACTGGCCCAGCAGATGAAAACGCTGTATGTCACTGGCGAAGAGTCGCTGCAACAGGTGGCAATGCGCGCTCATCGCCTTGGCCTGCCGACTGACAATCTCAATATGTTGTCGGAAACCAGCATCGAACAGATCTGCCTGATTGCCGAAGAAGAGCAACCGAAACTGATGGTAATTGACTCGATCCAGGTGATGCATATGGCGGATGTACAATCATCGCCTGGTAGCGTGGCGCAGGTGCGTGAAACGGCGGCTTATCTGACGCGCTTCGCCAAAACGCGCGGCGTGGCGATTGTCATGGTCGGGCACGTAACCAAAGATGGCTCGCTGGCTGGCCCTAAAGTGCTGGAACACTGTATTGACTGTTCGGTGCTTCTGGACGGCGATGCCGACTCCCGTTTCCGCACCTTGCGTAGCCATAAAAACCGCTTCGGCGCGGTGAATGAACTGGGCGTCTTCGCGATGACCGAACAGGGTCTGCGTGAAGTCAGCAACCCTTCGGCAATCTTTTTAAGCCGCGGTGATGAAGTGACCTCCGGTAGCTCAGTGATGGTAGTGTGGGAAGGAACGCGTCCGCTGCTGGTGGAGATCCAGGCGCTGGTCGATCACTCGATGATGGCGAATCCACGCCGCGTGGCGGTAGGGCTGGAGCAAAACCGTCTGGCGATCCTGCTGGCTGTCTTGCACCGTCACGGTGGTCTGCAAATGGCCGATCAGGATGTATTTGTGAACGTGGTCGGCGGCGTGAAGGTAACCGAAACCAGCGCCGACTTGGCGTTACTGCTGGCGATGGTTTCCAGCCTGCGTGACAGACCGCTGCCGCAGGATCTGGTGGTGTTTGGTGAAGTCGGGCTGGCAGGGGAGATCCGCCCGGTGCCCAGCGGTCAGGAACGTATCTCAGAAGCGGCGAAACACGGTTTTCGCCGGGCGATTGTTCCGGCGGCTAACGTACCGAAAAAAGCGCCGGAAGGGATGCAGATTTTTGGCGTTAAAAAACTCTCCGACGCGCTTAGCGTGTTCGACGACTTATAATGAGAGATACGGAGGGAGATATGTCGTCATTTGATTACCTGAAAACTGCCATCAAGCAACAAGGCTGCACGCTACAGCAGGTAGCTGATGCCAGCGGTATGACCAAAGGGTATTTAAGCCAGTTACTGAATGCCAAAATTAAAAGCCCCAGCGCGCAAAAGCTGGAGGCGTTGCACCGTTTTTTGGGGCTTGAGTTTCCCCGGCAGAAGAAAACCATTGGTGTCGTATTCGGTAAGTTCTACCCGCTGCATACCGGACATATCTACCTTATCCAGCGCGCCTGTAGCCAGGTTGACGAGCTGCATATCATTATGGGCTTTGACGATACCCGTGACCGTGCGTTGTTTGAAGACAGCGCCATGTCGCAGCAGCCCACGGTGCCGGATCGTCTGCGCTGGTTATTGCAAACCTTTAAATATCAGAAAAATATCCGTATTCATGCCTTCAACGAAGAGGGCATGGAGCCGTATCCGCACGGCTGGGATGTGTGGAGCAACGGCATCAAAAAGTTTATGGCTGAAAAGGGGATCCAGCCGGACCTGATCTACACCTCGGAAGAAGCCGATGCGCCACAGTATATGGAACATCTGGGGATCGAGACGGTGCTGGTCGATCCGAAACGCACCTTTATGAGTATCAGCGGTGCGCAGATCCGCGAAAACCCGTTCCGCTACTGGGAATATATTCCCACCGAAGTGAAGCCGTTCTTTGTGCGTACCGTGGCGATCCTTGGCGGCGAGTCGAGCGGTAAATCAACCCTGGTAAACAAACTTGCTAATATCTTCAACACTACCAGTGCATGGGAATATGGTCGCGATTATGTCTTTTCACACCTTGGCGGTGATGAGATCGCATTGCAGTATTCCGACTACGATAAAATCGCGCTGGGACACGCTCAATACATTGATTTTGCAGTGAAATATGCCAATAAAGTGGCGTTTATCGACACTGATTTTGTCACTACCCAGGCGTTCTGCAAAAAGTACGAAGGGCGGGAGCATCCGTTCGTGCAGGCGCTGATTGATGAATACCGTTTTGATCTGGTGATCCTGCTGGAGAACAACACCCCGTGGGTGGCGGATGGTTTACGCAGCCTCGGCAGTTCGGTGGATCGCAAAGAGTTCCAGAACTTGCTGGTGGAGATGCTGGAAGAGAACAATATCGAATTTGTGCGGGTTGAAGAGGACGATTACGACAGCCGTTTCCTGCGCTGTGTGGAGCTGGTGCGGGAGATGATGGGCGAGCAGAGATAACCGTGACGAAACGGCTCAAAGGCGAGGTATAAAATGAGTTTTTTTGATAAGTTGAAAACCTCTCTGGAAGAGGCTGTTGAGATTAAACAAGGTTTAAAAGAACCTGCACGGGTGACCCGCTACGAAATTGCGGATGCTAAGGCTATTCGTGAGCAACTTCATACTCCAACTGACCGGTTGCGTAGCCAGAATGCAATCAAATCTGACAGTCCGCTTCGAGCGAAAATCGGAAGTTAGTAGCTAGTTACCCAATAACTGCTCCCACTCTTTCTTGAGTAGAGCGAAAATAAATGTATCATCATATTTTTCTACACCATTATCATGTGTGAACGAGACAAACTCTTTAAAACATCCCTCCTGTCGCATATGGAGACGAGCACATAGTTTCTGAGAGGCAAAATTATAGTCTTCAACATATGCATAAAGACGTCTGGCTTCTTTTTCAAAAAACAAATATTGAAATAACGCAGTGACAGATTCTGTAGCATAGCCTTTACCTTCATACCTCTTGTTAAAATGCCAGCCAACTGACCAGGTATTTCTGTCAGACTCCCCCTTATTATCAGCAAAGAGATGACCAATTAATTCATCAGTCTCTTTAAGGCAAACGGCAAACTGGCTGTTATCAAGGATTCTGCTGTCTATTTCTTTTATCGCATCTTCCAGGGAGTTGAGTTTTTCGTCCTGAAAACAAGGTGTGCGAGGTGAAGACAGATAATCGAAAAGTGCAGATGCATCTTTATTTTTGAATGCGCGAATAATGAGTCGCTCTGTAGTCATGAAGATCATGGAAACCTTATGTTATCTGGAGAACTTTTTGTGCATTCTACTAAATAATGATGCTTAGTCATATTAAGCTCATTCTGATGTGATCAATGTCTACTTTTGGCACTATACGGACGACCAAACCCAATCAGATCCGACCAGCCGTTAGCCAGTGCCAGTTCGGCGCGCGCTTTGGTGTATTTTCCGGAGTAAATCAGCGTGCCGTGGAAAATTATGCGCAGCGCTTCTGCTGATTTGCGTACCTTCGCAGATGATAAGTCCAGCACTGGCGCGCTGCGCGTAATAGGCCGCCATTATGTCAGTCGCAACGTCACCCGCGCGGGAACGCGTCGTCGGTGGCATTACAATACGGTTTATTAATGGCAACGCATTCAGCGCATATTTAGCAAATTACGTAATGGGTCCCTCGCGCGATTATTTATACAGTTCGGCACTCATGGTGACGGTATTGCCCATGCGAGCGCTGGTAATTTTGTATTCAGAGGCGTTCATCTCTTTCGCTTTCTGCGCAATAACCGCTTCAGCGGAATCCAGTGTTGTACCGGTTGCTGTCACGCTTTGCGCCGATGCGTTAAACGCCGCGACAGAGAAAAGAGAAGCCGTAAAAATTGCGATGATCGTTTTCATGTTTATATTCCAGAGTGTCTTAATTGTTTGGCGTTTATTAACGCGATGGGGAGAGAATACGCCTGCTGCCTGATAACATAAATGATACAAATGACAATAGACTATTCTGATTTTGTTAATAATCAGACGCCGGACGTTCCGACGCCTGTCGATTGCATCAGGCAACAAAGTTGTCCTTCAGCGCCTTGAGACCATCCCGATAGATGCCGGTAAACAGCGCTTCGGCCTCTTCGTTCGTCACATTCACCGGGGTGAATTCACCGAACCATTCCACACGGGAAACCTGGCTGTCGGCGGTTTCATGAACGGTAATGGTGGAGAGGTAATCCACCACCGGGAACGGTGCCTGAATAATGGAATAGGTATAACTGCGTTGACGGTTATCAAACGCTTCCAGACGTTCAACCACAGTGCCGCCGTCAGAGGTTGTCAGCGAACGAACGCGACCGCCTTCTGTCACTACGCTTTTCGGGATGAACGGCAGCCAGTCTGGCAGCGCATCAAAGCCGCCCATCAATTGCCATACGGCGTCGGTAGAAGCCGGAATTTCGATCGATACAGTTGTTTTAGCCATGATAATTTTCTCTTAATTTATAGGGTTACATAGTCAGGGTGTCGACGACACCGCCATCGACGCGCAGGGCTGCCCCTGTGGTTGCCGAGGAAAGCGGTGACGCGAGATAAACCGCCAGATTCGCTACTTCTTCCACATCCGCCGCACGCTGGATGATGGAGCTCGGACGCGAGGTTTTAACAAACTCATCGGCCTGTTCACGCGCACTGCGTCCCGATTGTGCAGCGGCATCCGCCAGCATCTCTTTCAGGCCATCGGTAAAGGTTGGCCCTGGCAGAATGGCGTTGACGGTCACACCGGTCCCCGCCAGTCGTTTCGCCAGACCATGAGAAACCGCCAGATTCGCGGCTTTGGTGACGCCGTAGTTGATCATGTCGCCAGGGATTGCCACGCCGGATTCGGACGAGACAAAAATAATCCGCCCCCAGCCCTGTTCCGTCATGCCTGGCGCATAGTGACGCGCCAGACGAACGCCGGAGAGGACGTTGACGTTATAGAAGTGCATCCACTCATCATCCGGAACGCTAAAGAAATCTTTATCGTTAAAAATGCCCAGATTATTGACCAGCACATCAGCCGTTGGGACTGCAGCGATCAGCGCAGCCACGCCGTCTTCGGTGCTGAGATCCGCCACCACGCCGCGCAGTGACGCTGTGGGGGTTTGTGCCGCAATCGCAGCCATGGCGTCATCAACGCCGCTCTGTTTACGGCCGACGACAACCACCGTTGCGCCTGCTTTTGCCAGTCCGGCGGCGATACCCTGCCCAATGCCGGAGGTTGAGCCGCTGACCACCGCGACTTTACCTGTCAGATCCAGTTTCATCGTTTTCTCACCAGGTTGATTAACGGGTCGGCAGCGGAGCGTTTTCCGCAACCAGATTTTGACGGCGCATTTCTGCCCAGAATTCAGCCGGAACAGGCGCATTCAGTGCAGCCAGATCTTCTGCCATACGGCCAGGACGGCTGGAGCCAGGAATAACCGCTGCAACGGCCGGGTTTGCCAGCGCGAACTGCAGCGCAGCCGCTTTAACGTTCACATTGAAACGTGTGGCAATGGCGTTAATTTGCGCCACTTTCTGCTGGATGGCCGCAGAAGCTTTCTGATATTCAAAGTGCTCGCCGCCTGCCAGTACGCCAGAGCTGTACGGACCGCCCACAACAATATCCACGTTCTGTTCCAGTGCTTCTGGCATCAGGCGTTGCAGCGCACGTTCGTGATCCAGCAGGGAATAACGCCCCGCCAGCAGGAACGCATCTGGCTTCGGTTCGTCCAGCGCCAGCGTCAGTTCACAAGGTTCGACGCGGTTCACACCCAGTCCCCAGGCTTTAATCACACCTTCGTCACGCAAACGTGTCAGTGCACGAAACGCACCGGTACGGGCTATGTTGAACTGTTCCAGCCAGCTGTCACCGTAGAAGTCCTGTGCCGGGTCGTGGATCCAGACAATATCCAGACGGTCTGTTTTCAGGCGTTTCAGGCTGTCTTCAATCGAGCGCAGCGTGGCGTCAGCAGAGTAGTCATTCAGAATTTTGTTTTTCAGGCCGTGTTCGAACAGGCCACCTTTTTCACCGAAATCACGTTTTGCCGGATCTTCCATTTCGTCCAGCATGATGCGACCGACTTTGCTGCTCAGAACGTATTCATCACGTGGATACTGAGACAGCGCTTCGCCTATGCGGATTTCAGAAAGGCCAGAGCCGTACAGCGGCGCGGTATCAAAGTAACGCACGCCCAGGTTCCAGGCTTCGCTCACGGTGGCGTGGGCCTCGTCTTCCAGAATGGCACGGAACATGTTGCCGAGTGGTGCGCCGCCTAAGCCAATTTTGCCGGGAAGTAAATTTTTGATGCTCATAAGATGTCCTCAATTATTCGGTTTGGGTTAGGGCATTTTTTTGCTATCGCCCTGTGACGTGGATCACAATACCTTGCGAGGTTGTGACTTGATAGGACATAATTCGTCTGACTTAAGTCCTTTGAGGTCTAACATGATTGATTTACGCCAACTGAAGTACTTCGTGGTGGTCGCAGAAGAAGAGCACGTGGGACGCGCAGCCGAGCGATTACATATCTCGCAATCACCGCTGAGCCGCCAGATTGCACAACTGGAAGAACGGCTGGGGCTGACGCTGTTTGAGCGTAATCAGCAGCGCATTCGCCTGACCGCTGATGGACAGACATTCCTTGCCGAAACACGTTCGTTGCTGACACACGCCAACCGCCTGGAGTCGTTAGGCAAACGCCTGGGACGGGGGGAAGATGGTGGCTTGTGTATTGGCTATATCGAAAACGCCATGCATTCCGGTGTGCTTTCTACGGCGCTACGTACGTTACGTGTATCGCGTCCGAATGTGCATATTGCACTTTACAGCCAACCACCGGCGACCCAGATTGAAGGCCTGCGCCAGCGCAGTCTCGATTTTTCTCTGGTCGATACGCCGCCCACCGACAGCGAGCAGGATCTGGAATATATTCAGGTTCTGGATGATCGAATGTTGTTGGCCTTACCGCAAAATCATCCTCTGGCGCAGGAGGAAAACCTTGTCGCGTCACAACTTGGCGATGAGCAGTGGATTGCGGTGATTCATAACGACGATGCGCATTCTCGCGATCATTTTGTCGCCGCCTGTGTTAACGCCGGGTTTAATCCTGATATTCGCCTGGAAGCGGGTGAACCCCTCACGGCATTAGGTCTGGTCGCTGCGGGATTAGGTCTGGCCTTAATTCAACATAGTCTGCGTCATAATGCGCCGGAAGGGGTGGTATTACGTGAATTGCCGTGGATGAATTATTCAACGCAATTATGGGCAGCCTGGCATAAAGCCAACCAACGTCCGCTGGTTTCCCATTTCCGCCAGATTTTGCGCGGTGAATAAAACGTTAAGCGGGAACCATGAGTTCCCGCTTGATTTGAGATGTCAGTCCGCATCTGAGCTAATACGCTTAAAGAAAATTCTGCCTTTTCCGGGGACTCATCATTTAACTAATACCGGCTGCGATGCTGGCGCGCCGCATCCGGCATTTTACGCATTACTTCGCAATGCGCTTGTACTTGATACGCTTCGGCTCCAGCGCGTCTGCGCCCAGCGTGCGTTTCTTGTACTCTTCGTACTCGGTAAAGTTACCTTCGAAGAACTCAACTTTACCTTCATCCTGGTAGTCCAGGATGTGCGTGGCGATACGGTCGAGGAACCAACGGTCGTGCGAGATAACCATCGCGCAGCCCGGGAACTCCAGCAGGGCGTTTTCCAGCGCACGCAGGGTTTCGATATCCAGGTCGTTGGTTGGTTCGTCGAGCAGCAGCATGTTGCCGCCAACTTGCAGCAGCTTCGCCAGATGCAGACGACCGCGCTCACCGCCGGAGAGTTCACCAACGCGTTTACCCTGATCAACCCCTTTAAAGTTAAAGCGGCCAACGTAGGCGCGGCTTGGCATCTCGGTGTTGCCGATTTTCATGATATCCAGCCCGCCGGAAACTTCTTCCCAAACGGTTTTGCTGTTATCCATTGAGTCACGGAACTGATCAACCGATGCCAGTTTCACCGTTTCACCCAAAGTGATGGTGCCGCTGTCCGGCTGTTCCTGACCAGAGATCATACGGAACAGCGTCGATTTACCCGCACCGTTCGGACCGATGATCCCGACGATCGCCCCTTTCGGGATCGAGAAACTCAGATCATCAATCAGCAGACGATCGCCATAGGATTTACGCAGATTGCTGACTTCCAGCACTTTGTCGCCCAGACGCGGTCCAGGTGGAATAAACAGTTCGTTGGTTTCGTTACGTTTCTGATATTCGGTGCTGTTCAGCTCTTCAAAGCGTGCCAGACGTGCTTTACCTTTCGACTGACGGCCTTTAGTTCCCTGACGTACCCACTCCAGCTCTTTCTCAATCGACTTACGACGCGCCGCTTCTTGTGAAGCTTCCTGCGCCAGGCGCTGATCTTTCTGCTCCAGCCAGGAGGAGTAGTTGCCTTCCCACGGAATACCTTCACCGCGGTCCAGTTCGAGGATCCAGCCTGCAACGTTATCGAGGAAGTAACGGTCGTGAGTAATCGCTACAACGGTGCCTTCGAAGTCGTGCAGGAAGCGTTCCAGCCACGCCACGGATTCGGCATCCAGGTGGTTCGTCGGTTCGTCGAGCAGCAGCATGTCTGGTTTTTCCAGCAGCAGGCGGCACAACGCCACGCGACGACGCTCACCACCGGAGAGGTTAGCGATTTTCGCGTCCCAGTCCGGCAGACGCAGCGCATCCGCCGCACGCTCCAGCTGAACGTTCAGGTTGTGACCGTCGTGAGCCTGAATGATCTCTTCCAGACGGCCCTGTTCAGCGGCCAGTTTGTCAAAATCGGCATCCGGATCGGCGTACAGCGCATACACTTCATCCAGACGTTTCAGAGCGTTAACCACTTCAGAAACCGCTTCTTCAATGGACTCACGTACGGTGTGTTCCGGGTTGAGCTGAGGTTCCTGCGGCAGATAACCAATCTTGATATCCGGTTGCGGACGCGCTTCGCCTTCGATGTCTTTATCAATGCCCGCCATAATGCGCAGCAGGGTGGACTTACCCGCGCCGTTCAGACCCAGGACACCAATTTTTGCCCCAGGGAAGAAACTCAGAGAGATGTTTTTCAAAATATGACGTTTCGGCGGAACAACTTTGCCGACACGATGCATGGTATAAACGAATTGAGCCACGTTGGACTTCGCCTCTATGTTTATCGTGATGATGAGTTTTCAAAGGCGAAGTGTAGCCTGTTTCCTTATCTAATCCCAGCCGGTCGATCACCCTCGCAGTAAAAGTAAAAAAGTGTCCGTAACGTGGCGTAAACGGCAATGACTGGTTAGCATAAATCTATTACGTGGCATGACGCTGCATTGATGTATTTACACTTAGAGGATGCGCTTGTGGAAAAAGCCAAACACGTTACCTGGCGGCTGTTGGCTGCCGGTGTCTGTCTGCTGACGGTCAGCAGTGTGGCGCGAGCCGACTCACTGGATGAGCAGCGTAGTCGTTACGCGCAAATCAAGCAGGCCTGGGATAATCGACAAATGGACGTGGTTGAACAAATGATGCCTGGACTGAAGGATTATCCGCTTTATCCCTACCTGGAATACCGTCAGATCACCGATGACCTGATGAATCAACCGGCGGTGACGGTCACTAACTTTGTTCGCGCTAACCCCACGCTTCCTCCCGCTCGCACGCTGCAATCTCGTTTCGTCAATGAACTGGCGCGGCGTGAAGACTGGCGTGGCTTGTTAGCCTTTAGCCCGGAAAAGCCCGGAACTACCGAAGCGCAATGTAATTACTACTATGCGAAATGGAACACCGGGCAGAGTGAAGAAGCCTGGCAAGGGGCGAAAGAGCTGTGGCTAACCGGCAAGAGCCAGCCTAACGCCTGTGACAAGTTATTCAGCGTCTGGCGTGCGTCAGGTAAACAAGATCCGCTGGCGTATTTAGAGCGTATCCGTCTGGCGATGAAAGCGGGTAACACTGGACTCGTAACAGTGCTGGCAGGGCAGATGCCTGCCGATTACCAGACTATCGCTTCGGCAATCATTTCACTAGCGAACAATCCTAATACGGTACTGACCTTCGCGCGTACAACCGGAGCGACCGATTTTACCCGTCAAATGGCGGCGGTGGCGTTTGCCAGTGTAGCGCGGCAGGATGCTGAAAATGCACGGCTGATGATCCCGTCGCTTGCCCAGGCGCAGCAGCTTAATGAAGATCAGATTCAGGAGCTGCGCGATATCGTCGCCTGGCGTTTGATGGGCAACGATGTCACCGACGAACAGGCGAAATGGCGTGATGACGCCATTATGCGTTCGCAATCTACTTCGCTTATTGAACGCCGTGTGCGAATGGCGCTTGGCACCGGCGATCGTCGCGGCCTGAATACCTGGCTGGCGCGTCTGCCGATGGAGGCGAAAGAGAAAGATGAATGGCGTTACTGGCAGGCGGATTTACTGCTGGAACGCGGACGTGAAGCTGAAGCAAAAGAGATTTTGCATCAACTCATGCAACAGCGTGGTTTCTACCCGATGGTTGCAGCACAACGCATCGGAGAAGAGTATGAGCTGAAGATTGATAAAGCGCCGCAGAATGTTGACAGCGCCCTGACTCAGGGGCCGGAGATGGCGCGCGTGCGCGAGTTGATGTACTGGAATCTCGATAACACCGCGCGTAGCGAGTGGGCCAATCTGGTGAAGAGCAAGTCAAAAACAGAGCAAGCTCAACTGGCGCGGTATGCTTTCAACAACCAATGGTGGGATCTTAGCGTTCAGGCAACGATCGCCGGGAAGCTTTGGGATCATCTGGAAGAGCGATTCCCGCTGGCTTACAACGATCTTTTCAAACGTTACACCAGTGGGAAGGAGATCCCACAAAGCTATGCGATGGCGATTGCCCGTCAGGAGAGTGCCTGGAATCCGAAAGTGAAATCGCCGGTAGGGGCCAGCGGCCTGATGCAGATTATGCCGGGCACGGCGACCCATACGGTGAAGATGTTCTCTATTCCTGGTTATAGCAGCCCAGGACAATTGCTGGATCCGGAAACGAACATCAACATTGGCACCAGTTACCTGCAATATGTTTATCAGCAGTTTGGTAATAACCGTATTTTCTCCTCAGCAGCTTATAACGCCGGACCAGGGCGGGTGCGAACCTGGCTTGGCAACAGCGCCGGGCGTATCGACGCAGTGGCATTTGTCGAGAGTATTCCGTTCTCCGAGACGCGCGGTTATGTGAAGAACGTGCTGGCTTATGACGCTTACTACCGCTATTTCATGGGGGATAAACCGACATTGATGAGCGCCACGGAATGGGGACGTCGTTACTGATCCGCACGTTTATGATATGCTATCGTACTCTTTAGCGAGTACAACCGGGGGAGGCATTTTGCTTCCCCCGCTAACAATGGCGACATATTATGGCCCAACAATCACCCTATTCAGCAGCGATGGCAGAACAGCGTCACCAGGAGTGGTTACGTTTTGTCGACCTGCTTAAGAATGCCTACCAGAACGATCTCCATTTACCGTTGTTAAACCTGATGCTGACGCCAGATGAGCGCGAAGCGTTGGGGACTCGCGTGCGTATTGTCGAAGAGCTGTTGCGCGGCGAAATGAGCCAGCGTGAGTTAAAAAATGAACTCGGCGCGGGCATCGCGACGATTACGCGTGGATCTAATAGTCTGAAAGCCGCGCCCGTCGAGCTGCGCCAGTGGCTGGAAGAGGTGTTGCTGAAAGATCACTGATACACCGCATTATGAAACGGACTCAGCGCCAGGATCACCGCCTGGTGATAGACGCTGGCGCGGGTAAGTTTCCCGGCGGTAAACACGCCGATCGCCCCTTCCTTACGACCAATCTCATCAATACCGGTATAACGCGACATCACGGGACCGAGCGCCTCGCCTTCACGCACTTTCTGCAAAATCACCGCAGGTAACGGCAAAGTAGCCGAACGCGCCTCGCCGCGCTGGCTGGCGTTTTCAATCACCACCCAACTGAAGGTGCTGTCGCCATCAATGCCTGCTTCAATCGCCACCCAAAAATCAGCCTCTGGATGTAAACGGCGGGCATTTGCTACCCGATTTCGTGCGCCAGCGCGCGTTTCCTCACTGCCAAAGGGCTGTTCCGGTACACCGCTCTCGACGGCAACGGATGCAATATGGCAGGATCCTTCGCCGAAGATCTCGTGAAATGCCTGCAGAATGGCCTGAATTTTAGCGGGATTGGTGGTCGCACAGACAACTTGGTGCATAATCAGCATTACTCAGAAAATTAACGTTACAGCAGTATACGGAAAAAAAGCATGTTACAGGTATACCTAGTCCGCCACGGTGAAACGCAGTGGAACGCCGAGCGACGTATTCAGGGCCAGTCTGACAGCCCGCTGACCGCCAAAGGTGAGCAACAGGCGATGCAGGTGGCAACCCGTGCCAAAGAGCTTGGCATTACGCATATCATCAGTAGCGATTTAGGGCGCACCCGGCGTACGGCGGAAATCATCGCCCAGGCCTGCGGCTGTGACATCATCTTTGATTCTCGCCTGCGTGAATTAAACATGGGTGTGCTGGAAAAAAGACATATCGATTCTCTGACCGAAGAAGAAGAGAACTGGCGTCGGCAGCTGGTCAATGGCACCGTTGACGGGCGTATTCCTGAAGGCGAGTCAATGCAGGAGCTCAGCGATCGCGTCAATGCGGCACTGGAATCTTGCCGGGACTTACCGCAGGGAAGCCGACCGCTGCTGGTGAGCCATGGTATTGCACTGGGATGCCTGGTGAGTACGATTCTCGGATTACCAGCATGGGCAGAGCGTCGCTTACGTTTGCGTAACTGTTCTATTTCGCGCGTGGATTATCAGGAAAGCCTGTGGCTGGCGTCTGGCTGGGTCGTTGAAACCGCAGGGGACATCTCGCATCTGGACGCCCCTGCATTAGATGAGCTGCAGCGTTAACGACGGATCGGAATCAGTAGTTCACAGCGCAGATTAATTGGGCGATCTCCCGCTTTGGCATCTTCTGCCGGGTAGTATCGCTCAATATCCTGACCTTTACGGCGCGTCAGGTTGAGCATTGGCATGCACGTTCCGTATACCGTCAGGATAAACTCCTGCACGCCGGTTCCCAGACCTTCATAGGTAAACATCACATATTCGCCGCCCTGCAGCATCACCGGATGCCCCGTCAGTACATAGCCATCTGCCTGATCCTGGGCTAACGCGGTGGTATAGAATACTTCTTGTTCGTCGTCTTTATCCTGACTCGGACGCGTTTCATTCAGGCCGTAGAGCACCGGCGGAATGGTCGGCGCGTTGCCGAGAAAATCGTGCCAGAACTGATAACGCATTTCATGGCGGAAATCAGAGATTTGCTCCAGCGAACAGGAGTAGCTCTGGGTAACACCAATCAGCGGCGTATCTTCCAGGGTGACAAATTTGTGCTCTGGCATAGTGAATTCACCCAGACGTAGCGGCGGGCGAATACCAAAGGCGCTCCATTCAGGAGAACGGCGGTAAAGTGCAGGAGTCTGGGCAAACTGCTTCTTGAATGCGCGGGTAAATGTCTGTTGAGAGTCGAAGCGGTATTGCAGCGCGATGTCCAGAATCGGACGCGCAGTCAGGCGTAGTGCGACCGCCGATTTCGACAAACGACGAGCACGAATATACGCGCCAATAGCATGGCCAGTGACATCTTTAAACATTCTCTGTAAGTGCCACTTGGAATAACCTGCTTTCGCCGCTACATTGTCGAGCGACAGGGGCTGATCCAGATGACCTTCCAGCCAGATTAAAAGGTCGCGAATAATGCCGGCCTGATCCATAAAATATCCTCATCCTTTCAACAACGAGCACCTGACATCAGGTAATTGGATAATAGCATTTTTTGCTGTTTTAGCATTCAGTGTTTTTTTCTTAGTAGAGTATGTTTTAGGACTTGACGGAAATAAAAGTATTGAGATTTTGTTC
Organism: Escherichia sp. WS3227_2; assembly: GCF_046486495.1. Classification (NCBI taxonomy): domain Bacteria; kingdom Pseudomonadati; phylum Pseudomonadota; class Gammaproteobacteria; order Enterobacterales; family Enterobacteriaceae; genus Escherichia; species Escherichia sp. WS3227_2. The sequence continues at coordinate 154,396 of NZ_JBJQLG010000002.1, forward strand.
TTAATCAATATGTTATTTACCGTGACGAACTAATTGCTCGTGTAATAGATAAAAATGGTAACAATATGAAATACAAGCATTTGATCCTGTCTTTAAGCCTGATAATGCTGGGGCCATTGGCTCATGCAGAAGAGATTGGTTCGGTCGACACCGTATTTAAAATGATCGGCCCGGATCACAAAATTGTTGTGGAAGCCTTTGACGATCCCGATGTGAAAAATGTCACCTGTTATGTGAGCCGGGCGAAAACCGGTGGTATTAAAGGGGGATTGGGCCTGGCAGAAGATACCTCCGATGCGGCCATTTCTTGTCAGCAAGTCGGGCCGATTGAACTTTCGGATCGTATTAAAAACGGCAAAGCTCAGGGCGAGGTAGTATTCAAAAAACGCACGTCCCTGGTCTTTAAGTCGTTACAGGTCGTGCGCTTTTATGACGCCAAACGCAACGCGCTCGCTTATCTGGCTTACTCCGACAAAGTTGTAGAAGGTTCGCCGAAAAACGCGATTAGCGCGGTTCCTGTCATGCCGTGGCGGCAATAACAGAGGCGATTTATGCATCGGGAAACGGTCTGGTTAGTGGAAGATGAGCAAGGGATAGCCGACACGCTGGTCTACATGTTGCAGCAGGAAGGTTTTGCCGTCGAGGTCTTTGAGCGAGGCTTGCCGGTGCTGGATAAAGCTCGCCAGCAGGTTCCCGATGTCATGATTCTCGACGTTGGTCTGCCGGATATTAGCGGCTTTGAATTGTGCCGCCAGTTACTGGCGCTCCATCCGGCGTTACCTGTACTGTTCCTGACGGCCCGAAGTGAAGAGGTCGATCGCCTGCTTGGGCTGGAAATTGGCGCTGACGACTATGTGGCTAAACCGTTTTCACCCCGCGAAGTGTGCGCCAGGGTGCGCACCTTACTGCGTCGGGTGAAGAAGTTCTCGACGCCGTCTCCCGTCATCCATATTGGTCATTTTGAATTGAATGAACCCGCGGCGCAGATCAGCTGGTTTGACACGCCATTAACGCTGACGCGGTATGAGTTTTTATTGCTGAAGACGTTACTCAAGTCGCCAGGCCGCGTCTGGTCCCGCCAGCAACTGATGGATAGCGTGTGGGAAGATGCACAGGACACCTACGATCGCACCGTCGATACCCACATTAAAACGTTGCGTGCCAAGCTGCGCGCCATCAACCCCGATCTTTCACCGATTAATACTCATCGCGGCATGGGATATAGCCTGAGGGGCCTGTAATGCGTATCGGCATGCGGTTGCTGCTGGGCTATTTTTTATTGGTGGCGGTGGCGGCCTGGTTCGTACTGGCTATTTTTGTCAAAGAAGTTAAACCGGGCGTGCGAAGAGCAACGGAGGGGACGTTGATCGACACCGCAACGTTGCTGGCGGAGCTGGCGCGTCCCGATTTGCTCTCTGGGGACCCAACGCATGGGCAACTGGCGCAGGCGTTTAATCAGCTACAACATCGCCCGTTTCGCGCCAATATCGGTGGCATTAACAAAGTGCGCAATGAATATCATGTCTATATGACCGATGCGCAGGGCAAAGTATTGTTCGATTCGGCAAATAAAGCCGTTGGACAGGATTATTCGCGCTGGAATGACGTCTGGCTAACGTTGCGTGGGCAGTATGGTGCGCGCAGCACGTTGCAAAATCCTGCCGATCCCGAAAGTTCGGTGATGTATGTTGCCGCGCCGATTATGGACGGCTCGCGGCTTATTGGCGTTTTGAGCGTAGGCAAACCGAACGCGGCGATGGCTCCGGTCATTAAGCGCAGCGAGCGGCGAATTTTATGGGCCAGCGCCATTTTGTTGGGGATTGCACTGGTGATTGGCGCAGGCATAGTTTGGTGGATCAACCGCTCCATTGCCCGGCTCACTCGCTATGCTGATTCCGTCACTGACAATAAGCCCGTTCCTCTCCCCGATCTCGGTAGTAGCGAGCTGCGTAAACTCGCGCAGGCGCTGGAAAGTATGCGCGTGAAGCTGGAAGGGAAAAACTATATTGAGCAGTATGTTTACGCATTAACTCATGAGCTAAAAAGCCCACTGGCGGCGATTCGTGGCGCGGCGGAAATTTTACGCGAAGGTCCGCCGCCGGAAGTGGTGGCTCGTTTTACTGACAACATTCTGACGCAAAATGCGCGTATGCAGGCATTGGTAGAAACGTTACTACGCCAGGCAAGACTGGAGAATCGTCAGGAAGTCGTTCTGACTGCTGTTGATGTGGCGGCATTATTCCGCCGCGTCAGCGAAGCGCGCACCGTGCAGTTGGCAGAAAAAAACATCACTCTACATGTTACGCCCACCGAGGTTAACGTTGCTGCTGAACCGGCGTTACTGGAGCAGGCTCTGGGGAATTTACTGGATAACGCCATCGATTTTACCCCCGAGAGCGGTTGCATCATGCTAAGCGCCGAAGTGGAGCAGGAACACGTCACGCTTAAGGTGCTGGATACCGGTAGTGGTATTCCTGACTACGCGCTTTCACGTATTTTTGAACGCTTTTACTCTTTGCCTCGTGCAAATGGGCAAAAAAGCAGCGGTCTGGGGTTGGCGTTCGTCAGTGAGGTCGCCCGTTTGTTTAACGGCGAAGTCACGCTGCGCAACGTGCAGGAAGGTGGCGTGCTGGCCTCGCTTCGACTTCACCGTCACTTCACATAGCTTCAAATTCTTCCCACATAGCCTTCGTATCCTGCTGCCATTGCAAAGGAGAAGACTATGTTGAAATCCCCCCTGTTCTGGAAAATTACCACCCTGTTTGGTGCAGTATTGCTGTTGTTGATTCCGATAATGCTGATTCGGCAGGTGATTGTCGAACGTGCTGATTACCGTAGCGATGTGGAAGATGCGATTCGCCAAAGTACCAGCGGGCCGCAAAAACTCGTTGGGCCGCTCATCGCTATTCCTGTGACCGAGCTTTATACGGTGCAGGAAGAGGATAAAACCGTGGAGCGGAAACGAAGTTTTATCCATTTTTGGTTACCTGAGTCATTGATGGTTGATGGCAATCAGAACGTGGAAGAACGCAAGATAGGGATTTATACCGGTCAGGTCTGGCACAGTGATTTAACGCTAAAAGCTGATTTCGATGTTTCGCGTCTTAGCGAACTCAACGCGCCAAATATCACCTTAGGCAAGCCATTTATTGTGATTAGCGTCGGGGATGCGCGTGGTATTGGTGTGGTGAAAGCGCCTGAAGTTAACGGAACGGCGCTGACCATTGAACCCGGCACCGGGTTAGAGCAAGGCGGACAGGGCGTGCATATCCCTTTACCTGAAGGGGACTGGCGGAAGCAGAACCTGAAGCTGAATATGGCCCTGAATTTAAGCGGTACCGGCGATCTTTCTGTGGTGCCTGGCGGGCGTAATAGCGAAATGACCTTAACCAGCAACTGGCCGCATCCCAGTTTTTTAGGTGATTTTCTACCAGCCAAACGGGAAGTTAGCGAGTCAGGTTTTCAGGCGCACTGGCAAAGCAGCTGGTTTGCTAATAATCTCGGTGAGCGTTTTGCTTCAGGCAATGATACCGGCTGGGAAAACTTCCCGGCGTTTAGCGTCGCAGTAACGACGCCAGCCGATCAATACCAATTAACTGACCGGGCGACTAAGTACGCCATTCTGCTGATTGCACTGACTTTTATGGCGTTCTTTGTTTTTGAAACGCTCACCGCGCAACGTTTACACCCAATGCAATATTTGCTGGTGGGGCTTTCATTGGTGATGTTTTATTTGCTCTTGCTGGCGCTTTCTGAACATACCGGTTTTACCGTGGCATGGATAATCGCCAGTCTGATTGGGGCGATAATGAACGGTATTTATTTGCAGGCGGTATTGAAAGGTTGGTGCAACAGCATGTTGTTTACCCTCGCGCTGTTGTTGCTGGATGGTGTGATGTGGGGACTGCTCAACTCTGCCGATAGCGCGCTGTTGTTGGGAACCAGTGTGCTGGTGGTGGCGCTGGCCGGCATGATGTTTGTGACCCGTAATATCGACTGGTATGCGTTTTCACTGCCGAAAATGAAAGCCAGTAAAGAAGTTACAACGGACGATGAATTACGTATCTGGAAATAAGGTTGAAAAATAAAAACGGCGCTAAAAAGCGCCGTTTTTTTGACGGTGGTAAAGCCGATTAATCTTCCAGATCACCGCAGAAGCGATAACCTTCACCGTGAATGGTGGCGATGATTTCCGGCGTATCCGGCGTAGATTCGAAATGTTTACGAATACGGCGGATCGTCACGTCTACAGTACGGTCGTGCGGTTTCAGCTCACGGCCGGTCATTTTCTTCAGCAGTTCAGCACGGGACTGAATTTTGCCTGGGTTTTCACAGAAGTGAAGCATGGCGCGGAACTCGCTGCGCGGCAGCTTGTACTGTTCGCCATCTGGGCCGATCAACGAACGGCTGTTGATGTCCAGTTCCCAACCATTGAACTTGTAGCTTTCAACGCTACGACGTTCTTCGCTGACAGTACCCAGATTCATGGTACGGGACAGCAGGTTGCGTGCACGAATCGTCAGTTCACGCGGGTTGAACGGTTTGGTGATGTAGTCATCTGCACCGATTTCGAGGCCGAGAATTTTATCGACTTCGTTGTCACGGCCAGTCAGGAACATCAACGCAACATTCGCCTGCTCGCGCAGTTCACGCGCTAACAGAAGACCGTTCTTACCCGGCAGATTGATATCCATGATCACCAGGTTGATGTCATATTCAGAGAGGATCTGATGCATTTCCGCGCCATCTGTCGCTTCGAAAACATCATAGCCTTCCGCTTCGAAAATACTTTTCAACGTGTTGCGTGTTACCAACTCGTCTTCAACGATAAGAATGTGCGGGGTCTGCATGTTTGCTACCTAAATTGCCAACTAAATCGAAACAGGAAGTACAAAAGTCCCTGACCTGCCTGATGCATGCTGCAAATTAACATGATCGGCGTAACATGACTAAAGTACGTAATTGCGTTCTTGATGCACTTTCCATCAACGTCAACAACATCATTAGCTTGGTCGTGGGTACTTTCCCTCAGGACCCGACAGTGTCAAAAACGGCTGTCATCCTAACCATTTTAACAGCAACATAACAGGCTAAGAGGGGCCGGACACCCAATAAAACTACGCTTCGTTGACATATATCAAGTTCAATTGTAGCACGTTAACAGTTTGATGAAATCATCGTATCTAAATGCTAGCTTTCGTCACATTATTTTAATAATCCAACTAGTTGCATCATACAACTAATAAACGTGGTGAATCCAATTGTCGAGATTTATTTTTTATAAAATTATCCTAAGTAAACAGAAGGATATGTAGCATTTTTTAACAATTCAACCGTTAGTACAGTCAGGAAATAGTTTAGCTTTTTTTAAGCTAAGTAAAGGGCTTTTTCTGCGACTTACGTTAAGAATTTGTAAATTCGCACCGCGTAATAAGTTGACAGTGGTCACCCGGTTCGCGGTTATTTGAGCAAGAAGAGTGGCAATATGCGTATAACGATTATTCTGGTCGCACCCGCCAGAGCAGAAAATATTGGGGCAGCGGCGCGGGCAATGAAAACGATGGGGTTTAGCGAGCTGCGGATTGTCGATAGTCAGGCACACCTGGAGCCAGCCACCCGCTGGGTCGCACATGGATCTGGTGATATTATTGATAATATTAAAGTTTTCCCGACACTGGCTGAATCGTTACACGATGTCGATTTCACTGTTGCCACCACTGCGCGCAGTCGGGCGAAATATCATTACTACGCTACGCCAGTAGAACTGGTGCCGCTGTTAGAGGAAAAATCTTCATGGATGAGCCATGCCGCGTTGGTGTTTGGTCGCGAAGATTCCGGGTTGACTAACGAAGAGTTAGCGTTGGCTGACGTTCTTACTGGTGTGCCGATGGTGGCGGATTATCCTTCGCTCAATCTGGGGCAGGCGGTGATGGTCTATTGCTATCAATTAGCAACATTAATACAACAACCGGCGAAAAGTGACACAACGGCAGACCAACATCAACTGCAAGCTTTACGCGAACGAGCCATGGCATTGCTGACGACTCTGGCAGTGGCAGATGACATAAAACTGGTCGACTGGTTACAACAACGCCTGGGGCTTTTAGAGCAACGAGACACAGCAATGTTGCACCGTTTGCTGCATGATATTGAAAAAAATATCACCAAATAAAAAACGCCTTAGTAAGTATTTTTCAGCTTTTCATTCTGACTGCAACGGGCAATATGTCTCTGTGTGGATTAAAAAAAGAGTCTCTGACAGCAGCTTCTGAACTGGTTACCTGCCGTGAGTAAATTAAAATTTTATTGACTTAGGTCACTAAATACTTTAACCAATATAGGCATAGCGCACAGACAGATAAAAATTACAGAGTACACAACATCCATGAAACGCATTAGCACCACCATTACCACCACCATCACCATTACCACAGGTAACGGTGCGGGCTGACGCGTACAGGAAACACAGAAAAAAGCCCGCACCTGACAGTGCGGGCTTTTTTTTCGACCAAAGGTAACGAGGTAACAACCATGCGAGTGTTGAAGTTCGGCGGTACATCAGTGGCAAATGCAGAACGTTTTCTGCGGGTTGCCGATATTCTGGAAAGCAATGCCAGGCAGGGGCAGGTGGCCACCGTCCTCTCTGCCCCCGCCAAAATCACCAACCACCTGGTGGCGATGATTGAAAAAACCATTAGCGGCCAGGATGCTTTACCCAATATCAGCGATGCCGAACGTATTTTTGCCGAACTTCTGACGGGACTCGCCGCCGCCCAGCCGGGATTCCCGCTGGCGCAACTGAAAACTTTCGTCGACCAGGAATTTGCCCAAATAAAACATGTCCTGCATGGCATTAGTTTGTTGGGGCAGTGCCCGGATAGCATCAACGCTGCGCTGATTTGCCGTGGCGAGAAAATGTCGATCGCCATTATGGCCGGCGTGTTAGAAGCGCGTGGTCACAACGTTACCGTTATCGATCCGGTCGAAAAACTGCTGGCAGTGGGGCATTACCTCGAATCTACCGTCGATATTGCTGAGTCCACCCGCCGTATTGCGGCAAGCCGCATTCCTGCTGATCACATGGTGCTGATGGCAGGTTTCACCGCCGGTAATGAAAAAGGCGAACTGGTGGTGCTTGGACGCAACGGTTCCGACTACTCCGCGGCGGTGCTGGCTGCCTGTTTACGCGCCGATTGTTGCGAGATTTGGACGGACGTTGACGGGGTCTATACCTGCGACCCGCGTCAGGTGCCCGATGCGAGGTTGTTGAAGTCGATGTCCTACCAGGAAGCGATGGAGCTTTCCTACTTCGGCGCTAAAGTTCTTCACCCCCGCACAATTACCCCCATCGCCCAGTTCCAGATCCCTTGCCTGATTAAAAATACCGGAAATCCTCAAGCACCAGGTACGCTCATTGGTGCCAGCCGTGATGAAGACGAATTACCGGTCAAGGGCATTTCCAATCTGAATAACATGGCAATGTTCAGCGTTTCTGGTCCGGGGATGAAAGGGATGGTCGGCATGGCGGCGCGCGTCTTTGCAGCGATGTCACGCGCCCGTATTTCCGTGGTGCTGATTACGCAATCATCTTCCGAATACAGTATCAGTTTCTGCGTTCCACAAAGCGACTGTGTGCGAGCTGAACGGGCAATGCAGGAAGAGTTCTACCTGGAACTGAAAGAAGGCTTACTGGAGCCGCTGGCGGTGACGGAACGGCTGGCCATTATCTCGGTGGTAGGTGATGGTATGCGCACCTTGCGTGGGATCTCGGCGAAATTCTTTGCCGCGCTGGCCCGCGCCAATATCAACATTGTCGCCATTGCTCAGGGATCTTCTGAACGCTCAATCTCTGTCGTGGTAAATAACGATGATGCGACCACTGGCGTGCGCGTTACTCATCAGATGCTGTTCAATACCGATCAGGTTATCGAAGTGTTTGTGATTGGCGTCGGTGGCGTTGGCGGTGCGCTGCTGGAGCAACTGAAGCGTCAGCAAAGCTGGCTGAAGAATAAACATATCGACTTACGTGTCTGTGGTGTTGCCAACTCGAAGGCTCTGCTCACCAATGTACATGGCCTTAATCTGGAAAACTGGCAGGAAGAACTGGCGCAAGCCAAAGAGCCGTTTAATCTCGGGCGCTTAATTCGCCTCGTGAAAGAATATCATCTGTTGAACCCGGTCATTGTTGACTGCACCTCCAGCCAGGCAGTGGCGGATCAATATGCCGACTTCCTGCGCGAAGGTTTCCACGTTGTTACGCCGAACAAAAAGGCTAACACCTCGTCGATGGATTACTACCATCTGTTGCGTCATGCGGCGGAAAAATCGCGGCGTAAATTCCTCTATGACACCAACGTTGGGGCTGGATTACCGGTTATTGAGAACCTGCAAAATCTGCTCAATGCAGGTGATGAATTGATGAAGTTCTCCGGCATTCTTTCTGGTTCGCTTTCTTATATCTTCGGCAAGTTAGACGAAGGCATGAGTTTCTCCGAGGCGACCACGCTGGCGCGGGAAATGGGTTATACCGAACCGGACCCGCGAGATGATCTTTCTGGTATGGATGTGGCGCGTAAACTATTGATTCTCGCTCGTGAAACGGGACGTGAACTGGAGCTGGCGGATATTGAAATTGAACCTGTGCTGCCTGCTGAGTTTAACGCCGAGGGTGATGTTACCGCTTTTATGGCGAATCTGTCACAGCTCGACGATCTCTTTGCCGCGCGCGTGGCGAAGGCCCGTGATGAAGGAAAAGTTTTACGCTATGTTGGCAATATTGATGAAGATGGCGTCTGTCGCGTGAAGATTGCCGAAGTGGATGGTAATGATCCGCTGTTCAAAGTGAAAAATGGCGAAAACGCCCTGGCCTTCTATAGCCACTATTATCAGCCGCTGCCGTTGGTGCTGCGCGGATATGGTGCGGGCAATGACGTTACAGCTGCCGGTGTTTTTGCCGATCTGCTACGTACCCTCTCATGGAAGTTAGGAGTCTGACATGGTTAAAGTTTATGCCCCGGCTTCCAGTGCCAATATGAGCGTCGGGTTTGATGTGCTCGGGGCGGCGGTGACACCCGTTGATGGTGCATTGCTCGGAGATGTAGTCACGGTTGAGGCGGCAGAGACATTCAGTCTCAATAACCTCGGACGCTTTGCCGATAAGCTGCCGTCAGAACCTCGGGAAAATATCGTTTATCAGTGTTGGGAGCGTTTTTGCCAGGAGCTGGGTAAGCAAATTCCAGTGGCGATGACCCTGGAAAAGAATATGCCGATCGGTTCGGGCTTAGGCTCCAGCGCCTGTTCAGTGGTCGCGGCGCTGATGGCGATGAATGAACACTGCGGCAAGCCGCTTAATGACACCCGTTTGCTGGCTTTGATGGGCGAGCTGGAAGGGCGTATCTCCGGCAGCATTCATTACGACAACGTGGCACCGTGTTTTCTTGGTGGTATGCAGTTAATGATCGAAGAAAACGACATCATCAGCCAGCAAGTGCCAGGGTTTGATGAGTGGCTGTGGGTGCTGGCGTATCCGGGGATTAAAGTCTCGACGGCAGAAGCCAGGGCTATTTTACCGGCACAGTATCGCCGCCAGGATTGCATTGCGCACGGGCGACATCTGGCAGGCTTCATTCACGCCTGCTATTCCCGTCAGCCTGAGCTTGCCGCGAAGCTGATGAAAGATGTTATCGCTGAACCCTACCGTGAACGGTTACTGCCTGGTTTCCGGCAGGCGCGGCAGGCGGTCGCGGAAATCGGCGCGGTAGCGAGCGGTATCTCCGGCTCCGGCCCGACTTTGTTCGCTCTGTGTGACAAGCCGGATACCGCCCAGCGCGTTGCCGACTGGTTGGGTAAGAACTACCTGCAAAATCAGGAAGGTTTTGTTCATATTTGCCGGCTGGATACGGCGGGCGCACGAGTACTGGAAAACTAAATGAAACTCTACAATCTGAAAGATCACAATGAGCAGGTCAGCTTTGCGCAAGCCGTAACCCAGGGGTTGGGCAAAAATCAGGGGCTGTTTTTCCCGCACGACCTGCCGGAATTCAGCCTGACTGAAATTGATGAGATGCTGAAGCTGGATTTTGTCACCCGCAGTGCGAAGATCCTCTCGGCGTTTATTGGTGATGAAATCCCGCAGGAAATCCTGGAAGAGCGCGTACGCGCGGCGTTTGCCTTCCCGGCTCCGGTCGCCAATGTTGAAAGCGATGTCGGTTGTCTGGAGTTGTTCCACGGGCCAACGCTGGCATTTAAAGATTTCGGCGGTCGCTTTATGGCACAAATGCTGACCCATATTGCGGGCGATAAGCCAGTGACCATTCTGACCGCGACCTCCGGTGATACCGGAGCGGCAGTGGCTCATGCTTTCTACGGTTTGCCGAATGTGAAAGTGGTTATCCTCTATCCACGAGGCAAAATCAGTCCACTGCAAGAAAAACTGTTCTGTACATTGGGCGGCAATATTGAAACTGTTGCCATCGACGGCGATTTCGATGCCTGTCAGGCGCTGGTGAAGCAGGCGTTTGATGATGAAGAACTGAAAGTGGCGCTGGGGTTAAACTCTGCTAACTCCATTAACATCAGCCGTTTGCTGGCGCAGATTTGCTACTACTTTGAAGCCGTGGCGCAGTTGCCGCAGGAAGCGCGCAACCAGCTGGTTGTCTCGGTGCCGAGCGGTAACTTCGGCGATTTGACGGCGGGCCTGCTGGCGAAATCTCTTGGCCTGCCGGTGAAGCGTTTTATCGCTGCCACTAACGTGAACGATACCGTGCCGCGTTTCCTGCACGACGGGCAGTGGTCACCCAAAGCGACTCAGGCGACGTTATCCAACGCGATGGACGTGAGTCAACCGAACAACTGGCCGCGTGTGGAAGAGTTGTTCCGCCGCAAAATTTGGCAACTGAAAGAGCTGGGTTATGCAGCCGTAGATGATGAAACCACGCAACAGACAATGCGTGAGTTAAAAGAACTGGGCTATACCTCGGAGCCGCACGCTGCCGTAGCTTATCGTGCACTGCGTGACCAGTTGCATCCAGGCGAATATGGCTTGTTCCTCGGCACCGCGCATCCGGCGAAATTTAAAGAGAGCGTGGAAGCGATTCTCGGTGAAACGTTGGATCTGCCAAAAGAGCTGGCAGAACGTGCTGATTTACCCTTGCTTTCGCATAATCTGCCCGCCGATTTTGCTGCGTTGCGTAAATTGATGATGAATCATCAGTAACATCTATTCATTATCTCAATCAGGCCGGGTTTGCTTTTATACAGCCCGGCTTTTTTAATGAAGAAAATATGGAGAAAAACGACAGGGAAAAAGGAGAAATTCTCAATAAATGCGGTAACTTAGAGATTAGGATTGCGGAGAATAACAACTGCCGTTCTCATCGCGTAATCTCCGGATATCGACCCATAACGGGCAATGATAAAAGGAGTAACCTGTGAAAAAGATGCAATCTATCGTACTCGCACTTTCCCTGGTTCTGGTCGCTCCCATGGCAGCGCAGGCTGCGGAAATTACGTTAGTCCCGTCAGTAAAATTACAGATAGGCGATCGTGATAATCGTGGCTATTACTGGGATGGCGGTCACTGGCGCGACCACGGCTGGTGGAAACAACATTATGAATGGCGAGGCAATCGCTGGCACCCATATGGACCGCCGCCATCGCCGCGCCATAACAAGCACAATGATCATCGTGGCGATCATCGTCCGGGGCCTGACAAACATCATCGCTAAATATCAATGCCGGATTGCCATCCGGCATTGACTGCAAACTTAACGCTGCTCGTAGCGTTTAAACACCAGTTCGCCGTTGCTGGAGGAAGCTTCATCAAAGAAGTAACCTTCGCTATTAAAACCAGTCAGTTGCTCTGGTTTGGTCAGCCGATTTTCAATAATGAAACGACTCATCAGACCGCGTGCTTTCTTAGCGTAGAAGCTGATGATCTTAAATTTGCCGTTCTTCTCATCGAGGAACACCGGCTTGATAATCTCGGCATTCAATTTCTTCGGCTTCACCGATTTAAAATACTCATCTGACGCCAGATTTATCACCACATTATCGCCTTGTGCTGCGAGCGCCTCGTTCAGCTTGTTGGTGATGATATCTCCCCAGAATTGATACAGATCTTTCCCTCGGGCATTCTCAAGACGGATCCCCATTTCCAGACGATAAGGCTGCATTAAATCGAGCGGGCGCAGTACGCCATACAAGCCGGAAAGCATTCGCAAATGCTGTTGGGCAAAATCGAAATCGTCTTCGCTGAAGGTTTCGGCCTGCAAGCCGGTGTAGACATCACCTTTAAACGCCAGAATCGCCTGGCGGGCATTCTCCGGCGTGAAATCTGGCTGCCAGTCATGAAAGCGAGCGGCGTTGATACCCGCCAGTTTGTCGCTGATGCGCATCAGCGTGCTAATCTGCGGAGGCGTCAGTTTCCGCGCTTCATGGATCAACTGCTGGGAATTGTCTAACAGCTCCGGCAGCGTATAGCGCGTGGTGGGCAACGGGCTTTGGTAATCGAGCGTTTTCGCAGGTGAAATAAGAATCAGCATATCCAGTCCTTGCAGGAAATTTATGCCGACTTTAGCAAAAAAAGAGAATGAGTTGATCGATAGTTGTGATTACTCCTGCGAAACATCATCCCACGCGTCCGGAGAAAGCTGGCGACCGATATCCGGATAACGCAACGGATCAAACACCGGGCGCACGCCGAGTTTACGCTGGCGTAGATAATCACTGGCAATGGTATGAACCACAGGCGAGAGCAGTAATATGGCGGTCAAATTGGTAATAGCCATGCAGGCCATAATGATATCTGCCAGTTGCCACATCAGCGGAAGACTTAGCAAGGTGCCGCCGATGACCGTTGCGAAGGTGCAGATTCGCAGACACCAGATCGCTTTAGGGTTGTTCAGACGTAAGAAGAAGAGATTGTTTTCGGCATAAATGTAGTTGGCAACGATGGAGCTGAAGGCAAACAGAATAACCACGAGGGTAACAAACTCCGCACCCCAGGAACCCATTAACACCCGCATCGCCTTCTGGATAAGCTGAATACCTTCCAGCGGCATGTAGGTTGTGCCGTTACCCGCCAGTAATATCAGCATGGCGCTTGCCGTACAGATGACCAGGGTGTCGATAAAAATGCCAATCATCTGGACAATTCCTTGCGCTGCGGGATGCGGAGGCCAGGACGCAGCCGCCGCTGCCGCGTTTGGCGTCGACCCCATTCCCGCCTCATTGGAAAACATACTGCGCTGAAAACCGTTAGTAATCGCCTGGCTTAAGGTATATCCCGCCGCGCCGCCTGCCGCTTCCTGCCAGCCAAAAGCACTCTCAAAAATAGACCAAATGACGTGGGGAAGTTGCCCGATATTCATTACGCAAATTACCAGGCTGGTCAGTACCCAGATTAACGCCATCAACGGGACAAACCCCTGCATGAGCCGGGCGACGCCATGAAGACCGCGAGTGATTGCCAGCAGAGCAAAGACAGCAAGAATAATGCCTGTCACCAGCGGAGGAAAATCAAAAGAAAAACTCAGGGCGCGGGCAACGGCGTTCGCCTGAACTCCGCTGAAAATTATGCCGTAGGCGATGAGCAAAAAGAGGGCGAACAGAACGCCCATCCAGCGCATCCCCAGCCCGCGCGCCATATACCATGCCGGTCCGCCACGAAACTGCCCATTAACGTCACGTTCTTTATAAAGTTGTGCAAGGGAACATTCGGCAAACGAGGTCGCCATGCCGATAAACGCGGCAACCCACATCCAGAAGACGGCTCCAGGTCCACCGGCGGTAATAGCCAGCGCAACGCCGGCCAGGTTGCCGCTACCCACGCGTGCCGCAAGACTGGTACACAATGACTGAAATGAGGTTAAACCGCCTGGCTGTGGATGAATGCTATTTTTAAGACTTTTGCCAAACTGGCGGATGTAGCGAAACTGCACAAATCCGGTGCGAAAAGTGAACCAACAACCTGCGCCGAAGAGCAGGTAAATCATTACCGATCCCCAAAGGACGCTGTTAATAAAGGAGAAAAAATCTGGCATGCATATCCCTCTTATTGCCGGTCGCGATGACTTTCCTGTGTAAACGTTACCAATTGTTTAAGAAGTATATACGCTACGAGGTACTTGATAACTTCTGCGTAGCATACATGAGGTTTTGTATAAAAATGGCGGGCGATATCAACGCAGTGTCAGAAATCTGAAACAGTCTCGCCTGGCGATAACCGTCTTGTCGGCGGTTGCGCTGACGTTGCGTCGTGATATCATCAGGGCAGACCGGTTACATCCCCCTAACAAGCTGTTTAAAGAGAAATACTATCATGACGGACAAATTGACCTCCCTTCGTCAGTACACCACCGTAGTGGCCGACACTGGGGACATCGCGGCAATGAAGCTGTATCAACCGCAGGATGCCACAACCAACCCTTCTCTCATTCTTAACGCAGCGCAGATTCCGGAATACCGTAAGTTGATTGATGATGCTGTCGCCTGGGCGAAACAGCAGAGCAACGATCGCGCGCAGCAGATCGTGGACGCGACCGACAAACTGGCAGTAAATATTGGTCTGGAAATCCTGAAACTGGTTCCGGGCCGTATCTCAACTGAAGTTGATGCGCGTCTTTCCTATGACACCGAAGCGTCAATTGCGAAAGCAAAACGCCTGATCAAACTCTACAACGATGCAGGGATTAGCAACGATCGTATTCTGATCAAACTGGCTTCTACCTGGCAGGGTATCCGTGCTGCAGAACAGCTGGAAAAAGAAGGTATCAACTGTAACCTGACCCTGCTGTTCTCCTTCGCTCAGGCTCGTGCTTGTGCGGAAGCAGGCGTGTTCCTGATCTCGCCATTTGTTGGCCGTATTCTTGACTGGTACAAAGCGAATACTGATAAGAAAGAGTACGCTCCGGCAGAAGATCCGGGCGTGGTTTCTGTATCTGAAATCTACCAGTACTACAAAGAGCACGGTTATGAAACCGTGGTTATGGGCGCAAGCTTCCGTAACATCGGCGAAATTCTGGAACTGGCAGGTTGCGACCGTCTGACCATCGCACCGGCACTGCTGAAAGAGCTGGCTGAGAGCGAAGGGGCTATCGAACGTAAACTGTCTTACACCGGCGAAGTGAAAGCGCGTCCGGCGCGTATCACTGAGTCCGAGTTCCTGTGGCAGCATAACCAGGATCCAATGGCAGTAGATAAACTGGCGGAAGGTATCCGTAAGTTTGCTGTTGACCAGGAAAAACTGGAAAAAATGATCGGCGATCTGCTGTAATCATTCTTAGCGTGACCGGGAAGTCGGTCACGCTACCTCTTCTGAAGCCTGTCTGTCACTCCCTTCGCAGTGTATCATTCTGTTTAACGAGACTGTTTAAACGGAAAAATCTTGATGAATACTTTACGTATTGGCTTAGTTTCCATCTCTGATCGCGCATCCAGCGGCGTTTATCAGGATAAAGGCATCCCTGCGTTGGAAGAATGGCTGACATCGGCGCTAACCACGCCGTTTGAACTGGAAACCCGCTTAATCCCCGACGAGCAGGCGATCATCGAGCAAACGTTGTGTGAGCTGGTGGATGAAATGAGTTGCCATCTGGTGCTCACCACGGGCGGAACTGGCCCGGCGCGTCGTGACGTAACGCCCGATGCGACGCTGGCAGTAGCGGACCGCGAGATGCCAGGCTTTGGTGAACAGATGCGCCAGATCAGCCTGCATTTTGTACCAACTGCGATCCTTTCGCGTCAGGTGGGCGTGATTCGCAAACAGGCGCTGATCCTTAACTTACCCGGTCAGCCGAAGTCTATTAAAGAGACGCTGGAAGGTGTAAAGGACGCTGAGGGTAACGTTGTGGTGCACGGTATTTTTGCCAGCGTACCGTACTGCATTCAGTTGCTGGAAGGGCCATACGTTGAAACGGCACCGGAAGTGGTTGCTGCATTCAGACCGAAGAGTGCAAGACGCGAAGTTAGCGAATAAAAAAATCCCCCCGAGCGGGGGGATCTCAAAACAATTAGTGCGATTCACCAATCGGCAGAACGGTGCGACCAAACTGCTCGTTCAGCACTTCACCCATCGCCAGATAGATTGCGCTGGCACCGCAGATCAGACCAATCCAGCCGGCAAAGTGGATGATCGCGGCATTACCGACAATGTTACCGATCGCCAGCAGGGCAAACAGCACGGTCAGGCTAAAGAAAACGAATTGCAGAACGCGTGCGCCTTTCAGCGTGCCGAAGAACATAAACAGCGTAAATACGCCCCACAGACCCAGGTAGACACCAAGGAACTGTGCATTTGGCGCATCGGTCAGACCCAGTTTCGGCATCAGCAGAATCGCAACCAGCGTCAGCCAGAAAGAACCGTAAGAGGTGAATGCGGTTAAACCGAAAGTGTTGCCTTTTTTGTACTCCAGCAGACCAGCAAAAATTTGCGCGATGCCGCCGTAGAAAATGCCCATTGCAAGAATAATACCGTCAAGAGCGAAATAACCCACGTTGTGCAGGTTAAGCAGAATGGTGGTCATGCCGAAGCCCATCAGGCCCAGCGGTGCCGGATTAGCCAACTTAGTGTTGCCCATAATTCCTCAAAAATCATCATCGAATGAATGGTGAAATAATTTCCCTGAATAACTGTAGTGTTTTCAGGGCGCGGCATAATAATCAGCCAGTGGGGCAGTGTCTACGATCTTTTGAAGGGAAAATGAAAATTTTCCCCGGTTTCCGGTATCAGACCTGAGTGGCACTAACCATCCGGCGCAGGCAGGCGATTTGCAGTACGGCTGGAATCGTCACGCGATAGGCGCTGCCGCTGACCGCTTTAACCCCATTTAGTGCCGCGCCTACAGGGCCTCCCAGCCCCGCGCCGCGCAGCAAACCATGCCCAAGTACGCTCATTGCTGCGTGGGTGCGTAAAATGCGGGTCAATTGGCTGGAAAGCAAATGCGACACGCCTTTTGCCAATAATTTGTCTTTCATCAGCAGCGGCAGCAGCTCTTCCAGCTCATTCACCCTGGCATCGACCGCGTGCAGAAACTCCTGCTTATGTTCCTCGTCCATTTTCTTCCAGGTATTACGCAGAAATTGTTCCAGTAACTGTTGCTCAATTTCAAACGTAGACATCTCTTTGTCGGCTTTCAGCTTCAATCGTTTTGAAACATCGAGCAAAATGGCCCGATACAATTTACCGTGTCCGCGCAATTTGTTGGCGATACTATCGCCACCAAAATGTTGTAATTCTCCGGCAATCAGCTGCCAGTTGCGGCGGTGTTGCTCGGGATGTCCTTCCATCGATTTAAACAGTTCGTTGCGCATCAGTACGCTGGAGAGGCGAGTTTTGCCTTTTTCATTATGGGTGAGCAGCCGGGCGAAATTTGCCAATTGTTCCTCACTACAATGCTGGAGAAAATCCAGATCTGAATCATTCAGGTAATTAACATTCATTTTTTGTGGCTTCTATATTCTGGCGTTAGTCGTCGCCGATAATTTTCAGCGTGGCCATATCCGATGAGTTCACCGTATGGCCGGAAAAGGTGATTTTTGAGACGCAGCGTTTATTGTCGTTATCGCTGTTAATGTTGATCCAGTCAGTGGTTTGCCCTTCTTTTATTTCTGAAGGAATATTCAGGCTCTGACTGGCGCTACGGGCGGCTTTGAAATAAACCGATGCACCGCTTAACTGCAAATCGCCATGGTCGGCAGTGAGTTGAATGCGTTTAACAATGCGACAAACAGGAAGTTTCAGCGCCAGATCGTTGGTTTCGTTACGCGGCATCGCAATGACGCCGAGGATTTTATGGTTGTTTGCCTGCGCCGTGCAGCACAGCAGCAGGCTAATCGCCAGGCTGGCGGAAAGCGTAAAAACGGATTTCATAAGGATTCTCTTAGTGGGGAGAGGTAGGGGATGAATACCCACTAGTTTACTGCTGATAAAGAGAAGATTCAGGTACGTAATATTTTCTTTTTATTACAATTTTTCTATGAATGTCTTGGCTGTCATTCATTCTCTATATGAATAAAATTGCTGTCAGTTTCGTGTCTTGTTCTGGCATATCGCGAAATTTCTGCGCAAAAGCACAAAAAATTTTTGCATCTCCCCCTTGATGACGTGGGTTACGACCCCATTTAGTAGTCAACCGCAGTGAGTGAGTCTGCAAAAAAATGAAATTGGGCAGTTGAAACCAGACGTTTCGCCCCTATTACAGACTCACAACCACATGATGACCGAATATATAGTGGAGACGTTTAGATGGGTAAAATAATTGGTATCGACCTGGGTACTACCAACTCTTGTGTAGCGATTATGGATGGCACCACTCCTCGTGTACTGGAGAACGCCGAAGGCGATCGCACCACGCCTTCTATCATTGCCTATACCCAGGATGGTGAAACTCTGGTTGGTCAGCCGGCTAAACGTCAGGCAGTGACGAACCCGCAAAACACCCTGTTTGCGATTAAACGCCTGATTGGCCGCCGCTTCCAGGACGAAGAAGTACAGCGTGATGTTTCCATCATGCCGTTCAAAATTATTGCTGCTGATAACGGCGACGCATGGGTCGAAGTTAAAGGCCAGAAAATGGCACCGCCGCAGATCTCTGCTGAAGTGCTGAAAAAAATGAAGAAAACCGCTGAAGATTACCTGGGTGAACCGGTAACTGAAGCTGTTATTACCGTACCGGCATACTTTAACGATGCTCAGCGTCAGGCAACCAAAGACGCAGGCCGTATCGCTGGTCTGGAAGTAAAACGTATCATCAACGAACCGACCGCAGCTGCGCTGGCTTACGGTCTGGACAAAGGTACTGGCAACCGTACTATCGCGGTTTATGACCTGGGTGGTGGTACTTTCGATATTTCTATTATCGAAATCGACGAAGTTGACGGCGAAAAAACCTTCGAAGTTCTGGCTACCAACGGTGATACCCACCTGGGTGGTGAAGACTTCGACAGCCGTCTGATCAACTACCTGGTTGAAGAATTCAAGAAAGATCAGGGCATTGACCTGCGCAACGATCCGCTGGCAATGCAGCGCCTGAAAGAAGCGGCAGAAAAAGCGAAAATCGAACTGTCTTCCGCTCAGCAGACCGACGTTAACCTGCCGTACATCACTGCAGACGCGACCGGTCCGAAACACATGAACATCAAAGTGACTCGTGCGAAACTGGAAAGCCTGGTTGAAGATCTGGTAAACCGTTCCATTGAGCCGCTGAAAGTTGCACTGCAGGACGCTGGCCTGTCCGTATCTGATATCGACGACGTTATCCTCGTTGGTGGTCAGACTCGTATGCCAATGGTTCAGAAGAAAGTTGCTGAGTTCTTTGGTAAAGAGCCGCGTAAAGACGTTAACCCGGACGAAGCTGTAGCAATCGGTGCTGCTGTTCAGGGTGGTGTTCTGACTGGTGACGTAAAAGACGTACTGCTGCTGGACGTTACCCCGCTGTCTCTGGGTATCGAAACCATGGGCGGTGTGATGACGACGCTGATCGCGAAAAATACCACTATCCCGACCAAGCACAGCCAGGTGTTCTCTACCGCTGAAGACAACCAGTCTGCGGTAACCATCCATGTGCTGCAGGGTGAACGTAAACGTGCGGCTGATAACAAATCTCTGGGTCAGTTCAACCTGGATGGTATCAACCCGGCACCGCGCGGCATGCCGCAGATCGAAGTTACCTTCGATATCGATGCTGACGGTATCCTGCACGTTTCCGCGAAAGATAAAAACAGCGGTAAAGAGCAGAAGATCACCATCAAGGCTTCTTCTGGTCTGAACGAAGATGAAATCCAGAAAATGGTACGCGACGCAGAAGCTAACGCCGAAGCTGACCGTAAGTTTGAAGAGCTGGTTCAGACTCGCAACCAGGGCGATCATCTGCTGCACAGCACCCGTAAGCAGGTTGAAGAAGCAGGCGACAAACTGCCGGCTGACGACAAAACTGCTATCGAGTCTGCGCTGACTGCACTGGAAACTGCTCTGAAAGGTGAAGACAAAGCCGCTATCGAAGCGAAAATGCAGGAACTGGCACAGGTTTCCCAGAAACTGATGGAAATCGCCCAGCAGCAACATGCCCAGCAGCAGACTGCCGGTGCTGATGCTTCTGCAAACAACGCGAAAGATGACGATGTTGTCGACGCTGAATTTGAAGAAGTCAAAGACAAAAAATAATCGCCCTATAAACGGGTAATTATACTGACACGGGCGAAGGGGTATTTCCTCTCCGCCCGTGCATTCATCTAGGGGCAATTTAAAAAAGATGGCTAAGCAAGATTATTACGAGATTTTAGGCGTTTCCAAAACAGCGGAAGAGCGTGAAATCAAAAAGGCCTACAAACGCCTGGCCATGAAATACCACCCGGACCGTAACCAGGGTGACAAAGAGGCCGAGGCGAAATTTAAAGAGATCAAGGAAGCTTATGAAGTTCTGACCGACTCGCAAAAACGTGCGGCATACGATCAGTATGGTCATGCTGCGTTTGAGCAAGGTGGCATGGGCGGCGGCGGTTTTGGCGGCGGCGCAGACTTCAGCGATATTTTTGGTGACGTTTTCGGCGATATTTTTGGCGGCGGACGTGGTCGTCAACGTGCGGCGCGCGGTGCTGATTTACGCTATAACATGGAGCTCACCCTCGAAGAAGCTGTACGTGGCGTGACCAAAGAGATCCGCATTCCGACTCTGGAAGAGTGTGACGTTTGCCACGGTAGCGGTGCAAAACCAGGTACACAGCCGCAGACCTGTCCGACCTGTCATGGTTCTGGTCAGGTGCAGATGCGCCAGGGCTTCTTCGCTGTACAGCAGACCTGTCCACACTGTCAGGGCCGCGGTACGCTGATCAAAGATCCGTGCAACAAATGTCATGGTCATGGTCGTGTTGAGCGCAGCAAAACGCTGTCCGTTAAAATCCCGGCAGGAGTGGACACTGGAGACCGCATCCGTCTTGCGGGCGAAGGTGAAGCGGGCGAGCATGGCGCACCGGCAGGCGATCTGTACGTTCAGGTTCAGGTTAAACAGCACCCGATTTTCGAGCGTGAAGGTAACAACCTGTATTGCGAAGTCCCGATCAACTTCGCTATGGCAGCGCTGGGTGGCGAAATCGAAGTACCGACCCTTGATGGTCGCGTCAAACTGAAAGTGCCTGGCGAAACCCAGACCGGTAAGCTGTTCCGTATGCGCGGTAAAGGCGTCAAGTCTGTCCGCGGTGGCGCACAGGGTGATTTGCTGTGCCGCGTTGTCGTCGAAACACCGGTAGGTCTGAACGAGAAGCAGAAACAGCTGCTGCAAGAGCTGCAGGAAAGCTTCGGTGGCCCAACCGGCGAGCACAACAGCCCGCGTTCAAAGAGCTTCTTTGATGGTGTGAAGAAGTTTTTCGACGACCTGACTCGCTAACCTCCCCAAAAGCCTGCCCGTGGGCAGGCTTGGGTAAAAATAGGGTGCGTTGAAGATATGCGAGCACCTGTAAAGTGGCGGGGATCACTCCCCGCCGTTGCTCTTACTCGGATTCGTAAGCCGTGAAAACAGCAACCTCCGTCTGGCCAGTTCGGATGTGAACCTCACAGAGGTCTTTTCTCGTTACCAGCGCCGCCACTACGGCGGTGATACAGATGACGATCAGGGCGACAATCATCGCCTTATGCTGCTTCATTGCTCTCTTCTCCTTGACCTTACGGTCAGTAAGAGGCACTCTACATGTGTTCAGCATATAGGGGGCCTCGGGTTGATGGTAAAATATCACTCGGGGCTTTTCTCTATCTGCCGTTCAGCTAATGCCTGAGACAGACAGCCTCAAGCACCCGCCGCTATTATATCGCTCTCTTTAACCCATTCTGTTTTATCGATTCTAATCCTGAAGACGCCTCGCATTTTAATGGCGTAATTTTTTAATGATTTAATTATTTAACTTTAATTTATCTCTTTATCGCAATTATTGACGACAAGCTGGATTATTTTTGAAATATTGGCCTAACAAACATTGCCGACTGACAACAAATTAATTATTACTTTTCCTAATTAATCCCTCAGAAATCCTCACCTTAAGCTATGATTATCAGGGCTTAGGGTCACTCGTGAGCGCTTACAGCCGTCAAAAACTCATCTCATCGCTGATGGCACAAATCCTTCAATGGTTCGTAAAAAACGAATTATTCCTACACTATAATCTGATTTTAACGATGATTCGTGCGGGGTAAGATAGTAAAAACGATCTATTCACCTGAAAGAGAAATAAAAAGTGAAACATCTGCATCGATTCTTTAGCAGTGATGCCTCGGGAGGCATTATTCTTATCATTGCCGCTATCCTGGCGATGATTATGGCCAACAGCGGCGCAACCAGTGGATGGTATCACGACTTTCTGGAGACGCCGGTTCAGCTCCGGGTTGGTTCACTCGAAATCAACAAAAACATGCTGTTATGGATAAATGACGCGCTGATGGCGGTATTTTTCCTGTTAGTCGGTCTGGAAGTTAAACGTGAACTGATGCAAGGATCGCTAGCCAGCTTACGCCAGGCTGCATTTCCAGTTATCGCCGCTATTGGTGGGATGATTGTGCCGGCATTGCTCTATCTGGCCTTTAACTATGCCGATCCGATTACCCGCGAAGGGTGGGCGATCCCGGCGGCTACTGATATTGCCTTTGCACTTGGTGTGCTGGCGCTGTTGGGAAGTCGTGTTCCGTTAGCGCTGAAGATCTTTTTGATGGCTCTGGCTATTATCGACGATCTTGGGGCCATCATTATCATCGCATTGTTCTACACTAATGACTTATCGATGGCCTCTCTTGGTGTCGCGGCTGTAGCAATTGCGGTACTCGCGGTATTGAATCTGTGTGGTGTACGCCGCACGGGCGTCTATATTCTGGTTGGCGTGGTGTTGTGGACTGCGGTGTTGAAATCGGGGGTTCACGCAACCCTGGCGGGGGTAATTGTCGGCTTCTTTATTCCTTTGAAAGAGAAGCATGGGCGTTCTCCAGCGAAGCGACTGGAGCATGTGTTGCACCCGTGGGTGGCGTATCTGATTTTGCCGCTGTTTGCATTTGCTAATGCTGGCGTTTCACTGCAAGGTGTCACGCTGGATGGCTTGACCTCCATTCTGCCATTGGGGATCATCGCTGGTTTACTGATTGGCAAACCGCTGGGGATTAGTCTGTTCTGCTGGTTGGCGCTGCGTTTGAAACTGGCGCATCTGCCTGAGGGAACGACTTATCAGCAAATTATGGCGGTGGGGATCCTGTGCGGTATCGGTTTTACTATGTCTATCTTTATTGCCAGCCTGGCCTTTGGTAGCGTAGATCCAGAACTGATTAACTGGGCGAAACTCGGTATCCTGGTCGGTTCTATCTCTTCGGCGGTAATTGGATACAGCTGGTTACGCGTTCGTTTGCGTCCATCAGTTTGACAGGACGGTTTACCGGGGAGCCATAAACGGCTCCCTTTTCATTGTTATCAGGGAGAGAAATGAGCATGTCTCATATCAATTACAACCACTTGTATTACTTCTGGCATGTCTATAAAGAAGGTTCCGTGGTTGGCGCAGCGGAGGCGCTTTATTTGACACCACAAACCATTACCGGACAGATTCGGGCGCTGGAAGAGCGCCTGCAAGGCAAATTATTTAAGCGCAAGGGACGTGGTCTCGAACCCAGCGAGCTGGGAGAGCTGGTCTATCGCTATGCCGATAAAATGTTCACCTTAAGCCAGGAAATGCTGGATATCGTGAACTATCGCAAAGAATCCAATTTATTGTTTGACGTTGGCGTGGCTGATGCACTTTCCAAACGCCTGGTCAGTAGCGTACTTAACGCCGCAGTGGTAGAAGGCGAGCCCATTCATCTTCGCTGCTTCGAATCCACCCACGAAATGCTGCTGGAGCAATTAAGTCAGCATAAACTGGATATGATCATTTCTGACTGTCCGATAGATTCTACGCAGCAGGAAGGCCTGTTCTCCGTGAGAATTGGCGAATGTGGCGTGAGTTTCTGGTGTACAAATCCACCACCGGAAAAACCGTTCCCGGCTTGTCTGGAAGAACGGCGGCTTTTGATTCCTGGGCGACGTTCAATGTTAGGGCGCAAATTGCTTAACTGGTTTAACTCCCAGGGATTAAACGTAGAAATCCTCGGCGAGTTTGATGATGCCGCGTTGATGAAAGCTTTTGGTGCGATGCACAATGCAATCTTCGTTGCCCCAACGCTTTATGCATATGACTTTTATGCCGATAAAACTGTCGTAGAAATTGGTCGCGTCGAAAATGTGATGGAAGAGTACCATGCTATTTTTGCTGAGCGGATGATTCAGCACCCGGCGGTACAGCGAATCTGCAATACGGATTATTCTGCGCTTTTTAGCCCAGCGGCACGTTAATCGGCAGCTCCCCCAAAGTTAAGGTGGGGGAGATAGATTAGTTGTACATTACCACGATTTTGACTCGGCTCATTATTTGCCCGCTTGAGACATTATTTCCATATGTACGCGGGCGAATAAATAGAGGAATCTGATTACTTCCTTCATGGGGATGCTGAAAAGAGTAGTAATTGCTTTTACCATACTGGATTTCATGCGTACCATCATTGGAGAGTTGAAAGCCTATTTGACCCGCACCGTCCTCACTGTTTTCTAACTCATTTTTTAATATGCTGGTTCCTGAATCCTGTATCGTCACTGGCTCAAAGTAATATTCAACATCACTGGGTTCAAAAACTAATTCACCTTGCTCACCTTGGATACAGTCAAATCTTATATGATGAAACTGATAATTTTCATTATTGATACGAGACAGTACAAATCGTCCAGTGTCGATGGATTGATCTTCAAAACCACAGGTCATTAAATTTACCTGTAAAATAGTATTTAAATTAAAATTAAAGCGGACGCTATTACAATTAGTATTATTCCCTGTGCATGAACTCACTTCAATTTCGAACAACAAAGGAAAAGGAGTTCCTGGAAAAATGTCTGCGGTGTTAGAACTATCTGATACAGATGCGATAGAATATGGAATGGTGAAATTTATCGCAGATAGCATTTCTTCTAAATTATAAGATAACTTCCCTGGAAGCTCTATTTTTTTACCGTCAGATTCAAAGGGGAAATTAATAATGTAATGACGGCTTCCGACTTTAAACCTTAAAGCGTTCTGTGTTAAAAAATGAACTTTAATGGCGTTGGTCGTCTCTTGCAAGTCTGCACACTCAATGATATTCCCGGTGTTTTCAATTTTTTCGGTGGTTAGATTACCTTTCATACTCAGTGGCTTGAGTATATATGTTCCACGTTGTTCACCGACATTGGTCACTGCACAGGGAGCACTTTGCACAATAAAAGAATATAGACTCAAGGTGATTAATAAAAGCCACTTCATAGTAAACTCCTTTTACTGGCATATATATGTTTTGTTTTCATCGATAACGTGTTGAAAAGTAATAGTACAGAATAAGTTCTGTTCATCATTGAGAGCAACTTTTATGCCAGTGGGAATTTCATCTACGCGAATAAAAAGGCGACTACCCTGGCCAACGACTCCAATATTGTTTTCCTGGAGATCCAGTACGTCATAGCCAAAGGTTAATGGCGAACCATCGGGACGCAGTGCCTGTATATACCAGGGCTTACGTTGGTCAGTTGTAAACTGCACATAAGAAACTGCTCCACGGTAAGGCGCAATAATTTGACGATTGCCCTGCAATTCTGTTTCACTTTCACTGTTTGCTATATCAAGCACCAGATGGTTTTCACGATGAGGTATAATCAGGTCGTAAACAACCTGGCCTTTGCTGTTTGTTCGGTTGTATTTTTGTCCATTAATATGCGCGCCTTCTAACCCAGGCGCATCCAGAATTGCAAATGTATCGGATAACTGGTTAGTTATATTAAAACCACCGGGCCAGACAACTAATCCACTACTAATACTTCCACCACTTTGCCAGGCGTTTTTAGAATGGCTATAGCTGCCATCTATTGTGGCGATGGGAGTTCTCCAGCTTAAATTCGTACCAAGCGAGGTATCATTATTTTGTTGTTGCTGATTAACATATATACCATAATTTAACTGATCATGTTCACCGGCTATGCCAGTAATTCCAGTATTGTTGGAGGAATAGCCATCTTTGGAAAATGAGGTCGAATTCGATAAGTTAATTTGGTGACGTGTTTTGGCAATATCATCCCCCCAGTAGAAAGGAATGGAGATAAACAGATTAAAACGCTCCTCTTCTTTGTCGTTTTCATCATAGGATTGGCTGGCAGAGAAAGTATAACTAATGCGTTGCCAGCTATTGGAATAACTGAATTGGTAATCTTTAGCATTTCCACTTCGCCCCCAGTAATTCCGCCAAAGCGCACTTAATGATACATTTCCCAGATTATTGGATAAAGGTTGCATAATATTGGCAGAAAGGCTATTTTTTCTGCCAATATCATAAAAATCATCATATTCACTCTGATGATTGTGTTTATCATTTTCGTAAAGATGGTCGCTGAATGTCCTGTAATCCTGCGAAGCATAACGCCAGGCGGCCACGCTAAAGCGAGTAGCCGTTTGCACTAGATATTTATTATAGGCGACCTGATAGCTCGTACCTTCGTGTGTTATATCATTATTTAACTTACTACTCGATCGGGTAGCGTCAAAAGAGATGGCACCCAGCGGTGTATTCCAACCATTTCCCAGAGTTATAGCATTATAGTTATCGGATAAAATCGTACCGCCATAAAGTGTCAAAAGATTGTTGAGGCCATATATATAATTTGCCTCGAGAAAGTCCTCCTGATTCTTTACACCATATATCTTACTGCGTCCGGCGATAAAATCGAAATTTGAAACACCAGGTTGCAGCATATTGGGCACGGAAGAGTAGGGCACCAAAAAGGAACGAACACTACCATCTGCTTCCTTAATGCTGACATCGAGATCAGAGCCGCTGCCCGAAAGTTGCAAATCTGCGATAGTAAATGGTCCTGGGGGAACCTCTTTTTGGTAAATGGTATAGCCATTTTGCGAAACCGTTATCAAGGCAATACTTTGCGCAACACCTTGTACTAAAGGTGTAAAGCTCTGCATAGAATCAGGTAGCATTTGCATATCGCGAAATAAGCGTATTCCGCTAAATCGCAGAGAGTCGAATATGAGTGAGGATGTGTAATTTTCTCCTATCTGAACTGTGCTTAATATTTGCGACCAGCCACGTTCCAGGTAAAGAGTATTACTTTGCCATGTGCCTTTCATATCATCAGGCTTGCTATAGCTGGCATCAGAGTGTAATTGCCAACTAAATAAATTTAATCCGCTGTTAAAACGACCATAACTGGCTGTATTACTGTTATTATTGCTGTCATAAGAGCGATACTGACTTAAATTATAGGAGGTATAAAAAGCATCAATGCCGCGATCCCAACTTTCCGGGGGAACGTAACCTCTTTCAAGTTCATTGATATACGCCTGTGGGATCGTTAAATTTAGTCGGTGTTCACTGATATCCCACTGATATTGTCCACCATGAACCGCTTCATCCAGTAAAATACAATTATCTTCTGTATTGAGATTATCGGTCTTTACCCCCAGTGTGGTTAGTAGCACCTTAGGCAGACATGGTTTGGCTGGTGACTCTGGGATCGTGATATCTTGTTTCCCACGCCACTGGTGGTTTACATAAACATCAAGTTCGTAGTTTCCCGGAAGAGGTTGTTTATTATCGAAGCGATATTCGGAAACTTTTTCTCCTCTCATGCCGCCGATCATAAAGTGTGTATCAAAAGTTTCTTCAGCATAACCCGGAAAAGAATACAAAAAAATAATAGCAGCGACCCATCGTGTCGTCCTTAACATGACTTTTTCCTGTTATCGTGCGGCGATTTTACTATGGATGTTATTCCCGTAATCATCAACTACCGTTAGTTCATATTCTGAGGCGTTGTTATTTTTTAATGTAATGTCGTTATTCGAAAATGGAGGCAGTAGGATACTTTCATTATTAACTTTCACGTTTTGTGCTTTGATAGTTGTAACTGTTATCCAGTTGGCTGTTTCATTGTTTATTGAGATGGCGTTGTTTTTCTTTTTGATATTTAATTGAGAAAGGCTTTTTTTATCTACCGGAGCTATTCCGCTTGGACGCCAAAGTAACTTTATACGGTTTTGCAATGCAAGTTTAATTTTGTTCTTTCCTGCATTTTGTGGGTTGTTTGGAGGGATATCCAAAACATTTAGATAAAATAAACTTTCTTTATTGTGAGGCAAATTATTTGGCATTTTTCTTATTTTAAGTTGTTGGCCAGAACCGCCTGCTACACGACTTACTGGTGGTGTGAGAATAAATGGGACCTGAATTTTTTCTGGCGCGATAGTTGTGTTCCCATCATCGATCCATGCCTGAATTAAAGAGGCATTTTTACTTTGATTCATTAACTGTACGAGAACTTCTCTGTTTTTTTCCGGATAAATAATGCGCGTACCATAGATGACCACACCGGCATGAACAGGTAAAATAAAAAATGACATCAGTAATGCTGTTATTATTCTCACGTAACCACTCCGTAAATAATACCGGTAGCAGAGCTACCGGCAAAAAACGTTAATCTGCACTGATTTTAATCGTTACGGTTGACTCTACAGAGCCTTTTGTAACAGGATTGCCACTTGTGCGGGCATATTGTGCACTTAAATTAAGAACATATTGACCAGAGCCATTATCTTTCAGCGGTGTTTTTAACCCCGGTCTCATTCTGGTCAAAGTCCCATCATCGAGGAAAATGGCAAAGCCAATGTTCTCAGCAGTTCCTTTATTCAGCGTAAAGTTATTAGCATCAAACTCTGATGCTAGCACTTCGATACTTGGGGCTGTATTGCCGTCACACTGAATTTCTAAGTCATGAGAGGTTGAACCGGTTTTTAAAGTGTAGATTTCATTATTGATAAGTTGATTCATTGCACTGGTTACAACATCTTCGACAACGATATCTGTTGTCGAATCACCATTAACAAAGTAACACGTTGTATCAACAACTTCTCCTCTAATGGTTAGTGTTCCTTGATCGACATCCTTGGCGAAGGTTGTTGCGCTAAACATCAACGTTGTCGCAACGAAGGGAATAATATACTTTTTCATAAATCATCCTTAATTAACTGGTATGGAAGGTCACTCGTTGTCAAACCCGATTATGTGATCAGGTTGTTATTATTTAGATTAATGTTTAAGTTTTTTAATTTCTTGATGTGAAGTTGATGAAAGTTTGAAAATTTAATATTCTTAATTGTTCCCTTCTTTATAATAAGAGCAAGTTTCCATCATTAGAATGACAGAGTAGGATGTTTCAGAGCATGCTTCAGATTATTTTTTATTTCTCTGCAGTGAATTAATAATCATCACAGATAATTTCATTCTGAAATTACTTCTTTTTTGGGGTGTTTTAATTGTGATGAGCTATGTTTTTCATAAGGAACATACACTCGTTGATGCTTTTAAGGTATTTTCTCATTTCTGGGGATGTTTTGTCGTAATCGTGCATAAACTTTTTCAGTTCTTTATA
Organism: Escherichia sp. WS3227_2; assembly: GCF_046486495.1. NCBI lineage: Bacteria > Pseudomonadati > Pseudomonadota > Gammaproteobacteria > Enterobacterales > Enterobacteriaceae > Escherichia > Escherichia sp. WS3227_2. Next base: position 183,909 of record NZ_JBJQLG010000002.1, read on the forward strand.
CACATCATTATTTAGCTTTACATTGTCGCGAACTAAAGTTTGTATCAATGGTATCAAAATTTCGAAACGGGACGGTTTGTCATCAATACTTGCCAGGGTTTTGAATACTCCTGTGTATCTGTAACCCAGGTGCTTATTGACAAGTTGAGTGGTCCATCGACCAGGCATAATATCTTCACAGAGCAAATTTTTTATTCTGGTATTAGTGAATGATGCTCCAAATATGTTGCTTTTTTTAATGAATAGATTATTAATTTCTCCATTTGAAAAGATGGTATTTGATAAGTCGCTTTCAAAACATGATATATTGGATAATATACAACCAAAATAATACCCATATGAAAGGTTGCTCTTTTCTATTGTTATATTTGATAGCGACATTTTATGTATATTGATATTAGGGGCAGTCAAATACTGGATCTTTTTATCGTTAAGTTCATACATCTCCAGTGATTTATTATAGGGTAATAAAAGTATAAATTCCTTTACGTTATCTCCGCAGTAAGAAAAGACAACATCAAATTTATTGGTCATCGTGTTTTCAGTTGAGCAGTAAGCTGATTTTTCTATTAATCGACTGGATGTGCTTTTAAATAAAGCTGATTTTTCACATAGTTGTGAATATGCCGCATTGCTAGTTTTAAAATTCCGCCATGTTATTTCCTGGTTATCATCTGTCGATGAGGCGGGGATTTTCAAGCATTGTTCATTGTATAGCTCAGGATAAATATTCTTTTTAATTAGATTTTTGATTTCCTTATTAAAATAACTTTTTTTCTTGTCTATTGCACTGTATTTAGCGTTTTGTGACTTCTCCTGATGATAAAAAAATGACTGGAGATTTTTGCAGGCGTCATAAAATATCTCAGGAATATATAGCTGCGGGTATGTTTCCTGGTTGAAATTTGCTTTTAAAAACTTAATGAATTTTTCATAGCATTCTTGATATGTTTTAATTTCTTCAGAAAGACATTCGCTTGTTCTGTCATCAAAAACATCCAATCTAAGTAATGTGATTTCTTTGTGTTTAAAAAAAGAAAATTGAACTGTATGTTCTATGAGTTTACATCTATAAAAATGCGCATCTCTTAGATGAGTGTATTGAAAAAAATGATGAAGGACTGGAGATGGTTTAGGCAAATCCTGGCTTCTAAAAAAGTCATCAAACAAAATTAAGAACTCTGTTTTATACTCGCAAAACACTTTTACTAACTCATTTTGTCTTGTTTTATTTATTATTACATCATCTGCTATATTTGATTTATAAAGACAATGTGGCGAAGTTGAGATACCATCTGTCATTATCAGTCCTTGAAGTTGATGAATTTTTATTAATTTAACTTATGAGTGAATGTGACTACTATCAAAAATCGCTCATTAATTTTAAGAAGTACTATATAAATAGGTAGATAACCTGTGTTGATTGCTGTTAATAATTTACAAGGTCTAATAAGGAGATATTTATGAATGGTTAAAGTGTATAGGAATTTAATTCAAAAATAGAGTGATCTTAAGTTTAATACCTCAATGTGTATCACAATCTCCACATTCTGTGTAGGGGGAGTCTGAAGATTGAGTAGATATTCTTATTCAGAATGTATCAACCGATGATTCTACGATTTTTAAGTCACGAAGAGTTCAGAGAGTGTAACTGCATGTCTGCAAGAACCAGCATCTTTTGACTATCTGGCAACCGGCAGTGTGTTTTCTCACACATCACAAAGCAGCAGGCATAAAAAAACCCGCTTGCGCGGGCTTTTTCACAAAGCTTCAGCAAATTGGCGATTAAGCCAGCTTGTTGATCTGTGCAGTCAGGTTAGCCTTATGACGTGCAGCTTTGTTTTTGTGGATCAGACCTTTAGCAGCCTGACGGTCCACGATCGGTTGCATTTCGTTAAATGCTTTCTGTGCAGCAGCTTTGTCGCCAGCTTCGATAGCTGCGTATACTTTCTTGATGAAAGTACGCATCATAGAGCGACGGCTTGCGTTGTGCTTACGAGCCTTTTCAGACTGAATGGCGCGCTTCTTAGCTGATTTGATATTAGCCAAGGTCCAACTCCCAAATGTGTTCTATATGGACAATTCAAAGGCCGAGGAATATGCCCTTTTAGCCTTCTTTTGTCAATGGATTTGTGCAAATAAGCGCCGTTAATGTGCCGGCACTCGTTACGTAGTGATGGCGCAGGATTCTACCAGCTTGCGGGGTGTGAATACAGCTTTTCCGCGATAAAAATTGCAGCAGGTGGTCAGTTTCTTCCCGTGATTTGCGCCATGGCAATGAAAAGCCACTTCTTTCTGATTTCGGTACTCAATCGCCGGTTAACCTTGACCGCTGTACAAGGTATACTCGGACGATTTTCACTGTTTTGAGCCAGACATGAAGCTGATACGCGGCATACATAATCTCAGCCAGGCCCCGCAAGAAGGGTGTGTGCTGACTATTGGTAATTTCGACGGCGTGCATCGCGGTCATCGCGCGCTGTTACAGGGCTTGCAGGAAGAAGGGCGCAAGCGCAACTTACCGGTGATGGTGATGCTTTTTGAACCTCAACCACTGGAACTGTTTGCAACCGATAAAGCCCCGGCACGACTGACCCGGCTGCGGGAAAAACTACGTTACCTTGCAGAGTGTGGCGTTGATTACGTGCTGTGCGTACGTTTCGACAGGCGTTTCGCGGCGTTAACCGCGCAAAATTTCATCAGCGATCTTCTGGTGAAGCATTTGCGCGTAAAATTTCTTGCTGTAGGGGATGATTTCCGCTTTGGCGCTGGTCGTGAAGGCGATTTCTTGTTATTACAGAAAGCTGGCATGGAATACGGCTTCGATATCACCAGTACGCAAACTTTTTGCGAAGGTGGCGTGCGTATCAGCAGCACCGCCGTGCGTCAGGCCCTTGCGGATGACAATCTGGCTCTGGCAGAAAGTTTACTGGGGCACCCGTTTGCCATCTCCGGGCGTGTAGTCCACGGTGATGAATTAGGGCGCACTATAGGTTTCCCGACGGCGAATGTACCGCTACGCCGTCAGGTTTCCCCGGTGAAAGGGGTTTATGCGGTAGAAGTGCTGGGCCTCGGTGAAAAGCCGTTACCCGGCGTGGCAAACATCGGAACACGCCCAACGGTTGCCGGTATTCGCCAGCAGCTGGAAGTGCATTTGTTAGATGTTGCAATGGACCTTTATGGTCGCCATATACAAGTAGTGCTGCGTAAAAAAATACGCAATGAGCAGCGATTTGCGTCGCTGGACGAACTGAAAGCGCAGATTGCGCGTGATGAATTAACCGCCCGCGAATTTTTTGGGCTAACAAAACCGGCTTAAGCCTGTTATGTAATCAAACCGAAATACGGAACCGAGAATCTGATGAGTGACTATAAATCAACCCTGAATTTGCCGGAAACAGGGTTCCCGATGCGTGGCGATCTCGCCAAGCGCGAACCGGGAATGCTGGCGCGTTGGACTGATGATGATCTGTACGGCATCATCCGTGCGGCTAAAAAAGGCAAAAAAACCTTCATTCTGCATGATGGCCCTCCTTATGCGAATGGCAGCATTCATATTGGTCACTCGGTTAACAAGATTCTGAAAGACATTATCGTGAAGTCCAAAGGGCTTTCCGGTTATGACTCGCCGTATGTGCCTGGCTGGGACTGTCATGGTCTGCCAATCGAACTGAAAGTAGAGCAAGAATACGGTAAGCCGGGGGAGAAATTCACCGCCGCTGAGTTCCGCGCCAAGTGCCGCGAATACGCGGCGACCCAGGTTGACGGTCAGCGTAAAGACTTTATCCGTCTGGGCGTGCTGGGCGACTGGTCGCACCCGTACCTGACCATGGACTTCAAAACTGAAGCTAATATCATCCGCGCGCTGGGCAAAATCATCGGCAACGGTCACCTGCACAAAGGCGCGAAGCCGGTACACTGGTGCGTTGACTGCCGTTCTGCGCTGGCGGAAGCGGAAGTTGAGTATTACGACAAAACTTCTCCGTCCATTGACGTTGCTTTCCAGGCGGTCGATCAGGATGCACTGAAAGCAAAATTTGCCGTAAGCAACGTTAACGGCCCAATCTCGCTGGTGATCTGGACCACCACGCCGTGGACTCTGCCTGCGAACCGCGCAATCTCTATTGCACCTGATTTCGACTATGCGCTGGTGCAGATCGACGGTCAGGCCGTGATTCTGGCGAAAGATCTGGTTGAAAGCGTAATGCAGCGTATCGGCGTGACCGATTACACCATTCTCGGCACGGTAAAAGGTGCGGAGCTTGAGCTGCTGCGCTTTACCCATCCGTTTATGGGCTTCGACGTTCCGGCAATCCTCGGCGATCACGTTACCCTGGATGCCGGTACCGGTGCCGTTCACACCGCGCCTGGCCACGGCCCGGACGACTATGTGATCGGTCAGAAATACGGCCTGGAAACCGCTAACCCGGTTGGCCCGGACGGTACTTATCTGCCGGGCACTTACCCGACGCTGGATGGCGTGAACGTCTTCAAAGCGAACGACATTGTCGTTGCGCTGCTGCAGGAAAAAGGCGCGCTGCTGCACGTTGAGAAAATGCAGCACAGCTATCCGTGCTGCTGGCGTCACAAAACGCCGATCATCTTCCGCGCGACGCCGCAGTGGTTCGTCAGCATGGATCAGAAAGGTCTGCGTGCGCAGTCACTGAAAGAGATCAAAGGCGTGCAGTGGATCCCGGACTGGGGCCAGGCGCGTATCGAGTCGATGGTTGCTAACCGTCCTGACTGGTGTATCTCCCGTCAGCGCACCTGGGGCGTACCGATGTCACTGTTCGTGCATAAAGACACGGAAGAGCTGCATCCGCGTACCCTCGAACTGATGGAAGAAGTGGCTAAACGCGTGGAAGTTGACGGCATCCAGGCGTGGTGGGATCTCGATGCGAAAGAGATCCTCGGCGATGAAGCTGATCAGTACGTGAAAGTGCCGGATACTCTCGACGTATGGTTTGACTCCGGATCTACCCACTCTTCCGTTGTTGACGTGCGTCCGGAATTTGCCGGTCACGCTGCGGACATGTATCTGGAAGGTTCAGACCAGCACCGTGGCTGGTTCATGTCCTCTCTGATGATCTCTACCGCGATGAAGGGCAAAGCACCGTATCGTCAGGTACTGACCCACGGCTTTACCGTGGATGGTCAGGGCCGCAAGATGTCTAAATCCATCGGCAACACCGTTTCGCCGCAGGATGTGATGAACAAACTGGGCGCGGATATTCTGCGTCTGTGGGTGGCATCAACCGACTACACCGGCGAAATGGCTGTTTCTGACGAGATCCTGAAGCGTGCTGCCGACAGCTATCGTCGTATCCGTAACACCGCGCGCTTCCTGCTGGCAAACCTGAACGGTTTTGATCCGGCAAAAGATATGGTGAAACCGGAAGAGATGGTGGTACTGGATCGCTGGGCCGTAGGTTGTGCGAAAGCGGCACAGGAAGACATCCTCAAGGCATACGAAGCATACGATTTCCACGAAGTGGTACAGCGTCTGATGCGCTTCTGCTCCGTTGAGATGGGTTCCTTCTACCTCGACATCATCAAAGACCGTCAGTACACCGCCAAAGCGGACAGCGTGGCGCGTCGTAGCTGCCAGACTGCGCTGTATCATATCGCAGAAGCGCTGGTGCGCTGGATGGCACCAATCCTCTCCTTCACCGCTGATGAAGTGTGGGGCTACCTGCCGGGCGAACGTGAAAAATACGTCTTCACCGGTGAGTGGTACGAAGGCCTGTTTGGTCTGGCAGACAGTGAAGCAATGAACGATGCGTTCTGGGACGAGCTGTTGAAAGTGCGTGGCGAAGTGAACAAAGTCATTGAGCAAGCGCGTGCCGACAAGAAAGTGGGCGGCTCGCTGGAAGCGGCAGTAACCTTGTATGCAGAACCGGAACTGGCGGCGAAATTGACCGCGCTGGGCGATGAATTACGATTTGTCCTGTTGACCTCCGGCGCTACCGTTGCAGACTATAACGATGCACCTGCTGATGCTCAGCAGAGCGAGGTACTCAAAGGGCTGAAAGTCGCGTTGAGTAAAGCCGAAGGTGAGAAGTGCCCACGCTGCTGGCACTACACCCAGGATGTCGGCAAGGTGGCGGAACACGCAGAAATCTGCGGCCGCTGTGTCAGCAACGTCGCCGGTGACGGTGAAAAACGTAAGTTTGCCTGATGAGCCAATCGATCTGTTCAACAGGGCTACGCTGGCTGTGGCTGGTGGTAGTCGTGCTGATTATCGATCTGGGCAGCAAGTACCTGATCCTCCAGAACTTTGCTCTGGGGGATACGGTCCCGCTGTTCCCGTCGCTTAATCTGCATTATGCGCGTAACTATGGCGCGGCGTTTAGTTTCCTTGCCGATAGCGGCGGCTGGCAGCGTTGGTTCTTTGCCGGTATTGCGATTGGTATTAGCGTGATCCTGGCAGTGATGATGTATCGCTCGAAGGCCACGCAGAAGCTAAACAATATCGCTTACGCGCTGATTATTGGCGGCGCGCTGGGCAACCTGTTCGACCGCCTGTGGCACGGCTTCGTTGTCGATATGATCGACTTCTACGTCGGCGACTGGCACTTCGCCACCTTCAACCTTGCCGATACTGCCATCTGTGTCGGTGCGGCACTGATTGTGCTGGAAGGTTTTTTACCTTCTAAAGCGAAAAAACAATAATAAACCCTGCCGGATGCAGCCTACAGATTGCTGCGAAATCGTAGGCCGCATCCGGCAAAAATCCTCAAAATATAAGAGCAAACCTGCATGTCTGAATCTGTACAGAGCAATAGCGCCGTCCTGGTGCACTTCACGCTAAAACTCGACGATGGCACCACCGCCGAGTCTACCCGCAACAACGGTAAACCGGCGCTGTTCCGCCTGGGTGATGCTTCTCTTTCTGAAGGGCTGGAGCAACACTTGCTGGGGCTGAAAGTGGGCGATAAAACCACCTTCTCGCTGGAGCCAGATGCGGCGTTTGGCGTGCCGTCACCGGATCTGATTCAGTACTTCTCCCGCCGTGAATTTATGGATGCAGGCGAGCCAGAAATTGGCGCAATCATGCTTTTTACCGCAATGGATGGCAGTGAGATGCCAGGTGTGATCCGCGAAATTAACGGCGACTCCATTACCGTTGATTTCAACCATCCGCTGGCCGGGCAGACCGTTCATTTTGATATTGAAGTGCTGGAAATCGATCCGGCACTGGAGGCGTAACATGCAGATCCTGTTGGCCAACCCGCGTGGTTTTTGTGCCGGGGTAGACCGCGCTATCAGCATTGTTGAAAACGCGCTGGCCATTTACGGCGCACCGATATATGTCCGTCACGAAGTGGTGCATAACCGCTACGTGGTCGATAGCCTGCGCGAGCGTGGGGCTATCTTTATTGAGCAGATTAGCGAAGTACCGGACGGCGCGATCCTGATTTTCTCCGCACACGGTGTTTCTCAGGCGGTACGTAACGAAGCGAAAAGCCGTGATTTAACGGTATTCGACGCCACCTGCCCGCTGGTGACCAAAGTGCATATGGAAGTCGCCCGCGCCAGTCGCCGTGGCGAAGAATCTATTCTCATCGGCCACGCCGGGCACCCGGAAGTGGAAGGTACGATGGGCCAGTACAGTAACCCGGAAGGGGGAATGTATCTGGTCGAATCGCCAGACGATGTGTGGAAACTGACGGTCAAAAACGAAGAGAAGCTCTCCTTTATGACCCAAACCACTCTGTCGGTGGATGACACGTCTGATGTGATCGACGCGCTGCGTAAACGCTTCCCGAAAATTGTCGGTCCGCGCAAAGATGACATCTGCTACGCCACGACTAACCGTCAGGAAGCGGTACGCGCCCTGGCAGAACAGGCGGAAGTTGTGCTGGTGGTCGGTTCGAAAAACTCCTCCAACTCCAACCGTCTGGCGGAGCTGGCCCAGCGGATGGGCAAACGCGCGTTTTTGATTGACGATGCGAAAGATATCCAGGAAGAGTGGGTGAAAGAGGTTAAATGCGTCGGCGTGACTGCGGGCGCATCGGCTCCGGATATTCTGGTGCAGAATGTGGTGGCACGTTTGCAGCAGCTGGGTGGTGGTGAAGCCATTCCGCTGGAAGGCCGTGAAGAAAACATTGTTTTCGAAGTGCCGAAAGAGCTGCGTGTCGATATTCGTGAAGTCGATTAAGTCATTAGCAGCCTAAGTTATGCGAAAATGCCGGTCTTGTTACCGGCATTTTTTATGGAGAAAACATGCATTTACCTATCTTCCTCGATACTGACCCCGGCATTGACGATGCCGTCGCCATTGCTGCCGCGATTTTTGCCCCCGAACTCGACCTGCAACTGATGACCACCGTCGCGGGTAATGTCTCGGTTGAGAAAACCACCCGCAACGCCCTGCAACTGCTGCATTTCTGGAATGCGGAGATTCCGCTCGCTCAGGGAGCCGCTGTGCCGCTGGTACGCGCACCGCGTGATGCGGCATCTGTGCACGGCGAATCGGGAATGGCTGGCTACGACTTTGTTGAGCACAACCGAAAGCCACTCGGGATACCAGCGTTTCTGGCGATTCGTGATGCCCTGATGCGTGCGCCTGAGCCTGTTACCCTGGTGGCCATCGGCCCGTTAACCAATATTGCGCTGTTACTTTCACAATGCCCGGAATGCAAACCGCATATTCGCCGTCTGGTGATCATGGGCGGTTCTGCTGGTCGCGGCAACTGCACACCAAACGCCGAGTTTAATATCGCTGCCGATCCAGAAGCGGCAGCCTGTGTCTTCCGTAGCGGCATCGAAATCGTCATGTGTGGTCTGGATGTCACCAATCAGGCAATATTAACCCCTGACTATCTCGCTACTTTGCCGGAGTTGAATCGTACCGGAAAAATGCTACACGCCCTGTTTAGCCACTACCGTAGCGGCAGTATGCAAAGTGGACTGCGAATGCACGATCTCTGCGCCATTGCCTGGCTGGTGCGCCCGGACTTATTCACCCTCAAGCCGTGTTTTGTCGCGGTAGAAACTCAGGGTGAATTTACCTCAGGCACGACGGTTGTTGATATCGACGGTTGCCTGGGCAAACCAGCCAATGTACAGGTAGCATTGAATCTGGATGTAAAAGGCTTCCAGCAGTGGGTGGCTGAGGTGCTGGCCCTGGTGCCGTAACCTGTCACATGTTATCGGCATGCAGTCATTCATCGACTCATGCCTTTCACTGATATCCCTCCCTGTTTATCATTAATTTCTAATTATCAGCGTTTTTGGCTGGCGGCGTAGCGATGCGCTGGTTACTCTGAAAACGGTCTATGCAAATTAACAAAAGAGAATAGCTATGCATGATGCAAACATCCGCGTTGCCATCGCGGGAGCCGGGGGGCGTATGGGCCGCCAGTTGATTCAGGCGGCGCTGGCATTAGAGGGCGTGCAGCTTGGCGCGGCGCTGGAGCGTGAAGGATCTTCTTTACTGGGCAGCGATGCGGGCGAACTGGCCGGAGCCGGGAAAACAGGCGTTACTGTGCAAAGTAGTCTTGATGCGATAAAAGATGATTTTGATGTGTTTATCGATTTTACCCGTCCGGAAGGTACGCTGAAGCATCTCGCTTTTTGTCGCCAGCATGGCAAAGGGATGGTGATCGGCACTACGGGGTTTGACGAAGCCGGTAAACAGGCGATTCGTGACGCCGCCGCCGATATTGCGATTGTCTTTGCCGCCAATTTTAGCGTTGGCGTTAACGTCATGCTTAAGCTGCTGGAGAAAGCAGCCAAAGTGATGGGGGACTACACCGATATCGAAATTATTGAAGCACATCATAGACATAAAGTTGATGCGCCGTCAGGTACCGCACTGGCAATGGGAGAGGCGATCGCCCACGCTCTGGATAAAGATCTGAAAGATTGCGCGGTCTACAGTCGTGAAGGCCATACCGGTGAACGTGTGCCTGGCACCATTGGATTTGCCACCGTGCGTGCAGGTGACATCGTTGGTGAACATACCGCGATGTTTGCCGATATTGGTGAGCGTCTGGAGATCACCCATAAGGCGTCCAGCCGCATGACATTTGCTAACGGTGCGGTAAGATCGGCTTTGTGGTTGAGTGGTAAGGAAAGTGGTCTTTTTGATATGCGAGATGTGCTTGATCTCAATAAATTGTAACCACAAAATGTTTATGATGATGCAAAAATAACACATTTAATTTATTGATTATAAAGGGCTTTAATTTTTAGCCCTTTTATTTTTGGTATTATGTTTTTAAATTTTATGTAAGTGCTAAAAATTACACGTTTTGTCTTCTGTTTTTGTTGTTTTAATGTAAATTTTGACCATCTGGTCCACTTTTTTCTGCTCATTTTTATTTCATGCAATCTTCTTGCTGCGCAAGCGTTTTCCAGAACATGTTATATGATCTTTTTGTCGCTTAATGCCTGTAAAACATGCATGAGCCACAAAATAATATAAAAAATCCCGCCATTAAGTTGACTTTTAGCGCCCATATCTCCAGAATGCCGCCGTTTGCCAGAAATTCGTCGGTAAGCAGATTTGCATTGATTTACGTCATCATTGTGAATTAATATGCAAATAAAGTGAGTGAATATTCTCTGGAGGGTGTTTTGATTAAGTCAGCGCTATTGGTTCTGGAAGACGGAACCCAGTTTCACGGTCGGGCCATAGGGGCAACAGGTTCGGCGGTTGGGGAAGTCGTTTTCAATACTTCAATGACCGGTTATCAAGAAATCCTCACTGATCCTTCCTATTCTCGTCAAATCGTTACTCTTACTTATCCCCATATTGGCAATGTCGGCACTAATGACGCCGATGAAGAATCTTCTCAGGTACATGCACAAGGTCTGGTGATTCGCGACCTGCCGCTGATTGCCAGCAACTTCCGTAATACCGAAGACCTCTCTTCTTATCTGAAGCGCCATAACATCGTGGCGATTGCCGATATCGATACCCGTAAGCTGACGCGTTTACTGCGCGAGAAAGGCGCACAGAATGGCTGCATTATCGCAGGCGATAACCCGGATGCGGCGCTGGCATTAGAAAAAGCCCGCGCGTTCCCAGGTCTGAACGGCATGGATCTGGCAAAAGAAGTGACCACCGCAGAAGCCTATAGCTGGACACAAGGGAGCTGGACGTTGACCGGCGGCCTGCCAGAAGCGAAAAAAGAAGACGAGCTGCCGTTCCACGTCGTGGCTTATGATTTTGGTGCCAAGCGCAACATCCTGCGGATGCTGGTGGATAGAGGCTGTCGCCTGACCATCGTTCCGGCGCAAACTTCTGCGGAAGACGTGCTGAAAATGAATCCAGACGGCATCTTCCTCTCCAACGGTCCTGGCGACCCGGCCCCATGCGATTACGCCATTACCGCCATCCAGAAATTCCTCGAAACCGATATTCCGGTATTCGGCATCTGCCTCGGTCATCAGCTGCTGGCGCTGGCGAGCGGTGCGAAGACTGTCAAAATGAAATTTGGTCACCACGGCGGCAACCATCCGGTTAAAGATGTTGAGAAAAACGTGGTGATGATCACCGCCCAGAACCACGGTTTTGCGGTGGATGAAGCAACATTACCTGCAAACCTGCGTGTCACGCATAAATCCCTGTTCGACGGTACGTTACAGGGCATTCATCGCACCGATAAACCGGCGTTCAGCTTCCAGGGGCACCCTGAAGCCAGCCCTGGTCCACACGACGCCGCGCCGTTGTTCGACCACTTTATCGAGTTAATTGAGCAGTACCGTAAAACCGCTAAGTAATCAGGAGTAAAAGAGCCATGCCAAAACGTACAGATATAAAAAGTATCCTGATTCTGGGTGCGGGCCCGATTGTTATCGGCCAGGCGTGTGAGTTTGACTACTCTGGCGCGCAAGCATGTAAAGCCCTGCGCGAAGAGGGTTATCGCGTCATTCTGGTGAACTCCAACCCGGCGACCATCATGACCGACCCGGAAATGGCTGATGCGACCTACATCGAGCCGATTCACTGGGAAGTGGTACGCAAGATTATTGAAAAAGAGCGCCCGGACGCGGTGCTGCCAACGATGGGCGGTCAGACGGCGCTGAACTGCGCGCTGGAGCTGGAACGTCAGGGCGTGCTGGAAGAGTTCGGCGTCACCATGATTGGTGCCACCGCCGACGCGATTGATAAAGCCGAAGACCGCCGCCGTTTCGACGTAGCGATGAAGAAAATCGGTCTGGAAACTGCGCGTTCCGGTATCGCACATACGATGGAAGAAGCGCTGGCGGTTGCCGCTGACGTGGGCTTCCCATGCATTATTCGTCCATCCTTTACCATGGGCGGTAGCGGCGGCGGTATCGCTTATAACCGCGAAGAGTTTGAAGAAATTTGCGCCCGCGGTCTGGATCTCTCTCCGACTAAAGAGCTGCTGATTGATGAGTCGCTGATCGGCTGGAAAGAGTACGAGATGGAAGTGGTGCGTGATAAAAACGACAACTGCATCATCGTCTGCTCTATCGAAAACTTTGATGCGATGGGCATCCACACCGGTGACTCCATCACTGTCGCGCCAGCCCAAACGCTGACCGACAAAGAATATCAAATCATGCGTAACGCCTCGATGGCGGTGCTGCGTGAAATCGGCGTTGAAACCGGTGGTTCTAACGTCCAGTTTGCGGTGAACCCGAAAAACGGTCGCTTGATTGTTATCGAAATGAACCCGCGCGTGTCGCGTTCTTCGGCGCTGGCGTCGAAAGCGACCGGCTTCCCGATTGCTAAAGTGGCGGCGAAACTGGCGGTGGGTTACACCCTCGACGAACTGATGAACGACATCACCGGCGGGCGTACTCCGGCCTCCTTCGAGCCGTCCATCGACTACGTGGTCACCAAAATTCCTCGCTTCAACTTCGAGAAATTCGCCGGGGCGAACGACCGTCTGACCACTCAGATGAAATCGGTTGGCGAAGTGATGGCGATTGGTCGCACGCAGCAGGAATCCCTGCAAAAAGCGCTGCGCGGCCTGGAAGTCGGTGCGACTGGCTTTGACCCGAAAGTCAGCCTCGATGACCCGGAAGCGCTGACCAAAATCCGCCGCGAACTGAAAGATGCAGGCGCAGAGCGTATCTGGTACATCGCCGATGCTTTCCGTGCGGGCCTGTCTGTAGATGGCGTCTTTAACCTGACCAACATTGACCGCTGGTTCCTGGTACAAATTGAAGAACTGGTGCGTCTGGAAGAGAAAGTAGCGGAAGTGGGCATCACTGGCCTGAACGCTGACTTCCTGCGCCAGCTGAAACGCAAAGGCTTTGCCGATGCGCGTCTGGCAAAACTCGCGGGCGTGCGTGAAGCAGAAATCCGTAAGCTGCGTGACCAGTATGACCTGCACCCGGTTTACAAGCGCGTGGATACCTGTGCGGCAGAGTTTGCTACCGACACCGCTTATATGTACTCCACTTATGAAGAAGAGTGCGAATCCAACCCATCTGACCGTGACAAAATCATGGTCCTCGGCGGCGGCCCGAACCGTATCGGTCAGGGTATCGAATTCGACTACTGTTGCGTACACGCCTCACTGGCGCTGCGCGAAGACGGTTACGAAACCATTATGGTTAACTGTAACCCGGAAACCGTCTCCACTGACTACGACACTTCCGATCGCCTCTACTTCGAGCCGGTAACTCTGGAAGATGTGCTGGAAATCGTGCGTATTGAGAAGCCGAAAGGTGTTATCGTTCAGTACGGCGGCCAGACCCCGCTGAAACTGGCGCGCGCACTGGAAGCCGCTGGCGTACCGGTTATCGGCACCAGCCCGGATGCTATCGACCGTGCGGAAGACCGTGAACGCTTCCAGCATGCAGTTGACCGTCTGAAACTGAAACAACCGGCGAACGCCACCGTTACCGCTATTGAAATGGCGGTAGAGAAGGCGAAAGAGATTGGCTACCCGCTGGTGGTACGTCCGTCTTACGTTCTCGGCGGTCGGGCGATGGAAATCGTCTATGACGAAGCTGACCTGCGTCGCTACTTCCAGACGGCGGTTAGCGTGTCTAACGATGCGCCAGTGTTGCTGGATCATTTCCTTGATGACGCAGTAGAAGTTGACGTGGATGCCATCTGCGACGGCGAAATGGTGCTGATTGGCGGCATCATGGAGCACATCGAGCAGGCGGGCGTGCACTCCGGTGACTCCGCATGTTCTCTGCCAGCCTACACCTTAAGTCAGGAAATTCAGGATGTGATGCGCCAGCAGGTGCAGAAACTGGCCTTCGAATTGCAGGTGCGCGGCCTGATGAACGTGCAGTTTGCGGTTAAAAACAACGAAGTCTACCTGATTGAAGTTAACCCGCGTGCGGCGCGTACCGTTCCGTTCGTCTCCAAAGCCACCGGCGTACCGCTGGCGAAAGTGGCGGCGCGCGTGATGGCAGGCAAAACGCTGGCCGAGCAGGGCGTAACCAAAGAAGTTATCCCTCCGTACTACTCGGTGAAAGAAGTGGTGCTGCCGTTCAATAAATTCCCCGGCGTTGACCCGCTGTTAGGGCCAGAAATGCGCTCTACCGGGGAAGTCATGGGCGTGGGCCGCACCTTCGCTGAAGCGTTCGCCAAAGCGCAGCTGGGCAGCAACTCCACCATGAAGAAACACGGTCGTGCGCTGCTTTCCGTGCGCGAAGGCGACAAAGAACGCGTGGTGGACCTGGCGGCAAAACTGCTGAAACAGGGCTTCGAGCTGGATGCGACCCACGGCACGGCGATTGTGCTGGGCGAAGCGGGTATCAATCCGCGTCTGGTAAACAAGGTGCATGAAGGCCGTCCGCACATTCAGGACCGCATCAAGAATGGCGAATATACCTACATCATCAACACCACCTCAGGTCGTCGCGCGATTGAAGACTCCCGCGTGATTCGTCGCAGTGCGCTGCAATATAAAGTGCATTATGACACCACTCTGAACGGTGGTTTCGCTACTGCGATGGCGCTGAATGCTGATGCGACCGAAAAAGTAATTTCGGTGCAGGAAATGCACGCGCAGATCAAATAATAGCGTGTCATGGCGGATATTTTTCATCCGCTAATTTGATCGAATAACTAATACGGTTCTCTGATGAGGACCGTTTTTTTTGCCCATTAAGTAAATCTTTTGGGGAATCGATATTTTTGATGACATAAGCAGGATTTAGCTCACACTTATCGACGGTGAAGTTGCATACTATCGATATATCCACAATTTTAATATGGCCTTGTTTAATTGCTTCAAAACGAGTCATAGCCAGACTTTTAATTTGTGAAACTGGAGTTCGTATGTGTGAAGGATATGTTGAAAAACCACTCTACTTGTTAATCGCCGAATGGATGATGGCTGAAAATCGGTGGGTGATAGCAAGAGAGATCTCTATTCATTTCGATATTGAACACAGCAAGGCGGTTAATACCCTGACTTATATTCTGTCGGAAGTCACAGAAATAAGCTGCGAAGTTAAGATGATCCCTAATAAGCTGGAAGGGCGGGGATGCCAGTGTCAGCGACTGGTTAAAGTGGTCGATATCGATGAGCAAATTTACGCGCGCCTGCGCAATAACAGTCGGGAAAAATTAGTCGGCGTAAGAAAGACGCCGCGTATTCCTGCCGTTCCGCTCACGGAACTTAACCGCGAGCAGAAGTGGCAGATGATGTTGTCAAAGAGTATGCGTCGTTAATGTCATTTCGTTGATACCGTGCGACCTGATCGCCGGATGCGATGCTGGCGCATCTTATCCGGCCTACGATTGCTTTCCAGCCAGGTCGGATAAGGCGTTTACGCCGCATCCGGAAAGATCACCGTTTCGGCATCACATCCGTCGTCCCCTGCAAACGGGGGCGATTTTCCTCCATTTGCCTCAGTGGCTGCGTTTCATGTAACGATGCATGACAGCGCCCGACAAGATCCTGATACTCTTTGGTATTCAACCGTTTCCAGTGTAACTCGTCGTCACTCACGCTGCGTACAGCGCGGGCTGGCGTACCCATCAACAACTGGCGTTTCTCGCCGCGAAAGCCCACTTTGACAAAGCTCATGGCGGCAACAATGCTCTCTTCGCCAATGACCGCGCCATCCATAATCACGCTGTTCATCCCGACCAATGCATCGCGACCAATCACACAACCATGCAGGATCGCTCCGTGCCCGATATGGCCGTTTTCCCCAACGATGGTGTCAGTGTCGCAGTAGCCATGCATAATGCAGCCATCCTGAATATTGGCTCCCGCTTGCACGATCAACCGCCCGTAGTCACCACGCAGTGAGGCGAGTGGGCCGATGTAGACACCGGCTCCCACAATCACATCGCCAATCAAGACTGCACTGGGATGGACAAACGCCGTCGGGTGAACAATCGGAATTAACCCCTCAAAGGCGTAATAGCTCACGGTTGTTAACGTCCTTTCCACACCGGATCGCGCTTCTCGGCAAACGCCAGCGGTCCTTCAATGGCATCTTCCGAATGCAGAACCGACGGATAGTGTTTCAACACGCCGCTGCGAATATAGCGATACGCTTCTTCTACCGGCATTTCGCTGGTGGTGCGGTAGATCTCTTTCAGCGCCGCAATCGCCAGCGGAGCGCTGTTAACCAGCTGCTGCGCCAGTTCGCGGGCGTTATCCATCAGTTCCGCCTGGCTAACTACGCGGTTGACTACCCCCCAACGCAGCGCCTCTTCTGCGCCCATTCTTCTGCCGGTCATCACCATTTCATTGACGATGGCAGGCGGCAGGATCTTCGGCAGACGCAGCACGCCGCCGCTGTCAGGAACGATGCCCAGTTTGGCTTCCGGCAGGGCGAAGCTGGCGTTATCGGCACAGACAATAAAATCTGCCGCCAGCGCCAGTTCAAAGCCGCCGCCAAAGGCATAGCCGTTCACAGCTGCGATAACCGGTTTGTCGAGATTGAAAATTTCGGTTAATCCCGCAAATCCACCCGGGCCAAAGTCAGCATCCGGTGCTTCGCCTTCTGCTGCCGCTTTTAAATCCCAGCCCGCGGAAAAGAACTTCTCTCCGGCACCGGTAATAATGGCGACACGTAATTGCGGATCGTCACGGAAATTTAGAAATACTTCGCCCATTTCAAAGCTGGTTTTTGCATCAATAGCATTCGCTTTTGGACGATCAAGGGTAATTTCCAGAATTGATCCATTGCGGGTCAGATGTAATGATTCACTCATTCCTTTTCTCCATTTTTGCTTTTTCAGGGACGACAACATCCCTGCAAAAAATGCATATTGTTTTAGAGCGTGATTATTAGCTGGCAGGGTAGTTCCCTGCCGTTTCATTTATTTCAGATTCTTTCTAATTATTTTCCCCGAGCAATTACGTGGCAGATCTTTTCTGATCTCCAGATAAGAGGGCACTTTAAATTTCGCCATATTTTGTTCGCAGAAGCGGAAAAATTCCTCTTCGCTCAATGTTTCACCTTCATTCAGCACCACAAATGCTTTGATGGCTTCATCGCGAATCGAATCTTTAATACCCACAACCACGATGTCCTGAATTTTCGGGTGCGCGGCGATAATATTTTCCAGCTCCACGCAGGAGACATTCTCGCCACCGCGTTTGATCATATTGCAGCGGCGATCGACGAAATAAAAAAAGCCCTCTTCGTCGCGGTATCCGGTATCGCCGGTATGTAGCCAGCCATCGGCTTCCAGTACTTTCGCAGTGGCTTTCGGGTTGAGAAAATACTCTTTGAAGATGGTTTTCCCTGGTACGCCTTTAATACAGATTTCACCGAGCTCACCAGCCGGGAGGGGACGATTGTGATCGTCGCGGATCTCCGCTTCGTAGCAAAAGCCCGCCCGACCAATCGACGGCCAGCGTCGTTTATCGCCAGGGCGATCGCCGATAATGCCCACAATGGTTTCCGTCATCCCATAAGACGTCAGCAAGCGAACGCTGAAGCGTTCACAAAACGCGTCTTTTTCCTGCTCCGACAGGTTGAGATAAAACATCACTTCCCGCAGGCAGTGTTGCCGATCGTTCGCTGAAGGCGGCTGCACCATCAACGTACGAATCATCATCGGAATACATTCGGTAATGGTGGCGCGGTACTTCTGCACCTGTCCCCAGAAGGCGCGGGCGCTGTATTTCTCGACCAGCACAAAGGTGGCCCCGGCAGAAAACGCCGCCATCGCCGCAGTACACTGGCAGTCAATATGAAACGCAGGCATTACCGTCAGGTAGACGTCATCGTCACGCAGTGCACATTGCCAGGCGGAGTAATATCCAGCGAAGCGCAGGTTGTAATGGGTAATCACCACACCTTTCGGTCGGGAGGTGGTGCCGGAGGTGAAGAGAATTTCCGCCGTATCGTCAGTCGATAGCGGCGGTGCATAGCACAAGGTGGCAGGTTGTTGATTTTTCAGTTGAGTAAACGAACTCACGCCATCATCAGCGGGAAGTGCCATATCTATCAGGCAAATGTGCCGCAACTGAGAGGCATCTTCCTGCTGAATCTGTTGATACATAGGATAAAATTGCGCACTGGTCACCAGCAGGCACGCCTGGCTATTTTGCAGGATCCACGCGCTTTCCTCGCGTAACAGGCGGGCGTTAATCGGCACCATAATCGCGCCAATTTTTGCCAGCCCGAACCAGCAAAAGATAAATTCCGGGCAGTTGTCGAGATGTAGAGCAACCTTGTCGCCTTTGCGAATCCCCAGCGTATAAAACAGGTTTGCCGTGCGGTTAATCTCCTGATTTAACTCAAGATAACTATACCGGTTAACGACTCCGCTGCTGGATTCACAAATCAGCGCCGTTTTATGACCGTAAACGTCCGCCAGATCGTCCCACATTTGACGTAGATGTTGTCCGCCAATGATATCCATTGCACCTCTATCCATTGTTGTTCGTTTGTTATTGGGCGGGCGCTAGTCAGGCAAGCCGACTGACGCCACGCGTTTAGTCCTCAACTTTGGCCAGACCTTTGCTGACCAACTCCTGAATGTCGTTTTCGCTGTAGCCGATATTTTTCAAAATGGCAGCCGTGTCCATGCCATGTGAGGGCATTCCGCGCCAGATTTTTCCGGGGTTATTTTTGAATTTCGGCATGATATTCGGCCCCTTGCAGGTGCGACCATCCATCGTTTGCCACTGAGTGATTGATTCGCGAGCCACATACTGTGGATTGCTTTCCAGTTCCGGTACGGTCAGTACTTTGGCACAGGCGATATTCAGTTCGGCAAAGCGTTCTTTAACTTCTGCGATGGTATGTGCCGCCAGCCAGGCATCGAGTTTCTCTTCTACCAGTGGGCCGTAAGGGCATTCGATACGGTGGATAAGCTGAGTGCCTTCCGGGATTTCCGACGTACCGAGCAGATGTGCGAGGCCAATATCTTTAAAGCACTCTTCAATTTGAGTAATGCCCACCAGTTCCATCACGATGTAGCCGTCGGCGCATTTGTACAGACCGCAACCGGCGTAGTAGGGATCTTTACCTTTGGTCATGCGCGGGCACATTTCGCCGCCGTTGAAGTAATCCATCATGAAGTACTGGCCCATACGCAGCATCACTTCATACATGGCGATGTCGATACTTTCGCCTTTACCGGTTTCACGCACTTTATGCAGTGCTGCCAGCGCCGCCGTGGTGGCGGTCAGGCCAGAAAAGTAATCGGCGGTATACGGGAAGGCAGGCATTGGCTGGTCAACATCACCGTTCTGAATCAGGTAACCACTGAAGGCCTGGGCGATGGTGTTATAGGCCGGAAGATTGGTGTACTCCTCGGTGCCGTACTGACCAAAACCGGACAGGTGAGCGATAACCAGTTTCGGGTTGTGCTGCCACAGGACTTCATCGGTAATGCCACGACGGGCAAAGGCCGGACCTTTACTGGCTTCGATGAAGATATCGGTGGTTTCCATTAATTTCAGAAACGCTTCGCGGCCTTCATCTTTGAAAATGTTTAACGACAGCGCGTGCAAATTGCGGCGGGAGAGCTGCGGGTAGTTAGGTTGAACGCGAATGGTGTCGGCCCAGGCGACGTTCTCGATCCAAATAACTTCCGCGCCCCATTCTGCGAACATTTGCCCGGCGAACGGCCCGGCGATTTCGATACCGGAGAAGACAACGCGCAATCCGGCCAGCGGCCCGAATTTCGGCATGGGTAGATGATCCATTATTAGCTCCTGAAAAATTTATGTAGCGCATGACTGCCGGATGTGGCGGTAAACGCCTTATCCGGCAGACCGTAGGCCTGATAAGACGCGTCAGCGTCGCATCAGGCAGCGCACGGACTTAGCGGTATTGCTTCAGCACCGCGCGACCCAGCGTCAGGATCTGCATTTCGTCAGATCCCCCGGAGACGCGGTCTACACGCAGATCACGCCAGAAGCGGCTGATGCGGTGGTTGCCCGCAATCCCGACACCGCCCAGCACCTGCATTGCGCTATCCACCACTTCAAATGCCGCATTGGCGCAGAAGTATTTGCACATCGCTGCATCGCCAGAGGTGATGGTGCCGTTGTCTGCTTTCCACGCTGCTTCATACAGCATGTTTTTCATGGAGTTTAATTTGATCGCCATGTGGGCGAATTTTTCCTGAATCAACTGGAAACGACCAATAGCCTCGCCAAACTGCACGCGCTGGTTGGCGTAGCGCGCCGCATCTTCAAAGGCGCACATCGCCGTACCGTAGTTGGTCAGGGCTACCAGGAAACGTTCATGGTCGAACTCTTCTTTGACGCGGTTAAAGCCGTTACCTTCCCGACCGAACATGTCTTTCTCGTCCAGTTCCACATCGTCAAAGGTGATTTCACAGCAGCTATCCATACGCAGACCGAGCTTTTCAAGTTTGGTCACTTTGATGCCCGGTTTGCTCATATCAACAAACCATTCGGTGTAGACAGGTTTGTCCGGAGAAGCCCCGTCGCGCGCCATCACCACGATGTACGGGGTGTAGGCGCTGCTGGTAATAAAACACTTACTACCATTAAGATAAATCTTACCATTTCTACGGGTATAAGTCGTTTTCAGGCTACCCACGTCGGAGCCCGCGCCCGGTTCGGTAATCGCTGAGTTCCACATCTGCTTACCGGTGCCGCGGAAAGCCATAATCTTGTCGATCTGCTCTTGTGTGCCTTCGCGCAGGAAGGTATTGAACCCGCCCGGCAACTGGTACAGCACATAGGTTGGTGCCCCCAGACGTCCCAGCTCCATCCACACGGCGGCGAGAGTAACAAACCCCGCGTCCAGACCACCGTGCTCTTCAGGGATCAGCAGACTGTCGATACCCATATCCGCCAGTGCTTTGACAAAACGTTCCGGGTAGACGCTGTCACGGTCGCACTCGGCAAAATAGGCCTCCCAGTTTTCGCTGGCCATCAGTTCGCGGATACCGGCGACAAACAGTTCCTGCTCATCATTTAAATTAAAATCCATCTTTCAACCTCTTGATATTTTGGGGGTTAATTAATCTTTCCAGTTCTGTTTCGCGTCTTTAATAAAGGAGAGCGTCACCATAATGTTGACGAAGAACAGCGGGCATCCTCCGGCGATAATGGCAGTTTGAATCGGTTTCAGGCCGCCGAGCGCCAGCAAAACAATACCGATAATGCCAACCAGAATTGACCAGCCGATACGCACCAGCAGCGGTGGTTCTTCACCATCGCGTACTTCGCGGCAAGTGGACATCGCCAGGGTATAAGAGCAGGCGTTAACCAGCGTAACGGTGGCAATAAAGCAGAGGATGAAGAAGCCCCACATGGTGGCGGTGCTGAGTGGCAGAGCGGCCCAGGTTTCGATGATGGCGCGCGCCACACCGTACTGTTCGATCAGATTTGGAATGTTGATGATGTTTTTATCCATCAACAGCAGAGTGTTACTACCGAGCACGGTCCACAGGATCCAGGTTGACGCTGTCAGCCCCATCACCATGCCGAAGCACAGTTCACGCACAGTACGACCACGGGAGATGCGGGCGAGGAAGATACTCATCTGGATAGCGTAAATCACCCACCATGCCCAGTAGAACACGGTCCAGCCCTGCGGGAAGCCGCCTTTAGCGATGGGATCGGTATAGAACAACATGCGCGGCAGATACATCAGCAACATCCCCACCGAATCGGTGAAGTAGTTCATGATGAAGCTGGCACCGCTGACAATGAACACCCAACCCAGCATCAGGAAGCTCAGGTAACTACGCACGTCACTGGCGATACGTACCCCTTTTTGCAGACCGCAAGCGACGCAAATGGCGTTGAGGATAATCCAGCAGGTAATGATGATAGCGTCCAGTTGCAGGGTATGCGGAATGCCAAACAACCATTGCATACACTCGGTCACCAGCGGCGTGGCAAGGCCCAGACTGGTGCCCATAGCGAAGATCAAGGCGACGAGATAGAAGTTGTCGACGATAGTGCCGAACAACCCTTTGGCGTGTTTTTCACCTACCAGCGGCACTAGTGTCGAGCTGGGGCGAATCACTTCCATTTTGCGGACAAAGAAGAAGTAAGCAAAGGCGACTGAAAGGAAGCTGTAAGTGGCCCACGGCAGAGGTCCCCAGTGGAACAAGCTGTAAGCCAGCCCCAACTCTTTCGCCCCTGTCGAGTTCGGTTCTAAGCCAAACGGCGGGGTGGAGATGTAGTAGTAGATCTCAATCGATCCCCAGAACAGTACGGCAGCAGACGTACAGGAGGCGAACATCATAAAGATCCAACTGGCGGTACTAAATTCAGGTGGTTCGTTACCTAAACGCTTTTTGGCATACGGGCCAAACACCAGCCAGAACCAACCGAAAAGCATCACTACCATATACCATTCAAATGCCCATCCCCATACATTGGTGACGTAACTGAATACAGCATTAATAACGACATTCGCTGCATCCAGATCTCTGACTGTAAGCCAACAAAGTATGCCGACGATTATTAACGGCGGAAAGAAAACCTTCGGTTCTATTCCCGTTTTTCTCTTTTCATTCTTCATGAGTTAATTCCACTGTGAAAACGAATATTTATTTTGCGTTCCCGTTTGTTTTATTTTTGTTAACATTTAATATAATTATTATTAACCTCGTGGACGCGTTAATGGCTAACTCATAATGGGTATTCAATTGGCTGCGTTCTGTGATGTTAGTCACAGTTTTTTATCGGATAAAAACAGGGCGTCTTTGTGTAAATATTCATTGTTTATCAATGTGATGAGTTTGATTGTGAGTAAAAAAATAGCATCTGACTTTCAATATTGGTGATCCATAAAGCAATATTGAAAATTTCTTTTTGCTACGCCATGTTTTCAATATTGGTGAGGGACTTAACAATATTGAAAGTTGGATTTATCTGCGTGTGACATTTTCAATATTGGTGATTAAAGTTTTATTTCCAAATTAAAGGGCGTGATATCTGTAATTAACACCACCGATATGAACGACGTTTCCTTCATGATTTCTGGAGATGCAATGAAGATTATTACTTGCTATAAGTGCGTGCCTGATGAACAGGATATTGCGGTCAATAATGCTGATGGTTCGTTAGACTTCAGTAAAGCCGATGCCAAAATAAGCCAATACGATCTCAACGCTATTGAAGCGGCTTGCCAGCTAAAGCAACAGGCAGCAGAGGCGCAGGTGACGGCCCTAAGTGTGGGCGGTAAAGCCCTGACCAACGCCAAAGGGCGTAAAGATGTGCTATCGCGCGGTCCGGATGAACTGATTGTGGTGATTGATGACCAGTTCGAGCAGGCACTGCCGCAACAAACGGCGAGCGTACTTGCTGCAGCCGCCCAGAAAGCAGGCTTTGATTTGATCCTCTGTGGCGATGGTTCTTCCGACCTTTATGCCCAGCAGGTTGGTTTGCTGGTAGGCGAAATCCTCAATATTCCGGCAGTTAACGGCGTCAGCAAAATTATCTCCCTGACGGCAGATACCCTCACCGTTGAGCGCGAACTGGAAGATGAAACAGAAACCTTAAGCATTCCGCTGCCTGCGGTTGTTGCTGTTTCCACTGATATCAACTCCCCACAAATTCCTTCGATGAAAGCCATTCTCGGCGCGGCGAAAAAGCCAGTCCAGGTATGGTCGGCGGCGGATATCGGTTTTAACGCAGAGGCAGCCTGGTCAGAACAACAGGTTGCCGCGCCGAAACAGCGCGAGCGTCAGCGCATCGTGATTGAAGGCGACGGCGAAGAACAGATCGCCGCATTTGCTGAAAATCTTCGCAAAGTCATTTAATTACAGGGGATGCTATGAACACGTTTTCTCAAGTCTGGGTATTCAGCGATACCCCTTCTCGTCTGCCGGAACTGATGAACGGTGCGCAGGCTTTAGCTAATCAAATCAACACATTTGTCCTCAATGATGCCGACGGCGCACGGGCAATCCAGCTCGGCGCTAATCATGTCTGGAAATTAAACGGCAAACCGGACGATCGGATGATCGAAGATTACGCCGGTGTCATGGCTGACACTATTCGCCAGCACGGCGCAGACGGTCTGGTGCTGCTGCCAAACACCCGTCGCGGCAAATTACTGGCGGCAAAATTGGGTTATCGCCTTAAAGCGGCGGTGTCTAACGATGCCAGCACCGTCAGCGTACAGGACGGTAAAGCGACAGTGAAACACATGGTTTACGGCGGTCTGGCGATTGGCGAAGAACGCATTGCCACGCCGTATGCGGTACTGACCATCAGCAGCGGCACGTTTGATGCGGCTCAGCCAGACGCGTCACGCACTGGCGAAACGCACACCGTGGAGTGGCAGGCTCCGGCTGTGGCGATTACCCGCACGGCAACCCAGGCGCGCCAGAGCAACAGCGTCGATCTCGACAAAGCCCGTCTGGTGGTCAGCGTCGGTCGCGGCATTGGCAGCAAAGATAACATTGCGCTGGCAGAACAGCTTTGTAAGGCGATAGGTGCGGAGTTGGCCTGTTCTCGTCCGGTGGCGGAAAACGAAAAATGGATGGAGCACGAACGCTATGTCGGTATCTCCAACCTGATGCTGAAACCTGAACTGTACCTGGCGGTGGGGATCTCCGGGCAGATCCAGCACATGGTTGGCGCTAACGCGTCGCAAACCATTTTCGCCATCAACAAAGATAAAAATGCGCCGATCTTCCAGTACGCGGATTACGGCATTGTTGGCGACGCCGTGAAGATCCTTCCGGCACTGACCGCAGCTTTAGCGCGTTGATCCACTCTGGCAGGGCTGCATTTTGGCCCTGCCGCTGACAGGGAGCTCTTATGTCCGAAGATATCTTTGACGCCATCATCGTCGGTGCTGGGCTTGCCGGTTCGGTTGCCGCACTGGTGCTCGCCCGCGAAGGGGCGCAAGTGTTAGTTATCGAGCGTGGCAATTCCGCAGGTGCCAAGAACGTTACTGGCGGGCGTCTCTATGCCCACAGTCTGGAACACATTATTCCAGGTTTCGCCGAATCCGCCCCCGTAGAACGCCTGATCACCCATGAAAAACTCGCGTTTATGACGGAAAAGTCAGCGATGACTATGGACTACTGCAACGGTGACGAAACCTCGCCATCCCAGCGTTCTTACTCCGTTTTGCGCAGTAAATTTGATGCCTGGTTGATGGAGCAGGCCGAAGAAGCGGGCGCGCAGTTAATTACCGGGATTCGTGTCGATAACCTCGTACAGCGCGATGGCAAAGTTGTCGGTGTAGAAGCCGATGGCGATGTGATTGAAGCGAAAACGGTGATCCTTGCTGATGGGGTGAACTCCATCCTTGCCGAAAAGTTGGGGATGGCAAAACGCGTCAAACCGACGGATGTGGCGGTTGGCGTGAAGGAACTGATCGAGTTACCGAAGTCGGTAATCGAAGACCGTTTTCAGTTGCAGGGTAATCAGGGCGCGGCTTGCCTGTTTGCGGGTTCCCCCACCGATGGCCTGATGGGCGGCGGCTTCCTTTATACCAATGAAAATACCCTGTCGCTGGGGCTGGTTTGTGGTTTGCATCATCTGCATGACGCGAAAAAATCGGTGCCGCAAATGCTGGAAGATTTCAAACAACATCCGGCCGTTGCACCGCTGATCGCGGGCGGCAAGCTGGTGGAATATTCCGCTCACGTAGTGCCGGAAGCAGGTATCAACATGCTGCCGGAGCTGGTCGGTGACGGCGTATTGATTGCCGGTGATGCCGCCGGAATGTGTATGAACCTCGGTATTACCATTCGCGGTATGGATCTGGCGATTGCCGCCGGGGAAGCCGCAGCAAAAACCGTGCTTTCAGCGATGAAAAGCGACGATTTCAGTAAGCAAAAACTGGCGGAATATCGTCAGCATCTTGAGAGTGGCCCGCTGCGCGATATGCGTATGTACCAGAAACTACCGGCGTTCCTTGATAACCCACGCATGTTTAGCGGCTACCCGGAACTGGCGGTGGGCGTGGCGCGTGACCTGTTCACCATTGACGGCAGTGCGCCGGAACTGATGCGCAAGAAAATCCTCCGCCACGGCAAGAAAGTGGGCTTCATCAATCTGATCAAGGATGGCATGAAAGGAGTGACCGTTTTATGACTTCTCCCGTCAATGTGGACGTCAAACTGGGCGTCAATAAATTCAATGTCGATGAAGAGCATCCGCACATTGTTGTGAAGGCCGATGCCGATAAACAGGCGCTGGAGCTGCTGGTGAAAGCGTGCCCCGCAGGTCTGTACAAGAAGCAGGATGACGGCAGTGTGCGCTTCGATTACGCCGGATGTCTGGAGTGCGGCACCTGTCGCATTCTGGGGCTGGGGTCGGCGCTGGAACAGTGGGAATACCCGCGCGGCACCTTTGGTGTGGAGTTCCGTTACGGCTGATGTTGGTTTGATACGTAACGCCGTACTGACTCTCATTGCAAAAAAACAGGAATAACCCATGCAACCGTCCAGAAACTTTGACGATCTTAAATTCTCTTCTATTCACCGCCGCATTTTGCTGTGGGGAAGCGGTGGTCCGTTTCTGGATGGTTATGTACTGGTAATGATTGGCGTGGCGCTGGAGCAACTGACTCCGGCGCTGAAACTGGACGCTGACTGGATTGGCTTGCTGGGCGCGGGAACGCTCGCCGGGCTGTTCGTTGGCACATCGCTGTTTGGCTATATCTCCGATAAAGTCGGACGGCGCAAAATGTTCCTCATCGATATCATCGCCATCGGCGTGATATCCGTGGCGACGATGTTTGTCTCATCCCCCGTCGAACTGTTAGTGATGCGGGTACTCATCGGCATTGTCATCGGTGCAGATTATCCCATCGCCACTTCGATGATCACTGAGTTCTCCAGTACCCGTCAGCGGGCGTTTTCCATCAGCTTTATTGCCGCGATGTGGTATGTCGGCGCGACCTGCGCCGATCTGGTCGGTTACTGGCTTTATGATGTGGAAGGTGGTTGGCGCTGGATGCTGGGTAGCGCAGCGATCCCCTGTTTGTTGATTTTGATTGGTCGATTCGAACTGCCTGAATCTCCCCGCTGGTTGTTACGCAAAGGGCGAGTAAAAGAGTGCGAAGAGATGATGATCAAACTGTTTGGCGAACCGGTGGCTTTCGATGAAGAGCAGCCGCAGCAAACCCGTTTTCGCGATCTGTTTAATCGCCGCCATTTTCCTTTTGTTCTGTTTGTTGCCGCCATCTGGACCTGCCAGGTGATCCCGATGTTCGCCATCTACACCTTTGGCCCGCAAATCGTTGGTTTGTTGGGATTGGGTGTTGGCAAAAACGCGGCACTGGGGAACGTGGTGATTAGCCTGTTCTTTATGCTCGGCTGTATTCCACCGATGCTGTGGTTAAACACTGCCGGACGGCGTCCATTGTTGATTGGCAGCTTTGCCATGATGACGCTGGCGCTGGCGGTTTTGGGGCTGATCCCGGATATGGGGATCTGGCTGGTAGTGATGGCATTTGCGGTGTATGCCTTTTTCTCTGGCGGGCCGGGTAATTTGCAGTGGCTCTATCCTAATGAACTCTTCCCGACGGATATCCGCGCCTCTGCCGTGGGCGTGATTATGTCCTTAAGCCGTATTGGCACTATTGTTTCGACCTGGGCACTGCCGATCTTTATCAATAATTACGGTATCAGTAACACGATGCTAATGGGGGCGGGTATCTCGCTGTTTGGCTTGTTGATTTCCGTAGCGTTTGCCCCGGAGACTCGAGGGATGTCACTGGCGCAGACCAGCAATATGACGATCCGCGGGCAGAGAATGGGGTAATTTGTTCAGATTTCTCTCTTTTCTGAATCAATATTATTGACTATAAGCCGCGTGAATATATGGCTACACTTTGTGGGAAAACAAAGGCGTAATCACGCGGGCTACCTATGATTCTTATAATTTATGCGCATCCGTATCCGCATCATTCCCATGCGAATAAACGGATGCTTGAACAGGCAAGGACGCTGGAAGGCGTCGAAATTCGCTCTCTTTATCAACTCTATCCTGACTTCAATATCGATATTGCCGCCGAGCAGGAGGCGCTGTCTCGCGCCGATCTGATCGTCTGGCAGCACCCGATGCAGTGGTACAGCATTCCTCCGCTTCTTAAACTTTGGATCGATAAAGTCTTCTCGCACGGCTGGGCTTACGGTCACGGCGGCACGGCGCTGCATGGCAAACATTTACTGTGGGCGGTGACGACCGGCGGTGGGGAAAGCCATTTTGAGATTGGTGCGCATCCGGGCTTTGATGTGCTGTCACAGCCGCTACAGGCGACGGCAATCTACTGCGGGCTGAACTGGCTGCCACCGTTTGCCATGCACTGCACCTTTATTTGTGACGACGAAACCCTCGAAGGGCAGGCGCGGCACTATAAGCAACGGCTGCTGGAATGGCAGGAGGCACATCATGGATAGCCATACGCTGATTCAGGCGCTGATTTATCTCGGTTCGGCAGCGCTGATTGTACCCATTGCGGTACGTCTTGGTCTGGGATCGGTACTTGGCTACCTGATCGCTGGCTGCATTATTGGCCCGTGGGGGCTGCGACTGGTGACCGATGCCGAATCTATTCTGCACTTTGCCGAGATTGGCGTGGTGCTGATGCTGTTTATTATCGGCCTCGAACTCGATCCACAAAGGCTGTGGAAGCTGCGTGCGGCGGTGTTCGGTGGTGGCGCATTGCAGATGGTGATTTGCGGCGGCCTGCTGGGGCTGTTCTGTATGTTGCTTGGGCTGCGCTGGCAGGTCGCGGAATTGATCGGCATGACGCTGGCGCTCTCCTCTACGGCGATTGCCATGCAGGCGATGAATGAACGCAATCTGATGGTGACGCAAATGGGTCGCAGTGCCTTTGCGGTGCTGCTGTTCCAGGATATCGCGGCGATCCCGCTGGTGGCGATGATCCCGCTACTGGCGGCGAGCAGTGCCTCGACGACGATGGGCGCATTTGCTCTCTCGGCGTTAAAAGTGGCGGGCGCGCTGGTGCTGGTGGTATTGCTGGGGCGCTATGTCACGCGTCCGGCGCTGCGTTTTGTTGCCCGCTCTGGCTTGCGGGAAGTGTTTAGTGCCGTGGCTTTATTCCTCGTGTTTGGCTTTGGTTTGCTGCTGGAAGAGGTTGGCTTGTCGATGGCGATGGGCGCGTTTCTGGCGGGCGTACTGCTGGCAAGCTCGGAATACCGTCATGCGCTGGAGAGCGATATCGAGCCATTTAAAGGTTTGCTGTTGGGGTTGTTTTTCATCGGTGTTGGCATGTCGATAGACTTTGGCACGCTGATTGAAAACCCATTGCGCATTGTCATTTTGCTGCTCGGTTTCCTCATCATCAAAATCGCCATGCTGTGGCTGATTGCCCGGCCGTTGCAGGTGCCAAATAAACAGCGTCGCTGGTTTGCGGTGCTGTTAGGGCAGGGCAGTGAGTTTGCCTTTGTGGTATTTGGTGCGGCGCAAATGGCGAATGTGCTGGAGCCGGAGTGGGCGAAATCGCTGACCCTGGCGGTGGCGCTGTCGATGGCGGCAACGCCGATTCTGCTGGTGATCCTCAATCGCCTTGAGCAATCTTCTACTGAAGAGGCGCGTGAAGCCGATGAGATCGACGAAGAACAGCCGCGGGTAATCATTGCCGGATTCGGTCGTTTTGGGCAGATCACCGGACGTTTACTGCTCTCCAGCGGGGTGAAAATGGTGGTGCTCGATCACGACCCGGACCATATCGAAACGCTGCGTAAATTCGGTATGAAAGTGTTTTATGGCGATGCCACGCGGATGGATTTACTGGAATCTGCGGGAGCGGCGAAAGCGGAAGTGCTGATTAACGCCATCGACGATCCGCAAACCAACCTGCAACTGACGGAGATGGTGAAAGAACATTTCCCGCATTTGCAGATTATTGCCCGCGCCCGCGATGTCGACCACTACATTCGTTTGCGTCAGGCAGGCGTTGAAAAGCCAGAGCGAGAAACCTTTGAAGGTGCGCTGAAAACCGGGCGTCTGGCACTGGAAAGTTTAGGTCTGGGGCCGTATGAAGCGCGAGAACGCGCCGATGTGTTCCGCCGCTTTAATATTCAGATGGTGGAAGAGATGGCAATGGTTGAGAACGACACCAAAGCCCGCGCGGCGGTCTATAAACGCACCAGCGCGATGTTAAGTGAGATCATTACCGAGGACCGCGAACATCTGTCATTAATTCAACGACATGGCTGGCAGGGAACCGAAGAAGGTAAACATACCGGCAACATGGCGGATGAACCGGAAACGAAACCCTCATCCTAATAAAGAGTGACGTAAATCACACTTTACAGCTAACTGTTTGTTTTTGTTTCATTGTAATGCGGCGAGTCCAGGGAGAGAGCGTGGACTCGCCAGCAGAATATAAAATTTTCCTCAACATCATCCTCGCACCAGTCGACGACGGTTTACGCTTTACGTATAGTGGCGACAATTTTTTTTATCGGGAAATCTCAATGATCAGTCTGATTGCGGCGTTAGCGGTAGATCGCGTTATCGGCATGGAAAACGCCATGCCGTGGAACCTGCCTGCCGATCTCGCCTGGTTTAAACGCAACACTTTAAATAAACCCGTAATTATGGGCCGCCATACCTGGGAATCCATCGGTCGTCCGCTGCCAGGACGCAAAAATATTATCCTCAGCAGTCAACCGGGTACTGACGATCGCGTTACGTGGGTGAAATCGGTTGATGAAGCCATCGCGGCGTGTGGTGACGTACCAGAAATCATGGTGATTGGCGGTGGTCGCGTTTATGAGCAGTTCCTGCCCAAAGCGCAAAAACTGTATCTGACGCATATCGACGCAGAAGTGGAAGGCGACACCCATTTCCCGGATTACGAGCCGGATGACTGGGAATCGGTATTCAGCGAATTCCACGACGCTGATGCGCAGAACTCTCATAGCTATTGCTTTGAGATTCTGGAGCGGCGGTAAGTTTGTATATTAGAATTCCGGCATCACTGATACGTGCAGATATCCGTGTTTACTAGACGTATAAATTGTACAGGAGCACGATATCATGACTGCAAAACGTACCACACAAAGTGTGACCGTCACCGTCGACCGTGAGTTAGTCAATCGCGCTCGTGATGCAGGCTTAAATATGAGCGCCACCCTTACGGTTGCGCTCAATGCTGAACTTAAAAAACATGCAGCAACACGTTGGCGTGAAGAGAACGCAGAAGCTATCGCTGCGTTAAATCAATTGGCTGATGAAACCGGATGTTTCTCTGATGAGTACCGGAGCTTCTAGCGATGCAATTTACGGTATACCGCAGTCGCGGCAGGAACGCCGCGTTTCCCTTTGTTATCGATGTTACCAGCGACATTATTGGTGAGATTAATCGCCGTATTGTTATTCCATTAACACCTATTGAACGATTTATCCGTATTCGCCCTCCAGAACGGCTTAACACAATCCTTTTACTGGTAGACGGCAAAGAATATGTGCTCATGACGCATGAGACTGCAACTGTTCCAGTTAACGCGCTGGGAACGAAATTTTGAGATGCCAGCGCGCACCGAACGTTGATTAAAGGGGCATTAGATTTTATGCTCGACGGGATTTAAGACGCGACCGCCTCTCCTTCGCCCATATCCTTATGCCGGTTCGACGGCTGGACAAAATACTGTTTATCTTCCCAGCGCAGGCAGGTTAATGTACCACCCCAGCAGCAGCCAGTATCCAGCGCGTAAATACCTTCCGGCGTACCTTTGCCTTCCAGCGATGCCCAGTGACCAAAGGCGATGCTGTATTCTTCAGCGACAGGGCCAGGAATCGCAAACCACGGTTTCAGTGGGGCAGGGGCTTCTTCTGGCGATTCTTTGCTGTACATATCCAGTTGACCGTTCGGGAAGCAAAAACGCATCCGGGTAAAGGCGTTGGTGATAAACCGCAGTCTTCCTAGCCCCCGCAATTCCGGTGACCAGTTATTTGGCATATCGCCGTACATGGCGTCAAGAAAGAAGGGATAGGAGTCACTCGACAGCACCGCTTCTACATCGCGCGCGCACTCTTTGGCGGTCTGCAGATCCCACTGTGGCGTGATCCCGGCGTGGGCCATCACCAGCTTTTTCTCTTCGTCGATTTGCAGCAGAGGCTGGCGACGCAGCCAGTTAAGCAGCTCGTCGGCATCCGGCGCTTCCAGCAGCGGTGTCAGGCGATCTTTCGGTTTATTGCGGCTTATCCCGGCAAATACCGCCAGCAGATGCAGATCGTGATTGCCCAGCACCAGACGTACGCTGTCGCCTAAGGATTTCACATAGCGCAGAACATCCAGCGAACCGGGGCCGCGCGCGACCAGATCGCCCGTCAGCCAGAGGGTATCTTTCCCAGGGGTAAATTCTACTTTATGCAGCAATGCGATCAGTTCATCGTAACAACCATGAACGTCGCCAATAAGGTATGTCGCCATATTCTTTTAATGAATGAGTGTGGGAACGGCGAGTCGGAATACGGGAATGTCGATGCTGAAAGGGACGCCATTTTCATCGATCATTTCGTAGTGACCCTGCATGGTGCCCAGCGGGGTTTCAATGATTGCACCGCTGGTGTACTGGTACTCTTCGCCAGGTGCGATAAGTGGCTGGACGCCAACCACTCCTTCGCCCTGGACTTCGGTTTCACGGCCATTGCCATTGGTGATCAGCCAGTAACGCCCCAACAACTGCACTGGCGCTCGCCCCAGATTGCGTATGGTTACGGTATAAGCAAAAACGTAACGTTCATTATCAGGTGAAGATTGTGCCTCAATGTAGACGCTTTGAACCTGAATACACACTCGGGGCGAATTGATCATCGTTAACTCTCCTGCAAAGGCGCGTTCTCCGCCAGATAGTTCGCCATCTGGCAATATTGCGCGACAGAGATATTTTCCGCTCGCATCGCCGGGTCGATCCCCATTCCGGTTAACACCTCGACGCTAAACAGGTTGCCGAGGCTGTTACGAATGGTTTTACGACGCTGGTTAAAGGCTTCGGTGGTGATGCGGCTCAACACGCGAACATCTTTAACCGGGTGAGGCATCGTTGCATGAGGAACCAGGCGCACGACGGCGGAATCCACTTTGGGTGGTGGTGTAAAGGCTGACGGCGGAACTTCCAGCACCGGGATCACGTTGCAATAGTATTGCGCCATGACGCTTAATCGACCATACGCTTTGCTGTTCGGTCCTGCAACCAGACGATTCACCACCTCTTTTTGCAACATAAAGTGCATGTCGGCAATGGCATCAGTATAGCTAAACAGATGGAACATCAACGGCGTGGAGATGTTATAAGGCAGGTTGCCGAAAACACGCAGCGGCTGACCCATTTTCTCGGCCAGTTCGCCAAAGTTAAAGGTCATCGCATCCTGCTGATAAATCGTCAGTTTCGGGCCTAAGAATGGATGCGTTTGCAGACGTGCCGCCAGATCGCGGTCAAGTTCGATGACCGTCAGCTGGTCCAGACGTTCGCCGACCGGTTCGGTCAATGCCGCCAGACCGGGACCGATTTCGACCATCGCCTGGCCCTTCTGCGGGTTAATGGCAGAAACAATGCTGTCGATCACGAACTGATCGTTGAGAAAGTTTTGCCCGAAGCGTTTACGGGCTAAGTGGCCCTGGTGGACTCGATTATTCATTGGGTGTTAACAATCATTTTGATGGCGAGATTAAGCGCCGTAATAAAACTGCCGACATCGGCTTTACCACGTCCCGCCAGTTCAAGCGCGGTACCGTGATCTACTGATGTGCGAATAAAGGGCAGGCCCAGCGTAATGTTCACACCGCGCCCGAAGCCCTGGTATTTTAGCACGGGAAGACCCTGATCGTGGTACATCGCCAGCACGGCGTCGGCGTTATCAAGATATTTCGGCTGAAACAGGGTATCGGCAGGCAGCGGCCCGTTGAGTTTCATCCCCTGCGCCCGCAGCTTGTCGAGCACCGGAATAATGGTGTCTATCTCTTCCGTACCCATATGACCGCCTTCGCCCGCGTGCGGATTAAGGCCGCAGACCAGAATGCGCGGTTCGGCAATACCAAATTTGGTGCGCAAATCGTGATGCAAAATAGCAATCACTTCGTGCAAAAGCGCAGGGGTGATAGCGTCTGCGATATCGCGCAGCGGTAAATGCGTCGTTGCCAGCGCCACGCGAAGTTCTTCGGTCGCCAGCATCATCACCACTTTTTTCGCCTGCGAACGCTCTTCGAAAAACTCGGTATGACCGGTAAACGGAATGCCTGCGTCGTTAATGACGCCTTTATGCACGGGGCCTGTGATCAGCGCAGCAAATTCACCGTTCAGACAGCCATCACACGCTCGCGCCAGCGTTTCCACCACATAATGCCCATTTTCAACCGCTAACTGCCCCGCAGTGACAGATTCACGTAGCGCGACAGGAAGTAGCGTTAATGTGCCCGCAGTTTGCGGTTGTGCAGGGGAGTTGGGGGAATAAGGACGGAGGGTGAGCGGCAAACCGAGCATCGCTGCCCGGTCGGTAAGGAGAGTGGCATCGGCACAAACAACCAGTTCGACCGGCCACTCACGCTGTGCAAGCTGGACAACTAAGTCCGGGCCAATCCCGGCGGGCTCGCCGGGAGTGATCACAACACGTTGGGTTTTAACCATTAGTTGCTCAGGATTTTAACGTAGGCGCTGGCACGTTGTTCCTGCATCCAGCTTGCTGCTTCTTCCGAGAACTTACGGTTCATCAGCATGCGGTACGCACGATCTTTCTGCGCCGCGTCGGTTTTATCGACATTACGGGTATCCAGCAGTTCGATTAAATGCCAGCCGAATGAAGAGTGAACCGGTGCACTCATTTGACCTTTGTTCAGGCGGGTCAGGGCGTCACGGAAGGCCGGATCGAAAATATCTGGTGTAGCCCAACCGAGATCACCGCCCTGGTTAGCAGAGCCTGGATCCTGAGAGAACTCTTTCGCTGCGGCAGCAAAAGTCGTTTTACCACTCTTGATATCGGCAGCAATCTGTTCCAGTTTCACGCGGGCCTGTTCGTCAGTCATGATCGGTGACGGTTTCAGCAGAATATGGCGAGCATGAACTTCGGTCACCGAGATATTTTTGCTTTCGCCGCGCAGGTCGTTAACTTTCAGAATATGGAAGCCAACGCCGGAGCGAATCGGGCCAACAATGTCGCCTTTCTTCGCGGTGCTTAATGCCTGGGCGAAGATCCCCGGCAACTCCTGAATACGGCCCCAGCCCATCTGGCCGCCGTTCAGCGCCTGCTGGTCGGCAGAATGAGCAATCGCCAGCTTACCGAAATCAGCGCCGTTACGCGCCTGATCGACAATGGCACGCGCCTGGCTTTCCGCTTCGTTCACTTGATCAGAGGTCGGGTTTTCCGGCAGCGGGATCAGGATGTGGCTCAGGTTCAGCTCAGTGCTGGCGTCGTTTTGGTTACCCACCTGCTGCGCCAGGGATTCGACTTCCTGCGGCAGGATGGTGATGCGACGACGCACCTCGTTGTTACGCACTTCAGAGATAATCATCTCTTTGCGGATCTGGTTACGATAGGTGTTGTAGTTCAGACCATCGTAAGCCAGACGGCTGCGCATCTGATCCAGCGTCATGTTGTTCTGTTTCGCGATGTTAGCAATCGCCTGATCCAGCTGCTCATCGGAGATTTTCACTCCCATTTTCTGCCCCATCTGCAGGATGATTTGATCCATGATCAAACGTTCCATGATTTGGTGGCGCAGCGTCGCGTCATCAGGAAGTTGCTGTCTTGCCTGAGCAGCGTTCAGTTTTACCGACTGCATTAATCCATCAACGTCGCTTTCCAGCACGACGCCGTTATTGACGACGGCTGCGACTTTATCGACTACCTGGGGGGCAGCGAAACTGGTATTCGCGATCATGGCGATACCGAGAAGCAGCGTTTTCCAGTTCTTCATACTTTTTCCATTTCAATTAACCGCACTGCGGATTACGTGGTAAATCAACAAATCACAAAGTGTTTTGATACGGCAGAATGTTCGAACGCAGCATCTCTTGCGTACCCAGACCGTAGTTGGAGCTCAGGCCGCGAAGTTCGATGTTAAAGCCGATTGCGTTGTCATATACCGCATGTTGTTTATCGTTATCCCAACCGTTCAGCTTCCGCTCGTAACCGACGCGAATTGCATAGCAGCAGGAGCTGTATTGCACACCTAACATAGAGTCGGCTTGCTTGTTCGCATTGGTGTCGTAGTAGTAGGCCCCAACAATGGACCAACGATCGGCAATTGGCCAGCTGGCGACAGCACCTACCTGCGAAATACCATCTTTGTACTGAGGGGCATTCCAACGTTTATCTCTACTGTCTCTTGGGAGTGTAGCCTGAATATATTCCGGGCTGGCGTAACGGTAGTTCAGCTGCACCAGACGGTCTTCATCTCGGCGATACTCAATACTAGAACTACTGGTCGCCACGTTATCCAGGCGAGTGTCGTACTGAATCCCGCCACGCAATCCCCAACGCTCGGAGATACGCCAGTAGGTGTCGCCTGCCCACACCAGTGATCCCGTTTTGTCGTCATTCTCCCATGTTATGTTGTCATCGCCAGTGCGAGACTCCGTGAAATAGTAGATTTGACCAACGGAAATATTAAAACGTTCAACGGCAGCATCATCATATACGCGAGATGTGACACCGGTCGTCACCTGGTTAGCGGAGGCAATACGGTCAAGACCGCCGTAAGTCCGGTCCCGGAACAAGCCCGAATAATCGGATTGCAATAAGGCAGAGTCGTAGTTGTAGATATCGCTCTGATCGCGATACGGCACGTACAAATACTGCGCGCGCGGTTCCAGCGTTTGGGTAAAGCCCGGTGCCAGCAGATTCATATCACGTTCGAAGACCATTTTACCGTCAACTTTAAATTGCGGCATTACACGGTTAACAGAATCTGCCAACTTATTGTTTTGTGGATTGCTGTTATACCAGTCAAGATTAGTTTGCTGATAATGAGTTGCCAGCAACTTCGCTTCGGTATTGATGCTGCCCCAGTTATTAGAGAGCGGCAAATTGATGGTCGGTTCCAGGTGAACACGGGTTGCTTCAGGCATGTCGTCTCTGGTGTTTACAAAGTGCACTGCCTGGCCGTAAATGCGTGTATCAAACGGACCAACATCATTCTGGTAGTAGTTAACGTCTAACTGCGGCTCTGCCGAGTAGCTACTGGTGTTCTGTTCGCTGAAGACCTGGAACTGCTTGGTTGAAACGGTGGCATTGAAGTTTTGCACCGCATAGCCAACGCTGAATTTTTGCGTTGCGTAGCCGTCAGTACTGGAACCGTACTTGTTATCGAAATCATTGAAGTAGCTAGGATCGCTGACCTTGGTGTAGTCGACGTTGAAACGCCACACCTGATCCATGACCCCGGAGTGGTTCCAGTAGAATAACCAACGACGTGAACTGTCATCGTTCGGGTGTTCATCTTCATAGACTTTATCTGAAGGCAGATAGTCCAGTTCCATCAAGCCAGCGCCCGCCTGGGAGAGGTAGCGGAATTCGTTCTCCCACATGATATTGCCACGACGATGCATATAATGCGGCGTGATGGTGGCATCCATATTTGGCGCGATGTTCCAGTAATATGGCAGGTAGAACTCAAAGTAGTTGGTGGTGGTGTACTTGGCGTTCGGGATCAAGAAACCAGAGCGACGTTTGTCACCCACCGGCAACTGCAAATAGGGGCTATAAAAGATCGGTACCGGACCCACCTTAAAGCGGGCGTTCCAGATCTCCGCAACTTGTTCTTCGCGGTCATGAATAATTTCGCTACCTACCACGCTCCAGGTGTCAGAACCCGGCAGACAGGAGGTAAAGCTACCGTTATCCAGAATGGTATAGCGGTTTTCGCCACGTTGTTTCATCAGGTCCGCTTTACCGCGGCCCTGACGACCCACCATCTGGTAATCACCTTCCCAGACATTGGTATCTTTGGTGTTCAGATTCGCCCAGCCTTTCGGCCCTTTGAGGATCACTTGGTTATCGTCGTAATGGACATTACCGAGCGCATCAACGGTACGTACCGGCTCCGGTTGTCCTGGTGCCTCTTTTTGATGGAGCTGCACTTCGTCGGCCTGCAGACGGCTGTTACCCTGCATGATATCCACGCTGCCAGTAAACACGGCGTCATCCGGGTAGTCCCCTTTCGCGTGGTCAGCATTGATAGTCACGGGTAAGTCATTGGTATCGCCCTGTACCAGAGGACGATCATAGCTTGGCACGCCCAACATGCACTGTGAGGCGAGGTCGGCTGCCAGTCCCTGTTGACTATAAAGGGCGGTGGCAATCATGGTGGCCAGGAGAGTGGGGATACGTTTTTTCATACGTTGATTTTATTGTTCCATCATCGGTAACGTTGCGCGTGACAAACGGTCAGAGACTAACGTACTCGTCATCTCTACGCTAGTGTTAATCCTGTCCGAATAGCGTCAGTGGTGTTAGGCACGGCATTGAATGACAGGTATGATAATGCAAATTATAGGCGATGTCCCACAATTGACCGCAGCCGGAAAACGGTAAAAGCACCTTTATATTGTGGGAGATAGCCCTGATATCCGTGTGTCGATTTGGGGAATATATGCAGTATTGGGGAAAAATCATTGGCGTGGCCGTGGCCTTACTGATGGGCGGCGGCTTTTGGGGCGTAGTGTTAGGCCTGTTAATTGGCCATATGTTTGATAAAGCCCGTAGCCGTAAAATGGCGTGGTTCGCCAACCAGCGTGAGCGTCAGGCGCTGTTTTTTGCCACCACTTTTGAAGTGATGGGGCATTTAACCAAATCCAAAGGTCGCGTCACGGAGGCTGATATTCATATCGCCAGCCAGTTGATGGACCGAATGAACCTTCATGGCGCTTCCCGTACTGCGGCGCAAAACGCGTTCCGGGTGGGAAAATCAGACAATTACCCGCTGCGCGAAAAAATGCGCCAGTTTCGCAGTGTCTGCTTTGGTCGTTTTGACTTAATTCGTATGTTTCTGGAGATCCAGATTCAGGCAGCGTTTGCTGATGGTTCACTGCACCCGAATGAACGGGCGGTGCTGTATGTCATTGCCGAAGAGTTAGGCATCTCCCGCGCCCAGTTTGACCAGTTTTTGCGCATGATGCAGGGCGGTGCACAGTTTGGCGGCGGTTATCAGCAGCAATCTGGCGGTGGTAACTGGCAGCAAGCGCAGCGTGGCCCGACGCTGGAAGATGCCTGTAATGTGCTGGGCGTGAAGCCGACGGATGATGCGACCACCATCAAACGTGCCTACCGTAAGCTGATGAGTGAACACCATCCCGATAAGCTGGTGGCGAAAGGTTTGCCGCCTGAGATGATGGAGATGGCGAAGCAAAAAGCGCAGGAAATACAGCAGGCCTATGAATTGATTAAGCAGCAGAAAGGGTTTAAATGACCCTGTAAATGATGCTGAGTAACTGCCCACGATTAAAGGTGGCCGCCTTGGCGGTCACTTCTTTGAGAAAAGGCGTTTACTCAGAATGGTGGACAGGCTCAATGCACGGTTTACGGGAGGGGTTCTGTTGGTTTTATCGCGTTGACCCTGCTTAAGGTTGAGAGCTTTACGACGAGCGGAATTATATTTTTACGTCTTAAAAATAAAAAAACACATATCTGAATGAGCGATTTTTGAAAGTATATTTATTCAGAGTGCGCATGATGAGTTTTTAACTCAATGCGAGGCTATTACCATGAAAGTATCAGTTCCAGGCATGCCGGCTACACTTTTAAATATGAGCAATAACGATATTTATAAGATGGTGAGCGGGGACAAGATGGACGTGAAGATGAATATCTTTCAACGCTTGTGGGAGACGTTACGTCATCTGTTCTGGTCAGATAAACAGCCTGAGGCTTATAAACTTCTGTTCAATTTCGTGAATAACAAGGCTGGCAACATCAACGCCTCAGAATACTTTACTGGGGCTATCGACGAGAATGAGAGAGAAAAGTTTATCAATAGCCTGGAATTATTCAATAAACTCAAAACATGCGCAAAAAATCCGGATGAGATGGTCGCAAAGGCTAATATGTGCTGGGACACTCAGATCTACGGTGATATTGAGTTAAGTGTCACTTTTTTAATTGAAAATAATGAGATATGTACTCAGACGTTGAAGCTGTGCAAGGGCCTCGGTAGCTTGGGCGTTGATCTTAGAAACGCTTACCTTCCCGGCGTTGACATGAGGAATTGTTACCTTGGTAAAAAAACAATAATAGATAACAACGTCCTTTACTTGGAACCTGGGTGGAATGCTAACCTGGAAGGTGCTATCCTGGAAGGTGCTATCCTGGACGGTACTGACGCAATTATTATTAATAAAATCACCACCAAAAAAATTGCTACTGAAGAAATTACCACTAAACAAAGTACTGCTGAAGAAATTACTGACAACGCAATTATTGAATGAGCCAGAATAAGCTAAGGTTGAAGGGGCTGGAACGCCCCTTCAACCTTAGCAGTAGCGTGGGATGATTTCACAATTAGAAAGACCTGCATGATGAGCGAGAGAAGAGGCTGGTGATGCAAGGCGTCGTGCACGACGCGGATCACCGAGATGGGCATCGCCAACCAGACTGCTAATTAGCCCATGAATAACAATCAGAAAGGACCATAACAGACCCGATAAAATGAAATATTAGAGACGATCAACGGGTGAAAAAAAAGTTCAAAAATTCGCTG
Organism: Escherichia sp. WS3227_2; assembly: GCF_046486495.1. NCBI lineage: Bacteria > Pseudomonadati > Pseudomonadota > Gammaproteobacteria > Enterobacterales > Enterobacteriaceae > Escherichia > Escherichia sp. WS3227_2. The sequence continues at coordinate 224,907 of NZ_JBJQLG010000002.1, forward strand.
TGGAGCAGGAAGGGAATTACCGAATGGAAAGCGTAGCCACACGCAACGACTGAAAGCAGTTTGGCAGAAACAAAAAATCCCCGGACTCGGGGATTTATGTACAAGAGGCAGCCCTTAGGATGAGGGTATAAACGTACAGGAAAGGTTAAAAATCCGCTGGCGCTTTAAACGTCATACTATTGCCATACGCCGGATGGGTAATCGTCAGCATCTCTGCATGTAGCAACAAACGCGGTGCCATTGCTCTCGCTTCTGGTGATGCATAAAAACGATCGCCGAGAATCGGATGACCCAGCGCCAGCATATGCACACGCAGCTGATGCGAACGCCCGGTAATCGGTTTTAACACCACTCTTGCCGTGTTATCCGCCGCATACTCCACCACTTCATATTCCGTCTGCGCAGGTTTACCTGTTTCGTAACAGACTTTCTGTTTCGGGCGGTTTGGCCAGTCGCAAATCAGCGGCAGATCTACCAGACCTTCCGCAGGGGATGGATGCCCCCAGACGCGGGCCACATACTGCTTTTTCGGCTCGCGCTCGCGGAACTGGCGTTTTAACTCCCGCTCCGCGGCTTTGGTCAGCGCCACTACAATCACGCCGCTGGTAGCCATATCCAGACGATGCACCGATTCTGCCTGCGGATAATCACGCTGAATGCGCGTCATCACGCTGTCTTTGTGCTCTTCCAGACGACCCGGCACAGACAACAAACCGCTCGGCTTGTTGACCACCATAATGTGGTCATCCTGATACAGGATAACCAACCAGGGTTCCTGCGGTGGATTGTAGTTTTCCATCCCCATTTTCGGCTCCGTTACTGATGCGTTACAACGATCAAACGCAGGGCATCCAGACGCCAGCCTGCCTGATCCAGGCTTTCCATTACCTGCTGACGGTTGCTCTCAATGGCGGTCAGTTCGTCGTCACGAATGTTCGGGTTCACTGCACGCAGAGCTTCCAGACGAGACAGCTCGGCAGACAGTTTTTCGTCGGCTTCGTTACGTGCGGCATCAATCAGTGCACGGGCAGATTTCTCGATCTGCGCTTCACCCAACTGAAGGATCGCGTGAACATCCTGCTGCACGGCGTTAACCAGTTTGCTGCCGGTGTGACGGTTAACCGCGTTAAGCTGACGGTTAAAGGTTTCAAACTCCACCTGCGCCGCCAGGTTGTTGCCGTTTTTATCCAGCAGCATACGTACCGGTGTCGGCGGCAGGAAGCGGTTGAGCTGCAACTGCTTCGGAGCCTGGGCTTCAACCACGTAAATCAGTTCCACCAACAGCGTACCTACCGGCAACGCTTTGTTTTTCAACAGTGAAATCGTGCTGCTACCGGTGTCGCCAGAAAGGATCAGATCCAGACCGTTGCGGATCAGCGGATGCTCCCAGGTAATAAACTGCGCATCTTCACGCGCCAGCGCCACTTCACGGTCGAAGGTGATGGTGATGCCATCTTCCGACAAGCCAGGGAAGTCCGGCACCAGCATATGATCGGACGGCGTCAGCACGATCATGTTGTCGCCGCGATCGTCCTGATTGATACCGATAATATCGAACAGGTTCATGGCGAAGGCGATCAGGTTGGTATCGTCATCCTGCTCTTCAATGCTTTCTGCCAGTGCCTGGGCTTTTTCGCCACCGTTGGAATGGATTTCCAGCAGGCGGTCACGACCTTGTTCCAGCTGTGCTTTCAGCGCTTCATGTTGCTCGCGGCAGTTTTTGATCAGATCGTCAAAGCCTTCGGTCTCATCCGGTGAAGCCAGATAGTTAATCAGATCGTTGTATACGCTATCGTAGATAGTGCGTCCGGTCGGGCAGGTGTGTTCGAATGCATCCAGACCTTCGTGATACCAGCGCACCAGCACCGACTGAGCGGTTTTCTCCAGATAAGGCACATGGATCTGAATATCGTGCGCCTGACCGATACGATCCAGACGACCAATACGCTGCTCCAGCAGATCCGGGTTGAATGGCAGGTCAAACATTACCATGTGGCTGGCGAACTGGAAGTTACGTCCTTCAGAACCGATTTCCGAGCACAGCAGTACCTGTGCGCCGGTGTCTTCTTCAGCAAACCAGGCGGCAGCGCGGTCACGTTCAATAATCGACATGCCTTCGTGGAACACCGCGGCGCGGATACCTTCACGTTCGCGCAGTACTTGCTCCAGTTGCAGCGCAGTGGCAGCTTTAGCGCAGATCACCAGCACTTTCTGAGAGCGATGGCTGGTCAGGTAGCCCATCAGCCACTCAACGCGCGGATCGAAGTTCCACCAGGTGGCGTTATCACCTTCAAATTCCTGATAAATACGCTCCGGGTAGAGCATATCGCGAGCGCGATCTTCCGCACTTTTGCGTGCGCCCATAATGCCGGAGACTTTAATAGCCGTCTGATACTGCGTCGGCAGCGGCAGCTTAATGGTGTGCAGCTCGCGTTTCGGGAAGCCTTTCACACCGTTACGCGTGTTACGGAACAGCACGCGGCTGGTGCCGTGGCGATCCATCAGCATGGAAACCAGTTCCTGACGGGCGCTCTGTGCATCTTCGCTGTCGCTGTTTGCTGCTTGCAACAGCGGCTCGATATCCTGCTCGCCGATCATCTCACCGAGCATGTTCAGTTCGTCATTGCTCAGTTTGTTACCTGCCAGCAGCATGGCAACGGCGTCCGCAACCGGACGATAATTTTTCTGTTCTTCAACGAATTGCGCAAAATCGTGGAAACGGTTCGGGTCCAGCAGACGCAGACGGGCGAAGTGGCTTTCCATCCCCAGTTGTTCCGGGGTTGCGGTCAGCAGCAGAACGCCGGGCACGTGCTCTGCCAGTTGTTCAATGGCCTGATATTCGCGGCTCGGCGCATCTTCGCTCCACACCAGGTGATGGGCTTCATCGACCACTAGCAGATCCCATTCGGCTTCACAGAGATGTTCCAGACGCTGTTTGCTACGACGGGCAAAATCCAGCGAGCAAATCACCAGCTGTTCGGTGTCGAACGGGTTGTAAGCATCGTGCTGAGCTTCGGCATAACGCTCATCATCAAACAGAGCAAAGCGCAGGTTGAAACGGCGCAGCATTTCTACCAGCCACTGATGCTGTAAGGTTTCCGGGACGATAATCAGCACACGTTCAGCAGCGCCAGAGAGCAGTTGCTGATGCAGGATCATCCCGGCTTCAATGGTTTTCCCTAAACCGACTTCGTCAGCGAGCAGGACGCGCGGCGCGTGGCGGCGACCAACATCATGAGCGATGTTGAGCTGGTGCGGGATCAGGCTGGTACGCTGACCGCGCAGGCCGCTGTACGGCATACGGAACTGTTCGCTGGAATACTTACGCGCGCGATAACGCAGCGCAAAGCGGTCCATACGGTCAATCTGCCCGGCAAACAGACGGTCCTGCGGTTTGCTGAACACCAGTTTGCTATCAAGGAAAACTTCACGCAGGGCTACGCCGGACTCTTCAGTATCCAGGCGAGTACCGATATAGGTCAGCAAGCCATTTTCTTCTTTTACTTCTTCGACTTGCATCTGCCAGCCGTCATGGCTGGTAATGGTATCACCAGGGTTGAACATCACGCGGGTCACGGGGGAATCACTGCGTGCGTACAGACGGTTTTCACCAGTAGATGGGAAAAGTAAAGTGACAGTTCGCGCATCCACCGCGACAACGGTTCCAAGTCCCAATTCGCTTTCTGTATCGCTGATCCAGCGTTGACCAAGTGTAAAAGGCATATGTGTTCGGCTCTATATCTTTAATTGCAGGCAATAACCACCCGCTACCGTGCTTATGAGGTAGTGGTGTTATTCAGGTCCAGGAATGGAAAGGGCGCTATGGTACTGGATGGCAAAGCATTCGTCACGCATCAAAATGGTATCTGGCGAACTCTTTTTTTGCTCAAAATAGCCCAAGTTGCCCGGTCATAAGTGTAGCAAAATTATCCTCAATAAAAGGGAGTATTCCCTCCGCCACGGGTTGTAGCTGGCGGGTCAGATAGTGTTCGTAATCCAGTGGTGAACGTTGGTAGTCCAGCGGCTCCGGGCCGTTGGTGGTCCATACGTACTTAATGGTGCCGCGGTTCTGATATTGCAAGGGGCGACCGCGCTTTTGGTTTTCTTCATCGGCAAGGCGAGCGGCGCGTACATGAGGCGGAACATTACGCTGATATTCGCTCAGCGGACGGCGAAGGCGTTTACGGTAAACCAGCCGCGCATCCAGTTCACCCGCCATCAGTTTGTCGATGGTTTCGCGGACGTACTCCTGATATGGCTCGTTGCGGAAGATACGCAGGTACAGCTCCTGCTGAAACTGCTGGGCCAGCGGCGTCCAGTCGGTGCGCACGGTTTCCAGCCCTTTAAACACCATCCGCTGCTTATCGCCCTCCTGAATCAGCCCGGCATAACGCTTTTTACTACCGGTATCGGCTCCGCGAATGGTTGGCATCAGAAAACGGCAGAAATGGGTTTCATACTCCAGTTCTAATGCGCTGGTCAGCCGTTGTTTTTGCAGCGTTTCTGCCCACCAGGCGTTAACGTGCTGCACCAGTGCACGACCAATTTTCGCCGCTTCTTCTTCCGAATGTGCGCCTTTTAACCAGACAAACGTTGAGTCGGTATCGCCGTAGATCACGTCGTAGCCCTGCGCTTCAATCAATGCTTTGGTTTGCCGCATGATCTGATGACCACGCATGGTGATCGACGACGCCAGGCGCGGATCGAAGAAGCGGCAGGCGGTGGTGCCAAGCACGCCATAAAAGGCATTCATAATGATCTTCAGCGCCTGCGAAAGCGGCTTATTACCCTGACGTTTGGCTTCATCGCGCCCGTGCCAGATGTTAGTCACAATCTCCGGCAGGCAATGTTTCTCCCGCGAGAACCAGGCATCGAGAAAACCTTCGGTGCTGTGCTCTGGATCAGGCTGCGCCATGCCTTCCACCAGCCCGACGGGATCAATCAGAAAGGTGCGGATGATCGACGGGTACAGGCTTTTGTAGTCCAGCACCAGTACCGAATCATAAAGCCCTGGCCGCGAATCCATCACATAGCCGCCAGGGCTGGCGTGTGGCGGCACTTCGCCGAGATTAGGCGCGACATAACCAGCGCGATGCATTCGCGGAAAATAGAGATGACCAAACGCTGCCACCGACCCCCCGTGCCGATCTACCGGCAGGCCGTTCACCGTCGCTCGTTCGAGTAAAAACGGCATGATTTCAGTTTTGTGGAAGATCTGCGTCACCAGCTCGCAATCTTTCAGGTTATAAGTTGCCAGCGCAGGTTTATCTTCGGCGAAACGGCGGTCAATTTCGTCCATCCGATCCCACGGGTTATCGATAGATTTTCCTTCGCCTAATAACTCCTGAGCGACGGTTTCCAGCGAGAATGAAGAGAAATTCCAGAACGCGGATTTCAGCGCCTCGATACCGTCGATAATCAGCCGCCCTTTGGCCTGGGCAAAAAAGACGCCGTTTTTAAAGCCGTGCTCGCGCCACTCCAGCTCACTGTTATCGCGCCCCAGCCGCAGCGGAATACGATAACGCTCAGCATGTTTTTGCAGCATTCGCAGATCGAACTGCACCACGTTCCAGCCGATGATCACATCGGGATCGTGAGTCGCAAACCAGGCGTTGAGTTTTTCCAGTAGCTGCGGGCGGCTGGCGACGTACTCCAGTTCGAAATCGAGCGCGGAGGCGTCGCCATTCTCTGGCCCCAGCATATAAACGATGCGCTGCCCGCACCCTTCCAGGCCGATGCAGTACAGCTCACCGTGGCGGGTGGTTTCAATATCAATAGAAACCCACTTGAGCGGCGGACGATAGTTGGGATGCGGTTTCAGACGGGCATTAACGATAGCGCCATTGCGGATATCACCCTCGACCCACACCGGTGAGGTGATAAACCGCTCCATCAGATAGCGTTCTGGCGGGCGCACATCGGCCTCGTAGACGGTAACGCCAGCTTCACGCAGGCGCTTTTCGTAATTTATCAACTGGCGATGGGCGCGACAGTAAAGGCCATACACCGGCTGGCGATGAAAATCCTTTAACGCCAGCGGCGTCAGGCGAAAGCCTTGTTCACCCTGCAAAATATGCTGAGCGCGGGGAACCTGATCGGCGGGAATAAAGGCCACGGACTCTTGCGGTGCAAGCGTAACCTGCAACGGCCCGTTGTCCGTCGCTAACCAAAAGGAAACTTCGGTTCCTTGCGGGGTATCCCGCCAGTGTCGGGTTAAGATAAAACCTGCCTGCGCCACGCTGAAAATCCAATAAAAAACCAGGCTTGAGTATAGCCTGGTTTTGGTTGACTGGCTGTGGTTTTATACAGTCATTACTGGCCGTAATAGGCTTTTGCGCCATGCTTACGCAGATAGTGCTTATCCAGCAGCGTTTGCTGCATATCCGGTAACTGCGGCGCTAACTGACGGCAGAATATCCCCATATAAGCGACTTCTTCCAGCACGATGGCGTTGTGCACCGCATCTTCGGCATTTTTGCCCCATGCAAACGGGCCGTGAGAATGGACCAGAACGCCGGGCATTTGTGCTGCGTCGATCCCCTGTTTTTCGAAGGTTTCTACGATGACGTTACCGGTTTCCCACTCATATTCACCGTTGATTTCTGCGTCGGTCATTTTGCGGGTGCAGGGAATGGTGCCGTAGAAATAGTCGGCGTGGGTGGTACCGGTTGCCGGAATTGACTGGCCCGCCTGCGCCCAGATGGTGGCGTGGCGGGAGTGCGTATGCACAATGCCGCCAATGGACGGGAATGCCTGATAGAGCAGCCGGTGAGTTGGCGTGTCGGAGGAGGGCTTTTTCGTACCTTCAACCACTTCACCGGTTTCGATGCTAACCACGACCATATCGTCAGCGGTCATGATGCTGTAATCGACGCCGGAAGGTTTGATCACAAAGACGCCGCGCTCGCGATCAACGGCGCTGACGTTGCCCCAGGTGAGCGTGACCAGGTTATGTTTTGGCAGCGCCAGGTTGGCTTCTAATACCTGGCGTTTGAGATCTTCTAACATGTTGACTCCTTCGTGCCGGATGCGCTTTGCTTATCCGGCCTACAAAATCGCAGCGTGTAGGCCTGATAAGACGCGCCAGCGTCGCATCAGGCGTTGCATACCTGATGCAGCTACTTAGCGGCGAAACCCGTAATACACTTCGTTCCAGCGCAGCGCGTCTTTAAACGCTGGCAGGCGGGTGTCGTTATCAATCACCGTGATTTCAATGTCGTGCATCTCGGCAAACTGGCGCATATCGTTGAGGTTCAGCGCATGGCTGAAGACGGTATGGTGCGCGCCACCAGCAAGGATCCACGCTTCGGAAGCGGTTGGTAGATCCGGCTGCGCTTTCCACAGCGCATTCGCTACCGGTAGTTTCGGCAGGGTATGCGGCGTTTTCACCGTGTCGATGCAGTTAACCAGCAGACGGTAACGATCGCCGAGATCAATCAAGCTGGCGACAATGGCTGGGCCGGTTTGGGTATTGAAGATCAGGCGGGCAGGATCTTCTTTACCGCCAATACCGAGGTGCTGAACGTCGAGGATCGGTTTCTCTTCTGCGGCGATCGACGGGCAGACTTCCAGCATGTGGGAGCCGAGCACCAGGTCATTGCCTTTCTCGAAGTGATAGGTGTAGTCCTCCATAAAGGAGGTGCCGCCCTGCAGACCGGTTGACATCACCTTCATGATGCGAAGCAGGGCGGCAGTTTTCCAGTCGCCTTCGCCCGCAAAGCCGTAACCCTGCTGCATCAGACGCTGTACGGCCAGACCAGGAAGCTGTTTCAGACCGTGCAAATCTTCAAAGGTGGTGGTGAACGCGTGGAAGCCACCTTGTTCCAGGAAACGCTTCATCCCCAGCTCAATACGCGCCGCTTCCAGCACGTTCTGGCGTTTTTCGCCGTGGATTTGTGTCGCAGGCGTCATGGTGTAGCAGCTTTCGTACTCATCGACCAGCGCGTTAACATCGCCGTCGCTGATGGAGTTCACTACCTGCACCAGATCGCCAACCGCCCAGGTATTGACGGAGAAACCGAACTTGATCTGTGCGGCAACTTTATCACCATCGGTGACCGCCACTTCACGCATGTTATCGCCAAAACGGCAGACTTTCAGATGACGGGTATCCTGTTTAGAGACCGCCTGACGCATCCAGGAGCCGATACGCTCATGGGCTTGTTTATCCTGCCAGTGACCGGTAACGACGGCATGTTGCTGACGCATACGCGCGCCGATGAAGCCGAACTCACGACCGCCATGTGCAGTCTGGTTCAGGTTCATAAAGTCCATATCGATGCTATCCCACGGCAGCGCCGCGTTAAACTGGGTGTGGAATTGCAGCAACGGTTTGTTGAGCATGGTCAGGCCGTTGATCCACATTTTGGCCGGGGAGAAGGTGTGCAGCCACACCACCAGGCCGGCGCAACGATCGTCGTAATTCGCGTCGCGGCAAATAGCGGTGATTTCATCCGGCGTGGTGCCCAGCGGTTTCAACACCAGTTTGCAGGGCAGCTTCGCTTCCGTATTCAGCGCATTAACAACGTGCTCGGCATGTTGGGTGACCTGACGCAGGGTTTCCGGGCCATACAGATGCTGGCTGCCAATTACAAACCACACTTCATAATTATCAAAAATCGTCATTGTCGTGTCCTTATAGAGTCGGAACGGCCTGGGCAGCCTGTGCCGGGGCGGAAGTTGGAAGATAGTGTTGTTCGGCGCTCATCGCCCATTGCTGATAGCGGCGATAAAGCTGTTCAAAGCGTTGTGCCTGTTCGCTGCGCGGTTGCAGGGTTTTCTCTACCGCACTGGCCATTTTTTGCTGGGCTGATGGGATGTCTGCGTGCACTTTCGCGGCGACGGCAGCGAAAATCGCCGCACCGAGCGCACAGCACTGGTCAGAGGCAACAATTTGCAGCGGGCGATTCAGCACGTCGCAGCAGGCCTGCATAATGACCTGGTTTTTCCGCGCGATGCCGCCCAGCGCCATCACGTTATTAACGGCGATCCCCTGATCGGTAAAGCACTCCATGATTGCGCGTGCGCCAAAGGCGGTGGCAGCAATCAAACCGCCGAACAGCAGCGGAGCGTCGGTAGCGAGGTTAAGATCGGTAATCACCCCTTTCAGGCGTTGATTAGCGTTCGGTGTGCGGCGGCCGTTAAACCAGTCGAGCACCACCGGCAGGTGATCTAGAGACGGATTTTTGGCCCATGCTTCGGTCAGCGCCGGAAGCAGTTGTTTCTGGCTGGCGTTGATTTGCTCTTTCAGTTCCGGATGCTGGGCGGCAAGCTGTTCCAGCGGCCAGCCGAGTACGCGACCGAACCAGGCGTAGATATCACCAAACGCCGATTGGCCTGCTTCCAGACCGATAAATCCAGGCACCACGCTGCCATCAACCTGACCGCAAATACCTTTCACTGCCCGCTCGCCAACGCTCTGTTTGTCGGCAATCAGAATGTCGCAGGTGGAAGTACCGATAACTTTTACCAGTGCGTTAGGCTGTGCGCCTGCGCCAACTGCGCCCATATGGCAGTCAAACGCGCCGCCGGAAATCACCACGCTTTCAGGCAGGCCGAGACGCTGCGCCCATTCCGGACATAAAGTGCCTACCGGAATATCGGCAGTCCAGGTATCAGTGAACAGCGGGGAAGGCAAATGGCGATTGAGGATCGGGTCCAGTTCGTCAAAGAAACTGGCTGGCGGCAGGCCGCCCCAGCTTTCGTGCCATAGCGACTTATGCCCGGCGCTGCAACGTCCGCGACGAATATCCTGCGGGCGGGTGGTACCGGAAAGCAGAGCTGGTACCCAGTCGCACAGCTCAATCCACGATGCGGCAGATTGCGCCACGGCGCTGTCCTGGCGAGTCACATGCAGTATTTTTGCCCAGAACCATTCGCTGGAATAAATACCGCCAATATAGCGGGAGTAGTCAACGTTGCCCGGCGTGTGACATAAGCGGGTAATCTCTTCCGCTTCTTCAACCGCGGTGTGGTCTTTCCACAATACGAACATCGCGTTCGGGTTTTCGGCAAACTCCGGGTGCAGCGCCAGCACGTTACCGTCGGCGTCAATCGGTGCGGGCGTCGAGCCGGTTGTGTCAACGCCAATCCCGACCACAGCTGCGCGCTGCTCGGCGCTAAGCTCTGCAAGCACGGTTTTCAGCGCCGCTTCCATTGACTCAATGTAGTCACGCGGATGATGACGGAACTGGTTATTTGGGGCATCACAAAATTGCCCTTTCTGCCAACGGGGATACCACTCTACGCTGGTGGCGATCTCTTCACCGGTGGCGCAGTCCACCGCCAAAGCTCGCACAGAATCACTGCCAAAATCGAGGCCAATTGCAATCGCCATCGTTTCACTCCATCCAAAAAAACGGGTATGGAGAAACAGTAGAGAGTTGCGAAAAAAAGCGTCAGGTAGGATCCGCTAATCTTATGGATAAAAATGCTATGGCATAGCAAAGTGTGACGCCGTGCAAATAATCAATGTGGACTTTTCTGCCGTGATTATAGACACTTTTGTTACGCGTTTTTGTCATGGCTTTGGTCCCGCTTTGTTACAGAATGCTTTTAATAAGCGGGGTTACCGGTTGGATTAGCGAGAAGAGCCAGTAAAAGACGCAGTGACGGCAATGTCTGATGCAATATGGACAATTGGTTTCTTCTCTGAATGGCGGGAGTATGAAAAGTATGGCTGAAGCGCAAAATGATCCCCTGCTGCCGGGATACTCGTTTAACGCCCATCTGGTGGCGGGTTTAACGCCGATTGAGGCCAACGGTTATCTCGATTTTTTTATCGACCGACCACTGGGAATGAAGGGTTATATTCTCAATCTCACCATACGCGGCCAGGGGGTGGTGAAAAATCAGGGACGAGAATTTGTCTGCCGACCGGGTGATATTTTGCTGTTCCCGCCAGGAGAGATTCATCACTACGGTCGTCATCCGGAGGCTCGCGAATGGTATCACCAGTGGGTTTACTTTCGTCCGCGCGCCTACTGGCATGAATGGCTTAACTGGCCGTCAATATTTGCCAATACGGGTTTCTTTCGCCCGGATGAAGCGCACCAGCCGCATTTCAGCGACCTGTTTGGGCAAATCATTAACGCCGGGCAAGGGGAAGGGCGCTATTCGGAGCTGCTGGCGATAAATCTGCTTGAGCAATTGTTACTGCGGCGCATGGAAGCGATTAACGAGTCGCTCCATCCACCGATGGATAATCGGGTACGCGAGGCTTGTCAGTACATCAGCGATCACCTGGCAGACAGCAATTTTGATATCGCCAGCGTCGCACAGCATGTTTGCCTGTCGCCGTCGCGTCTGTCGCATCTGTTCCGCCAGCAGTTAGGAATTAGCGTCTTAAGCTGGCGCGAGGACCAACGCATTAGTCAGGCGAAGCTGCTTTTGAGCACCACCCGGATGCCTATTGCTACCGTCGGTCGCAATGTTGGTTTTGACGATCAACTCTATTTCTCGCGAGTATTTAAAAAATGCACCGGGGCCAGTCCGAGCGAGTTCCGTGCCGGTTGTGAAGAAAAAGTGAATGATGTAGCCGTCAAGTTGTCATAATTGGTAACGAATCAGACAATTGACGACTTGACGGAGTAGCATAGGGTTTGCAGAATCCCTGCTTCGTCCATTTGACAGGCACATTATGCAAGCATTGCTGGAACACTTTATTACCCAATCCACCGTGTATTCATTGATAGCGGTGGTGTTGGTGGCCTTTCTGGAGTCGCTGGCGCTGGTCGGTTTGATTTTACCCGGTACGGTGCTAATGGCGGGACTGGGGGCGCTGATTGGCAGCGGCGAGTTAAGCTTCTGGCACGCGTGGATGGCGGGGATTGTCGGTTGCCTGCTGGGCGACTGGATCTCCTTCTGGCTGGGCTGGCGTTTTAAAAAGCCGTTGCATCGCTGGTCATTTCTTAAGAAAAACAAAGCACTACTTGATAAAACTGAACATGCGTTGCATCAACACAGCATGTTTACCATTCTGGTCGGTCGTTTTGTCGGCCCAACGCGTCCGCTGGTGCCAATGGTGGCGGGAATGCTGGATCTCCCGGTGGCGAAATTTATCACGCCGAATATTATCGGCTGCCTGCTGTGGCCGCCGTTTTACTTCCTGCCAGGGATTCTGGCGGGTGCGGCGATTGATATTCCTGCCGGAATGCAGAGTGGCGAGTTTAAATGGTTGCTGCTGGCGACGGCGGTATTTTTGTGGGTTGGGGGCTGGCTGTGCTGGCGGTTATGGCGCAGCGGCAAAGCAACCGATCGTTTAAGTCATTATTTGTCGCGCGGTCGTTTGTTGTGGCTGACGCCGTTGATTTCTGCCATCGGCGTGGTGGCGCTGGTGGTGTTAATTCGCCACCCGTTGATGCCGGTGTATATCGATATTTTGCGTAAAGTGGTTGGGGTTTAGGGGATAGCCTTGTGCGGGTTGCCTGATGCGACGCTTGCCGCGTCTTATCAGGCCTACAAAACGCACTGTCCGTAGGTCGGATAAGGCGTTCACGCCGCATCCGACAGTGCATACTAACCCGTAATCCCCAATAGTGCCGAAGCACTCGCCTTACCGCTCAACAACTCATTGGTCATACCCTGCCAGGCGATGCGCCCGTCGGCGACTACCACCGAGCGCGTGGCAATCCGCGCAGCATCTTCCACACTGTGCGACACCATCAATAACGTCATTTTTTGCTGTTGGCAGCTCGTGCTCACTAGCGTTAGCATCTCCTGACGTAGCGCCGGATCGAGCGCAGAGAACGGTTCATCGAGCAATAAAATCGGCTGTTCGCGCACCAGACAACGCGCTAACGCCACGCGCTGTCGTTGACCGCCAGAAAGCTCGCCCGGTAATCGCGCCATTAAATTATCAATCCCCATCTGGCGGGCGATAGCGTGCATTTTCTCCTGCTGTGCCGTGTTCAGCTTCAATCCTGGATTAAGCCCCAACCCGATGTTCTGCGCGACCGTCAGGTGACTGAACAGGTTGTTCTCCTGAAACAGCATCGACACCGGACGGCGTGACGGCGGCGTCGTGGTGTGATCAACGCCGTCGATAGTCAGCGAACCGCTGGCTGGCGTCAGAAAACCGGCGATCAAATTCAGCAGGGTACTTTTACCCGCGCCGCTTGGCCCGAGGATCGCCACCTGCTCGCCCCGTTCCACCGTTAAGCTAAAACGCATCGGCAAATGGTGGTAAAGCCAGGTGATATCAGTCAGTTTTAACATTTCGCCCCGGTAGTTTTTCAATCACAGTAAACAGCAGAAAACAGAGTAGCAGCAGAATTAACGCGGTGACCGCGCCGTCCTGGCTGCGATAGGAGCCAATTTGCTGGTAGAGATAAAACGGCAGGGTGCGGAAATCATCGTTACCGAACAACGCCACCACGCCAAAATCACCAATCGATAGCACACAAGCAAAGGCCAGTGCCTGCGCCAGTGGGCGTTTCAGGGCGCGCAGCTCCACCACTTTTAAGCGTGACCAGCCTTCAATGCCCAGCGACTGACACAACATACTGTAACGCGCGGTGATATCGCGCATCGGGTTTTCCAGCACCTTCAGCGCATAAGGGATCGCCATTAACGCATTGGTGAAAATCACAATGCCGTCAGCAGATTGCGGCAGGCCGATAGTGTTGTTGAGCAGTAAAAAGAAGCCCGTAGCCAGCACAATCCCCGGCATGGCGAGGATCAACATGCCGCTCATCTCCAGCGCCTGACCGGCCAGCATTTTTTGCCGCGCCCGCAGTTCGCGACTGCTCCATAGCAGCATCATGGTCAGCACTACGCATAATACGCCTGCCGCCAGCGCAATACGCAACGAGGTCCACAGCGCCTGCCACAGCACCGGCTGCGCCAGCACTTCCGGCAACTGGCGATTTACCCCATCGACGATCACCGCCAGTAACGGTGGTAGCAACAGCAGCAGCGCCAGCACAATTAACACCGTGTCGCAAATGCGGCTATGCAGACGATCGTCCGGGTCGCGCCAGCCTTGCAGCAGCGTAGTGCCGGGCGCAATGGCCTTACTCAATCGCTGACTCAGCAGCACCAGCCCAAGGCAACACACCATCTGGATCAGCGCCAGCATCGCCGCGCGGGCAGGATCGTAGTCGTAACTCAGCGCCTGATAAATAGCCAGTTCGATAGTGGTCGCCTGCGGACCGCCCCCCAGCGACAACACGGTGGCGAAGCTGGCGAAACAGAGCATAAAGATAAGCGCAGCAACTGGCGGGATTTGTCGCCGTAACCACGGCCATTCGACGAAACGAAAGAAGTGCCAGCCACGCATCCCAAGCTGGGCGGCAAGTTGACGTTGTTCGCCGGGAATGTTTTCCAGTGCCTGGAGTAATAAACGGCTAGCCATCGGCAGATTAAAAAACACATGGGCCAGCAAAATGCCTTGCAGGCCGTAGGGCGAAAAGGTCCACTCCAGACCGAGCGATTGGCAGAGTGATGCCAGCCAGCCCTGGCGACCATAGACGCTAAGAATGCCGAAAACAGCAACCAGCACCGGGAGGATCAAGGTCATGGCGCACAGACGCAACAGCGCCAGCCGACCCGGAAAGCGCCTGCGGTAGAGGGCGCGGGCGAGGAATATCGCGGGCACGACAGAGAGCAGCGCAGAGAGAAACGCCTGCCAGAAGGAGAAGCGCACCACATGCCACAGATAGCTGTCCTGCCAGACTGCCGACCAGTCACCCTGCGGCGCGTTCCACCACAGGGCAAGAAACGCCGCCAGCGCAACCGCCACCACCAGCGTGGCGGCGCTTATTCCTGGAATTAACCAGCCGGGAATTAACGGCTGACGGCGCGTTGCCATTCGCTAATCCATGCCTGACGTTGTGCCGCTACCTCGGCTGGCGTGAACTCCAGCGTGGTTGCCGGTTTGGTCAATTGTTCAAAACCGGCAGGCAGCGTGACGTTTGCCACCGGATACATCCAGTTGCCGGTTGGGATCGCATTCTGAAAAGCCGGAGAAACCATAAACTGGAGGAATTTTTGCGCCAGCTCTGGCTGCTTGCTGGCAGCGGTGCGGGCGGCGACTTCCACTTGCAAATAGTGACCTTCGCTGAAGTTCGCGGCGGCGTAGTTATCTTTCTTCTCTTCGAGAATGTGATAAGCCGGAGAGGTGGTGTAACTCAGTACCAGATCGCTTTCACCTT
Organism: Escherichia sp. WS3227_2; assembly: GCF_046486495.1. Classification (NCBI taxonomy): domain Bacteria; kingdom Pseudomonadati; phylum Pseudomonadota; class Gammaproteobacteria; order Enterobacterales; family Enterobacteriaceae; genus Escherichia; species Escherichia sp. WS3227_2. The sequence continues at coordinate 240,059 of NZ_JBJQLG010000002.1, forward strand.
TTAAAAACAGGCCGTAGGCTTCGCTCCAGCCTTTGGTGACCGTGACCGTTTTCTTCGCCAGTTTCTGCCAGGCTTGTGGGGCGTCATCGCCATAGACTTTTTGCATCCACAACAGCAGACCCAGCCCCGGCGTGCTGGTGCGCGGATCCTGATAAATCACCCGCCAGTTTTGATCGCTCTCAACAAGCTCTTTCAGGCTTTGCGGCGGATTTTTCAGTTTGTTCTTGTCATAGACGAAGGCGAAATAGCCGTAATCAAACGGGACGAAAGTGTCATTATTCCAGCCGCCGGGAACGTTAACGGCATCCGCTGCCACACCGCTTTTAGCAAACAGCCCGGTTTTGCTGGCGGCATCTAACAGATTGTTATCCAGCCCCAGCACCACATCGGCTTTGCTGTTTTTGCCTTCCATCCGTAGACGGTTGAGAAGCGAAACGCCATCTTCCAGCGCCACCAGTTTCAGTTCGCAATTACAGTCGGCTTCAAAGGCTTTTTTAACCACCGGACCTGGACCCCAGTCGGCGGCGAAGGAGTCGTAGGTGTAGACGGTCAGAACGGGTTTAGCGAAAACGGGCGCTGTGCACAGCAACAGCAGGGGCAGACATTTTTTTAACACTTTGCACCTCAAAAAAGAGTGGCAAAGGACTTGAGAAGGAGCCTCAAATCCCTTCGCCGGCGTTATCCGGATCAGGTTCGACGGGTATTTTCTCAGCGCACGCGTCTGCGTGGCACCCCGTTGAGAACGGCGTTAGTGTAGTGATTTTGTTATCAACCAGCAATCCATAGAGAAGGCGTATTAAAAAAGCCAATATTCGTTCAGCTATCAAGGACGTATTTGCATAGCTGGGAAGCTTTGAACCGAAAGAATCCCTTAGCACAGTCAAAATCGGTAATGCAACGGCTTATTGCGTGAATGAGCGATTTTTGACAGTATTCTTATTCAGGACGCTTATTCTGAGTTTTTAACTCAGAGTGGAGCTATCAGCATGAAAGTAAGAAACCCAGAACAGATTAGTATCTCTGCTAGTAATACCACTAAAGATCCAGGCCTTACTCATTCTCAGATTATGAGGATGGTTAACCTGGTCAAAAAGTCCGAGAATATGAATATCTTTGAAGAGCTATGGGAGACGTTACGCAATCTCTTCCGGTCAGATAAACATTCCCAGACTGCGGCAAGGCAAATTCTGAAGGATGCATTTTATTTCCATAATAGTGATGACTACTCAAAATACTTTACCGGGGCTGTCGATGGGGATGCGCGTGATAAGTTTACCCACTGGCTGATAAATTTTAATAAACTCAAAGAACATGCAATAGATCCGGAAAATATGGCCGCGAAGGCCTCACTCTCGTCAGGAGATACGTTAAGAGTCAGTTTTTTTATTGGCGATGAGGCGATATTTACTCTGGAGTTGCAGATGAAAGAGAACACCAGGACCGGGTGCATTGATCTGAGTAATGCTTACTTTAACGGGGTTGTCATTAGTGGTATTGACCGTCTCGAGGTTGACCTGAGCAATGCTGAAATGAACAATAGCAGATGGTATGACTGACCTGTGCGAGGTTAACCTGAAAAAGCTGACCGTTCCGGCCAGAACAAGGCCAGACTGCGCCGTTATTGATTAACTCAGAATATGAAAGAGGGGCTGGAATGCCCCTTCTTTAATCTTATTTGCGACGCTAATCAGACGATGCATAAAACAGAGAAAATATAAAAGTAATGTATTTTATTCATTCCGTCTGAATATAAAAAACGCGCTCATGACCGCCAAAAGGCGTGAGCTACTCTGGATCCGGCGGCGCAAACCACGCTGATTTAAAATCGAACCAGCCGAGGGTGTTCATACGCAGGCCGCGCATACTGCGTTGCCCCTGAATGATCAGCCAGTGGTGGATAAGTGGCACCATTGCTTTGCTGGCGACCAGTTGCTGGCACCAGTTCGCCAGGTTCATTTCGCCATTGCGCCAGCGGGCGGCGTCGGCTTGCCAGTCGATCGGAATACAGTGTTGGAGCAGCGGCACCTCGCACAAGTGCGCGAACAGCGAAAAATCCAGCGGCAGCGTAAAGTTGGCGCTGTTAAGCCAGATATCGCTCTCGATCTCTCCTTCATGCCACTGATCGTAGCTGATCTCTTTGATTTCCAGCGTGACCTGGTGACTTGCCAGAATCTGCTGCATGATCCCGGCAATCACCCGATGCTCACTGTGATCCTGATAAAAGGTCAGGGTGAGGCTTTCCAGGCCAGCCGGTTTTTCGCTCTTTATGGTGCGGGCATGGTGCCAACGGGGGAGCAGTCCATAAGCCGGGAACCACAGTTGCTGGTACTGTTCCTCAGCGAAATAGACCAGATTAGTTGGAGAAAGCACATAGCTTACCCAGTCCCTGACTTGCTGATTCGCCCCGCGATGGGTGCGGCTGTCGAAAAGTAAATAGTAGCAACCTTCCTCCAGGCGGCTTTCAATCTCTTTTTCCTCGCCCTGTGGACCTTTTAGCATCAGACCTCCGGCTGGCTCGTCGGCAATTTCCGGCAGAACCCAGACGTTAACTTCGTCGATTAATGCCCGGTAACCGAAGAAGTCATCGAATGCCTGAATTTTCAGTTGATTGGTGCTGTTGCGGATCACCGCATACGGACCCGTTCCGATGGGATGGCTGGCAAAGTTGCTGAGGGTTTCCCATTCGCGCGGCAGGATCATCGCCGGAACTTGCCCCAGTAGTAACGGTAACCAGCGGTCCGGTTGCGTGAGATGGATATCCAGCGTCCAGGGCGTCGGCGACACAATGTCAGCAATATGCGAATAGAGCGGCAGCGTATTGATTCGTTTTAAAGAGGCGATCACGTCGTCCATGTCAAGTTCACGACCATGATGAAAATGGACTCCTGGACGCAAAAAGAAACGCCAGTGAAGCGGTGAAATTTGCTGCCAGTGGTGGGCGATGTCTGCCTCCAGTTCCCCATTTTCCTCATTTATGCGCGTTAGCGAACTGAAGATTTGCCGGGCGATATGGGTTTCGGAACGGCGCAATGCACTGCCAGGTAGCAGATTACGCAATGGACGATAGTAGAGCACGCGCAGGATGTGTCGCCCCTGGCGGAAGCTGCGGCCCAGATGAGAAACCAGCATTTGCCGCACAGTCGCTTTGTCGCCAACCAACTGCACTAGTTGATCGATACGATCCTGCTCCAGCAGGTCCTCTGCTCGCTGTTGCTGAAGCGCCAGCCCGGTATAGAGGAATGTCAGACGCGAGCGTTTGCCGCGCCCGACTTCCGCTTCCCACGTCAGCCAGCCGCGATCCTGCATGGTGTTGAGCAGGGTGCGCATATGACGACGCGAGCAGCTCAATAACGCTGCCAGTTCGTTGAGCGTCGTGTCCTGCGATTTACCCTCGCAGCATTGCCACAGGCGGATGAACTGTTGTTGCAGACGAGCAGATGGCATAAAAGGGGAACTCCTGCGCAAAAGTCAGCAATTTTATTTTCCCTATATTAAGTCAATAATTCCTAACGATGAAGCAAGGAGGTGCCCCATGCGTCAGTTTTATCAGCACTATTTTACCGCGACAGCGAAGTTGTGCTGGTTGCGTTGGTTAAGCGTCCCACAACGATTAACTATGCTTGAAGAACTGATGCAGTGGGAGGGGAGTCATTCTGACTACTGATTTGCGGACATCATGTGTGACTGAGTATTGGTGTTAATCGCCACGCCAGCAGTGATTATCTGCTGGCTTTTTTCTTTTTGGCGATTGAGTGCCGAACGGTTTACAAACTAACGCATAAATGCCGGTTGCTTCTCTTCATAAGACGCAATAGCGTCGTCGTGCTGCAGGGTCAGGCCAATGCTGTCCAGACCATTCATCATGCAGTGGCGGCGGAAGGCATCAATGGTAAAGCGATAGGTTTTCTCTCCCGCTTTCACCTCTTGCGCTTCCAGGTCTACATCAAAATGAATCCCCGGATTGGCTTTCACCAGCGCAAACAGTTCGTCCACTTCTGCATCGCTTAATTTCACCGGCAGCAGCTGGTTGTTAAAGCTATTGCCGTAGAAGATGTCAGCAAAACTCGGCGCAATCACTACTTTAAAACCGTAGTCAGTCAATGCCCAAGGCGCGTGCTCACGCGAGGAGCCACAGCCGAAGTTTTCCCGCGCCAGCAAAATGGAAGCGCCCTGATACTGCGGGAAGTTCAGCACGAAGTCCGGGTTTGGCTGTTGGCCTTTTTCATCCAGAAAACGCCAGTCGTTAAACAGATGCGCGCCAAAACCTGTACGGGTCACTTTCTGCAAAAACTGTTTCGGGATGATTGCATCGGTATCGACATTGGCGGCATCCAGCGGAACCACCAGGCCTGTGTGTTTGATAAATTTCTCTGCCATGGTGTGCTCCTTATTTAATGTTGCGAATGTCGGCGAAATGTCCGGTCACAGCAGCAGCGGCAGCCATTGCCGGGCTGACCAGATGCGTGCGCCCTCCACGCCCCTGGCGGCCTTCAAAGTTACGGTTGCTGGTGGAGGCACAACGCTCACCCGGATTCAGGCGATCGTTGTTCATCGCCAGACACATTGAGCAGCCGGGTAAACGCCATTCAAAACCAGCTTCAATAAAGATTTTGTCCAGACCTTCCGCTTCTGCCTGCGCTTTTACCGGGCCAGAGCCGGGAACCACCAGTGCCTGCACGCCTGGCGCGACTTTCCGCCCTTTGGCGATTTCAGCCGCCGCGCGTAAATCTTCAATACGCGAGTTAGTGCAGGAACCGATAAACACTTTGTCGATAGCCACTTCGGTCAGCGGAATACCCGGTTTCAACCCCATATAGGCCAGCGCTTTTTCTGCCGACGCGCGTTCAACCGGATCGGCAAACGAAGCCGGATCGGGAATGTTGTCGTTCACGGAAATCACCTGGCCTGGGTTGGTGCCCCAGGTGACCTGCGGCGAAATCTCTTCTGCCTGCAAAGTGACAACGGTATCGAAAGTTGCGCCTTCGTCGGTTTGCAGGGTTTTCCAGTAGGCAACGGCGTCGTCGAAATCATTGCCTTTCGGCGCATGCAGACGGCCTTTGACATAGTTAAAGGTAGTTTCGTCCGGTGCAACCAGACCGGCTTTCGCGCCCATTTCGATTGCCATATTGCACAGGGTCATACGACCTTCCATGCTTAAATCACGGATTGCTTCGCCGCAAAACTCCACCACATGCCCGGTGCCGCCTGCGCTGCCGGTTTTACCGATAATCGCCAGCACGATATCTTTCGCGGTAATGCCTGGCGCGGCTTTGCCCTGGACTTCAATTTTCATGGTCTTCGCACGACCCTGTTTCAGGGTTTGCGTTGCCAGTACGTGTTCAACTTCGGAAGTGCCGATACCAAAGGCCAGTGCGCCAAACGCGCCGTGAGTGGCGGTATGCGAGTCGCCGCAGACGATGGTCATCCCCGGCAATGTGACGCCCTGTTCCGGCCCCATTACGTGGACGATCCCCTGATACGGGTGATTCAGGTCATACAACTCGACGCCAAATTCTTTGCAGTTTTTGATCAGCTCCTGCATCTGGATGCGCGCCATTTCACCGCAGGCATTAATGTCTTTAGTCTGAGTTGAGACGTTGTGATCCATGGTGGCGAAGGTTTTCCCCGGCTGACGTACCGGGCGACCGTGGGCGCGCAGACCATCGAACGCCTGCGGTGAGGTCACTTCATGCACCAGGTGGCGGTCGATATATAACAGCGGGGTTTCGTTTTCGGCTTCGTACACTACGTGAGCGTCGAACAATTTTTCGTATAACGTTTTAGCCATGATTACACCCCTTCTGCCACATAGCGGGCAATGATATCGCCCATTTCATCGGTACTAACGGCGGCAGCGCCACGGGCCAAATCCCTGGTGCGAATGCCTTCTTCTAATGCGCGGTTAATGGCGCGTTCAATGGTGGAAGCCGCATCATCGGCATCCAGGCTGTAGCGCAGCAGCAGTGCCAGCGACAGGATTTGTGCAATCGGGTTGGCGATATTTTTGCCTGCGATATCTGGTGCGGAGCCGCCTGCCGGTTCATACAGACCAAAACCTTGTTCGTTCAGGCTGGCGGAAGGCAACATCCCCATTGAGCCAGTGATCATTGCGCACTCGTCAGACAGAATGTCGCCAAACAGGTTGGAGCACAGCAGAACGTCAAACTGTGATGGATCTTTAATCAGCTGCATGGTGGCGTTGTCGATGTACATATGCGCCAGTTCGACATCCGGGTATTCCGTGGCGATCTCGTTAACGATCTCCCGCCATAAAATAGAGGATTGCAGCACGTTGGCTTTGTCGATAGACGTCACTTTATGGCGACGTTTACGAGCAGATTCAAACGCGATGCGGGCGATACGTTCAATCTCAAAACGGTGATACACCTCGGTATCAAACGCTTTTTCATATTGTCCGCTACCTTCGCGGCCTTTTGGCTGACCGAAATAGATGCCGCCGGTCAGTTCGCGCACGCACAGGATGTCGAAGCCGTTAGCGGCAATGTCAGCACGCAGCGGACAGAATGCTTCCAGCCCCTGATACAGTTTTGCCGGACGCAGATTGCTGAATAATTTGAAGTGCTTACGCAAAGGCAACAGTGCGCCGCGTTCTGGTTGCTGGTCTGGCGGCAAATGTTCCCACTTCGGGCCGCCTACCGAGCCAAACAGAACGGCATCGGCTTGCTCACAACCTTCAACCGTCGCAGGCGGCAGCGGCTGCCCGTGGTTATCAATGGCTGCGCCGCCTACATCGTAATGGCTGGTGGTGATACGCATCGCAAAGCGGTTGCGCACAGCATCCAGCACTTTCAGCGCCTGGGTCATCACTTCCGGACCAATACCGTCCCCCGGCAATACGGCAATATGGTAATTCTTCGACATCACACGGTTTCCTTGTTGTTTTCGTTGTGTTGAGCTTTGCGTTGCAACTCTTTTTCGACTTCTGTGGCACGCCAGATATTGTTAAGTACGTGCACCATGGCTTTGGCGGAGGACTCGACAATATCGGTGGCCAGGCCGACGCCGTGGAAGCGGCGACCGTTGTAGTTGGCGACAATATCCACCTGACCCAGCGCATCTTTACCGTGACCTTTGGCGGTCAGGCTGTATTTCACCAGTTCGACGTTATAGTCAGTGATGCGGTTTATCGCCTGATAGACGGCATCGACCGGGCCGTTACCGTTGGCGGCTTCTGCTTTGACTTCTTCGCCGCAGGCCAGTTTGACGGCGGCAGTGGCAATATCGTTAGAACCTGACTGCACGCTGAAGTAATCCAGACGGAAATGCTCTGGCTCTTCTTGCTGCTTACCGATGAAGGCCAGCGCCTCCAGATCGTAATCAAACACCTGACCTTTTTTGTCCGCCAGCTTCAGGAAAGCATCGTACAAATTGTCTAAATTATATTCACTTTCTTTATACCCCATCTCATCCATGCGATGTTTCACCGCCGCACGCCCCGAACGAGAGGTCAGATTCAGCTGGATTTGGTTCAGACCAATAGATTCTGGTGTCATGATTTCGTAGTTTTCGCGGTTTTTCAGCACGCCATCCTGGTGGATACCGGAGGAGTGTGCGAATGCGCCGCTGCCAACAATGGCTTTGTTCGCCGGGATCGGCATATTACAAATCTGGCTAACTAACTGGCTGGTGCGCCATATCTCCTGGTGATTAATGGCGGTGTGGACGTTGAGAATATCCTTACGAACTTTGATCGCCATGATGACTTCTTCCAGCGAACAGTTACCGGCGCGTTCGCCGATCCCGTTCATTGCACCTTCCACCTGGCGTGCACCGGCATGTACCGCCGCCAGTGAGTTGCCGACCGCCAGGCCCAAATCGTCGTGGGTATGTACGGAAATAATGGCTTTGTCGATGTTAGGCACGCGTTCATACAGGCCGCTGATGATTCCTGCGAACTCAAATGGCATGGTGTAGCCCACGGTGTCCGGAATGTTGATGGTGGTGGCACCGGCATTAATCGCCGCTTCGACCACTCGCGCCAGATCGGCAATTGGGGTGCGTCCGGCATCTTCGCAAGAAAATTCAACATCATCGGTGTAGTTACGGGCGCGTTTCACCATATAGATAGCGCGTTCGATCACCTCGTCCAGCGTGCTACGCAGCTTGGTGGCAATGTGCATTGGCGAAGTGGCAATAAAGGTATGAATCCGGAAGGCTTCGGCGACTTTCAGAGATTCAGCTGCCACGTCAATATCTTTCTCCACGCAGCGAGCTAACGCACATACGCGGCTGTTTTTGACCTGGCGAGCGATGGTTTGCACCGATTCAAAATCACCCGGCGAAGAGACGGGGAACCCGACTTCCATCACGTCAACACCCATACGCTCAAGGGCCAGCGCAATTTGCAGTTTTTCTTTCACACTCAAGCTTGCCTGTAACGCCTGTTCACCGTCGCGCAATGTGGTATCGAAAATAATGACTTGCTGGCTCATGGTTTGGGTCCTTGTCTCTTTTTGAGCGCCTCGCTTCGGGCATAAAAAAACCCGCGCAATGGCGCGGGTTTTTTGTTTGACTGAGTGCTGACTTAATTCTGAATGCCGCTCACCAGTCTACCGCGCAAAGAAGATGCGTTTAGTAGTAGTAGACCGATAAAGCGAACGATGTGAGTCATTAAATCAGCTCCAGATGAATGCGATATGCTTTTAGAGTTACTGGATACAAAAACGGATGTCAACCCTGACGCAATAAAAACGTCCCGCCAGCATGAGTTCTGCATCCGTCAAATTAGCTAATTGTGCTGCGGTGGTTAAAACAAGCGATATTAATTTCTGCTTAACCACCGCTGCTTTTCATCGGTTGACATATTTCAGAATAAATTTTTGCATCTAATCGACGAGGGAAAGGGGGGATAAAATGCACGCGTTACAAAACCTATCCTGATGATTTGTATTGAATTATATGTTTTGCGAATTTTTTGATATTCATTTGGTGAATATTATTGATCAATTAATGTTAAGAATTAATGCATTAAACATATAAATTAATTATTAAAAAAGCACATTTAATCCATTTTGTGGATGATTGAGTATTCGTGGTAGTTATGATTAGATTGTTTTCGCAACAAAAACATTATGGATTATTATGCTGTGGTAAATGACTCTTTGCTCGGCAGTGGATTCTGTTTTTATCAGAACCCGTATCTTTATGTTTTCCTAATTTTACTCATTTTCCTTTTTCTTATTTTATATGCATGATAAATCATATTCTCGAGGATTATTTCTCTGCATTCCAATAAGGGAAAGGGAGTTAAGTGTGACAGTGGAGTTAAGTATGCCAGAGGTACAAACAGATCATCCAGAGACGGCGGAGTTAAGCAAGCCACAGCTACGCATGGTCGATCTCAACTTATTAACCGTTTTCGATGCCGTGATGCAGGAGCAAAACATTACCCGTGCCGCTCATGTTCTGGGAATGTCGCAACCTGCGGTCAGTAACGCTGTTGCACGCCTGAAGGTGATGTTTAATGACGAGCTTTTTGTTCGTTATGGCCGTGGTATTCAACCGACTGCTCGCGCATTTCAACTTTTTGGTTCAGTTCGTCAGGCATTGCAACTAGTACAAAATGAATTGCCTGGTTCAGGTTTTGAACCCGCGAGCAGTGAACGTGTATTTCATCTTTGTGTTTGCAGCCCGTTAGACAGCATTCTGACCTCGCAGATTTATAATCACATTGAGCAGATTGCGCCAAATATACATGTTATGTTCAAGTCTTCATTAAATCAGAACACTGAACATCAGCTGCGTTATCAGGAAACGGAGTTTGTGATTAGTTATGAAGACTTCCATCGTCCTGAATTTACCAGCGTGCCATTATTTAAAGATGAAATGGTGCTGGTAGCCAGCAAAAATCATCCAACAATTAAAGGCCCGTTACTGAAACATGATGTTTATAACGAACAACATGCGGCGGTTTCGCTCGATCGTTTCGCGTCATTTAGTCAACCGTGGTATGACACGGTAGATAAGCAAGCCAGTATCGCGTATCAGGGCATGGCAATGATGAGCGTACTTAGCGTGGTGTCGCAAACGCATCTGGTCGCTATTGCGCCGCGTTGGCTGGCTGAAGAGTTCGCTGAATCCTTAGAGTTACAGGTATTACCGCTGCCGTTAAAACAAAACAGCAGAACCTGTTATCTCTCCTGGCATGAAGCTGCCGGGCGCGATAAAGGCCATCAGTGGATGGAAGAGCAATTAGTCTCAATTTGCAAACGCTAACTGAATGCAGAATAGGTCAGACATCAATGTCTGGTTTATTCTGCATTTTTTATTAAATGTAGAATTTTATCCTGAATGTGTGGACTCTCTATTTTAGGATTAATTAAAAAAATAGAGAAATTGCTGTAAGTTGTGGGATTCAGCCGATTTATTATCAATTTAATCCTTCGTAATGGAGGATTTTATCGTTTCTTTTCACCTTTCCTCCTGTTTATTCTTATTACCCTGCGTTTATGTCTCTGGCTGCCAATTGCTTAAGCAAGATCGGACGGTTAATGTGTTTTACACATTTTTTCCGTCAAACAGTGAGGCAGGCCATGGAGATGTTGTCTGGAGCCGAGATGGTCGTCCGATCGCTTATCGATCAGGGCGTTAAACAAGTATTCGGTTATCCCGGAGGCGCAGTCCTTGATATTTATGATGCATTGCATACCGTGGGTGGTATTGATCATGTATTAGTTCGTCATGAGCAGGCGGCGGTGCATATGGCCGATGGCTTGGCGCGCGCGACCGGGGAAGTCGGCGTCGTGCTGGTAACGTCGGGTCCAGGGGCGACCAATGCGATTACCGGCATCGCCACCGCTTATATGGATTCCATTCCATTAGTTGTCCTTTCCGGGCAGGTAGCGACCTCGTTGATAGGCTACGATGCCTTTCAGGAGTGCGACATGGTGGGGATTTCTCGCCCGGTGGTTAAACACAGTTTTCTGGTTAAGCAAACGGAAGACATTCCGCAGGTGCTGAAAAAGGCTTTCTGGCTGGCGGCAAGTGGTCGCCCTGGGCCCGTGGTCGTTGATTTACCCAAAGATATTCTTAATCCGGCGAACAAATTACCCTATGTCTGGCCGGAGTCGGTCAGTATGCGATCTTACAATCCCACTACTACCGGACATAAAGGGCAAATTAAGCGTGCTCTGCAAACGCTGGTGGCGGCAAAAAAACCGGTTGTCTATGTAGGCGGTGGGGCAATCACGGCGGGCTGTCATCAGCAGCTAAAAGAAACGGTGGAGGCGTTGAATCTGCCCGTTGTTTCCTCATTAATGGGGCTGGGGGCGTTTCCGGCAACGCATCGTCAGGCACTGGGCATGCTGGGAATGCACGGCACCTACGAAGCTAATATGACGATGCATAACGCGGATGTGATTTTTGCCGTCGGGGTACGTTTTGATGACCGAACGACGAACAATCTGGCGAAGTACTGCCCAAATGCCACGGTTCTGCATATCGATATTGATCCTACTTCCATTTCTAAAACCGTGACTGCTGATATCCCGATTGTGGGGGATGCTCGCCAGGTCCTCGAACAAATGCTTGAACTCCTGTCGCAAGAATCCGTCCATCAACCGCTGGATGAGATCCGCGACTGGTGGCAGCAGATTGAACAGTGGCGGGCTCGTCAGTGCCTGAAATATGACTCTTACAGTGAAAAGATTAAACCGCAGGCGGTGATCGAGACTCTTTGGCGGTTGACGAAGGGGGACGCTTACGTGACGTCCGATGTCGGGCAGCACCAGATGTTTGCTGCGCTTTATTATCCATTCGACAAACCGCGTCGCTGGATCAACTCTGGCGGCCTCGGCACGATGGGTTTTGGTTTACCTGCGGCACTGGGCGTCAAAATGGCGTTGCCAGAAGAAACCGTGGTTTGCGTCACTGGCGACGGCAGTATTCAGATGAACATTCAGGAACTGTCTACCGCGTTGCAATACGAGTTGCCCGTACTGGTGGTGAATCTCAATAACCGCTATCTGGGGATGGTAAAACAGTGGCAAGACATGATCTATTCCGGCCGTCATTCACAATCTTATATGCAGTCACTACCCGATTTCGTTCGTCTGGCGGAAGCCTATGGTCACGTCGGGATCCAGATCTCTCATCCGCAAGAACTGGAAAGCAAACTTAGCGAGGCGCTGGAACAGGTGCGCAATAATCGCCTGGTGTTTGTTGATGTTACCGTCGATGGCAGTGAGCACGTCTACCCGATGCAGATTCGCGGGGGCGGAATGGATGAAATGTGGTTAAGCAAAACGGAGAGAACCTGATTATGCGCCGGATATTATCAGTCTTACTCGAAAATGAATCAGGCGCGTTATCCCGCGTGATTGGCCTTTTTTCCCAGCGTGGCTACAACATTGAAAGCCTGACCGTTGCGCCAACCGACGATCCGACATTATCGCGTATGACCATCCAGACCGTGGGCGATGAAAAAGTACTTGAGCAGATCGAAAAGCAATTACACAAGCTGGTCGATGTCTTGCGCGTGAGTGAGTTGGGGCAGGGCGCGCATGTTGAGCGGGAAATCATGCTGGTGAAAATTCAGGCCAGCGGCTACGGGCGTGACGAAGTGAAACGTAATACGGAAATATTCCGTGGGCAAATTATTGATGTCACACCCTCGCTTTATACCGTTCAATTAGCAGGCACCAGCGATAAGCTTGATGCATTTTTAGCATCGATTCGCGATGTGGCGAAAATTGTGGAAGTTGCTCGCTCTGGTGTAGTCGGACTTTCGCGCGGCGATAAAATAATGCGTTGAGAATGATCTCAATGCGCAATTTGCAGCCCAACATGTCACGTTGGGCTTTTTTTGCGAAATCAGTGGGAACCTGGAATAAAAGCAGTTGCCGCAGTTAATTTTCTGCGCTTAGATGTTAATGAATTTAACCCATACCAGTACAATGGCTATGGTTTTTACATTTTACGCAAGGGGCAATTGTGAAACTGGATGAAATCGCTCGGCTGGCGGGAGTGTCGCGGACCACTGCAAGCTATGTTATTAACGGCAAAGCGAAGCAATACCGTGTGAGCGACAAAACCGTTGAAAAAGTCATGGCTGTGGTGCGTGAGCACAATTACCACCCGAACGCCGTGGCAGCTGGGCTTCGTGCTGGACGCACACGTTCTATTGGTCTTGTGATCCCCGATCTGGAGAACACCAGCTATACCCGCATCGCTAACTATCTTGAACGCCAGGCGCGGCAAAGGGGTTATCAACTGCTGATTGCCTGCTCGGAAGATCAGCCCGACAACGAAATGCGCTGCATTGAGCACCTTTTACAGCGTCAGGTTGATGCCATTATTGTTTCGACGTCGTTGCCACCTGAGCATCCTTTTTATCAACGCTGGGCTAACGACCCGTTCCCGATTGTCGCGCTGGACCGCGCCCTCGATCGTGAACACTTCACCAGCGTGGTTGGTGCCGATCAGGATGATGCCGAAATGCTGGCGGAAGAGTTACGTAAGTTTCCCGCCGAGACGGTACTTTATCTTGGCGCGCTGCCGGAGCTTTCTGTCAGCTTCCTGCGTGAACAAGGTTTCCGTACTGCCTGGAAAGATGATCCTCGCGAAGTGCATTTCCTTTATGCCAACAGCTATGAGCGGGAGGCGGCTGCCCAGTTATTCGAAAAATGGCTGGAAACGCATCCGATGCCGCAGGCACTGTTCACAACGTCGTTTGCGTTGTTGCAAGGGGTGATGGATGTCACGCTACGTCGTGACGGCAAACTGCCTTCTGACCTGGCAATTGCCACCTTTGGCGATAACGAACTGCTCGACTTCTTACAGTGCCCGGTGCTGGCAGTGGCTCAACGTCACCGCGATGTCGCAGAGCGTGTGCTGGAGATTGTCCTGGCAAGCCTGGACGAACCGCGTAAGCCAAAACCTGGTTTAACGCGCATTAAACGTAATCTCTATCGCCGCGGCGTGCTCAGCCGTAGCTAAGCCGCGAACAAAAATACGCGCCAGGTGAATTTCTCTCTGGCGCGTTGAGTACGGAATGGACATCAATATCCTTAAAGTAAATAAGACTATTCCTGGCTATTATTGATAAATGCTTTTAAACCTGCCCGTTAATTACCTCACCAGCTGAAATTCACAATAATTAAGTGATATCGATAGCGCGTTTTTGCATTATTTTGTTACATGCAGAGATGAATTGCCGATTTAACAAACACTTTTCTTTGCTTTTGCGCAAACCCGCTGGCATCAAGCGCCACACAGACGCAACAGGGACTGTTAACCGGGGAAGATATGTCCTAAAATGCCGCTCGCGTCGCAAACTGACACTTTATATTTGCTGTGGAAAATAGTGAGTCATTTTAAAACGGTGATGACGATGAGGGATTTTTTCTTACAGCTATTCATAACGTTAATTTGCTTCGCACGTTGGACGTAAAATAAACAACGCTGATATTAGCCGTAAACATCGGGTTTTTTACCTCGGTATGCCTTGTGACTGGCTTGACAAGCTTTTCCTCCGCTCCGTAAACTCCTTTCAGTGGGAAATTGTGGGGCAAAGTGGGAATAAGGGGTGAGGCTGGCATGTTCCGGGGAGCAACGTTAGTCAATCTCGACAGCAAAGGGCGCTTATCAGTGCCTACCCGTTATCGGGAGCAGCTGCTTGAGAACGCTGCCGGTCAAATGGTTTGCACCATTGACATTCATCACCCGTGCCTGCTGCTTTACCCCCTGCCTGAATGGGAAATTATCGAGCAAAAATTATCGCGTCTGTCGAGCATGAACCCGGTTGAGCGCCGTGTGCAGCGCCTACTGTTAGGTCATGCCAGCGAATGTCAGATGGATGGCGCAGGTCGATTGTTAATCGCGCCAGTACTGCGGCAACATGCCGGGCTGACAAAAGAAGTGATGCTGGTTGGACAGTTCAACAAGTTTGAGCTGTGGGATGAAACAACCTGGCATCAACAGGTCAAGGAAGATATCGACGCAGAGCAGTTGGCTACTGGAGACTTATCAGAGCGACTGCAGGACTTGTCTCTATAAAATGATGGAAAACTATAAACATACTACGGTGCTGCTGGATGAAGCCGTTAATGGCCTCAATATCCGTCCTGATGGCATCTACATTGATGGGACTTTTGGTCGCGGTGGTCACTCACGTCTGATCCTCTCGCAGCTTGGCGAAGAGGGGCGTTTGCTGGCGATCGATCGCGACCCGCAGGCTATCGCCGTTGCGAAGACTATTGATGATCCGCGCTTCTCCATCATCCACGGACCTTTCTCCGCGCTGGGCGAATATGTTGCCGAGCGCGATCTTATCGGCAAGATCGACGGCATTCTCCTCGATCTTGGCGTCTCTTCACCGCAACTTGATGATGCTGAACGCGGCTTTTCCTTTATGCGCGATGGTCCGCTGGACATGCGTATGGACCCAACCCGTGGGCAGTCAGCCGCTGAATGGCTACAAACCGCAGAAGAAGCCGATATCGCCTGGGTATTGAAAACCTATGGTGAAGAGCGTTTTGCCAAACGCATTGCCCGCGCCATTGTCGAGCGTAACCGCGAACAGCCGATGACCCGCACCAAAGAACTGGCGGAAGTCGTGGCTGCTGCAACGCCGGTGAAAGATAAGTTTAAACATCCCGCGACTCGGACCTTCCAGGCGGTGCGCATTTGGGTAAACAGTGAACTGGAGGAGATAGAGCAGGCGCTAAAAAGCTCGCTCAACGTGCTGGCCCCGGGTGGGCGGCTTTCGATCATCAGCTTCCACTCGCTGGAAGACCGTATTGTGAAACGTTTTATGCGTGAAAACAGCCGCGGTCCGCAAGTTCCGGCAGGGTTACCGATGACTGAAGAGCAGCTCAAAAAACTGGGTGGCCGTCAGCTGCGAGCACTAGGCAAGTTAATGCCGGGCGAAGAAGAGGTGGCTGAGAACCCTCGTGCCCGTAGTTCAGTTCTGCGTATTGCAGAGAGGACGAACGCATGATCAGCAGAGTGACAGAAGCTCTAAGCAAAGTTAAAGGATCGATGGGAAGCCACGAGCGCCATGCATTGCCTGGTGTTATCGGTGACGATCTTTTGCGATTTGGGAAGCTGCCACTCTGCCTGTTCATTTGCATTATTTTGACGGCGGTGACTGTGGTAACCACGGCGCACCATACCCGTTTACTGACCGCTCAGCGCGAACAACTGGTGCTGGAGCGAGATGCTTTAGACATTGAATGGCGCAACCTGATCCTTGAAGAGAATGCGCTCGGCGACCATAGCCGGGTGGAAAGGATCGCCACGGAAAAGCTGCAAATGCAGCATGTTGATCCGTCACAAGAAAATATCGTAGTGCAAAAATAAGGATAAACGCGACGCATGAAAGCAGCGGCGAAAACGCAGAAACCAAAACGTCAGGAAGAACATGCCAACTTTATCAGTTGGCGTTTTGCGTTGTTATGCGGCTGTATTCTCCTGGCGCTGGCTTTTCTGCTCGGACGCGTAGCGTGGTTACAAGTTATCTCTCCGGATATGCTGGTAAAAGAGGGCGACATGCGTTCTCTTCGCGTTCAGCAAGTTTCCACCTCCCGCGGCATGATTACTGACCGTTCTGGTCGCCCGTTAGCGGTGAGCGTGCCGGTAAAAGCGATTTGGGCTGACCCGAAAGAAGTACATGACGCTGGCGGTATCAGCGTCGGTGATCGCTGGAAGGCGCTGGCTAACGCGCTTAATATTCCGCTGGATCAGCTTTCAGCCCGCATTAACGCCAACCCGAAAGGGCGCTTTATTTATCTGGCGCGTCAGGTAAACCCTGACATGGCGGACTACATCAAAAAACTGAAACTGCCGGGGATTCATCTGCGTGAAGAATCTCGCCGTTATTATCCATCCGGCGAAGTGACTGCTCACCTCATCGGCTTTACTAACGTCGATAGTCAGGGGATTGAGGGCGTCGAGAAGAGTTTCGATAAATGGCTTACCGGGCAGCCGGGTGAGCGCATTGTGCGTAAAGACCGCTATGGTCGCGTAATTGAAGATATCTCTTCCACCGACAGTCAGGCGGCGCACAACCTGGCGCTGAGTATTGATGAACGCCTGCAGGCGCTGGTTTATCGCGAACTGAACAACGCGGTGGCCTTTAACAAAGCTGAATCTGGTAGCGCCGTGCTGGTGGATGTCAACACCGGTGAAGTGCTGGCGATGGCTAACAGCCCGTCATACAACCCAAACAATCTGAGTGGCACGCCGAAAGAGGCGATGCGTAACCGTACCATCACTGACGTGTTTGAACCGGGTTCAACGGTTAAACCGATGGTGGTGATGACCGCGTTGCAACGTGGCGTAGTGCGGGAAAACTCGGTACTCAATACCATTCCTTATCGAATTAACGGCCACGAAATCAAAGACGTGGCACGCTACAGCGAATTAACCCTGACCGGGGTATTACAGAAGTCGAGTAACGTCGGTGTTTCCAAGCTGGCGTTAGCGATGCCGTCCTCAGCGTTAGTAGATACTTACTCACGTTTTGGACTGGGAAAAGCGACCAATTTGGGGTTGGTCGGAGAACGCAGTGGCTTATATCCTCAAAAACAACGGTGGTCTGACATAGAGAGGGCCACCTTCTCTTTCGGCTACGGGCTAATGGTAACACCGTTACAGTTAGCGCGAGTCTACGCAACTATCGGCAGCTACGGCATTTATCGCCCACTGTCGATTACCAAAGTTGACCCCCCGGTTCCCGGTGAACGAGTCTTCCCGGAATCCATTGTTCGCACCGTGGTGCATATGATGGAAAGCGTGGCGCTACCGGGTGGTGGCGGCGTGAAGGCGGCGATTAAGGGCTATCGTATCGCCATTAAAACCGGTACCGCGAAAAAGGTCGGGCCGGACGGTCGCTACATCAATAAATATATTGCTTATACCGCAGGCGTTGCGCCTGCGAGTCAGCCGCGCTTCGCGCTGGTTGTTGTTATCAACGATCCGCAGGCGGGTAAATACTACGGCGGCGCCGTTTCCGCGCCGGTCTTTGGTGCCATCATGGGCGGCGTATTGCGTACCATGAACATCGAGCCGGATGCGCTGACAACGGGCGATAAAAATGAATTTGTGATTAATCAAGGCGAGGGGACAGGTGGCAGATCGTAATTTGCGCGACCTTCTTGCTCCGTGGGTGCCAGACGCACCTTCGCGAGCACTGCGAGAGATGACACTCGACAGCCGTGTGGCTGCGGCGGGCGATCTCTTTGTAGCTGTAGTAGGTCATCAGGCGGACGGGCGTCGATATATCCCGCAGGCGATAGCGCAAGGTGTGGCTGCCATTATTGCAGAGGCGAAAGATGAGGCGACCGACGGTGAAATCCGTGAAATGCACGGCGTACCGGTCATCTATCTCAGCCAGCTCAACGAGCGTTTATCTGCACTGGCGGGCCGCTTTTACCATGAACCCTCTGACAATTTACGTCTTGTAGGCGTAACGGGCACCAACGGCAAAACCACGACGACCCAGCTGCTGGCACAGTGGAGCCAACTGCTTGGCGAAACCAGCGCGGTAATGGGCACCGTTGGTAACGGCCTGCTGGGGAAAGTGATCCCGACAGAAAATACCACCGGTTCGGCAGTCGATGTTCAGCATGAGCTGGCGGGGCTGGTGGATCAGGGCGCGACTTTTTGCGCAATGGAAGTTTCCTCCCACGGGCTGGTACAGCACCGTGTGGCGGCATTGAAATTTGCGGCATCGGTCTTTACCAACTTAAGCCGCGATCACCTTGATTATCATGGTGATATGGAACACTACGAAGCTGCGAAATGGCTGCTTTATTCTGCACATCATTGCGGTCAGGCGATTGTTAACGCCGACGATGAAGTGGGTCGCCGCTGGCTGGCAAAACTGCCAGACGCGGTTGCGGTGTCAATGGAAGATCATATCAATCCGAACTGTCACGGACGCTGGTTGAAAGCGACCGACGTGAACTATCACGACAGCGGTGCGACGATTCGCTTTAGCTCAAGCTGGGGCGATGGCGAAATTGAAAGCCATCTGATGGGCGCTTTTAACGTCAGCAACTTGCTGCTGGCGCTGGCGACGCTGCTGGCGCTGGGCTATCCACTGGCTGAGCTGCTGAAAACCGCCGCGCGTCTGCAACCGGTTTGCGGACGTATGGAAGTGTTCACTGCACCAGGCAAACCGACGGTGGTGGTGGATTACGCGCATACGCCAGATGCACTGGAAAAAGCCTTACAGGCGGCGCGCCTGCACTGTACGGGCAAGCTGTGGTGCGTCTTTGGCTGTGGTGGCGATCGTGATAAAGGCAAACGTCCACTGATGGGCGCAATTGCTGAAGAGTTCGCTGACGTGGCGGTGGTAACGGACGATAACCCGCGTACCGAAGAACCGCGTGCCATTATCAACGATATTCTGGCGGGAATGTTAGATGCCGGACATGCCAAAGTGATGGAAGGCCGTGCTGAAGCGGTGACTTGCGCCGTTATGCAGGCTAAAGAGAATGATGTGGTACTGGTCGCGGGCAAAGGTCATGAGGATTACCAGATTGTTGGCAATCAGCGTCTGGACTACTCCGATCGCGTCACGGTGGCGCGTCTGCTGGGGGTGATTGCATGATTAGCGTAACCCTTAGCCAACTTACCGATATTCTCAACGGTGAACTGCAAGGTGCAGATATCACCCTTGATGCTGTAACCACTGACACGCGAAAACTGACGCCGGGCTGCCTGTTTGTTGCCCTGAAAGGCGAACGTTTCGATGCTCATGATTTTGCCGACCAGGCGAAAGCTGGCGGCGCGGGCGCACTACTGGTCAGCCGTCCGCTGGATATCGATCTGCCGCAGTTAATCGTCAAGGATACGCGTCTGGCGTTTGGTGAACTGGCTGCATGGGTTCGCCAGCAAGTTCCGGCGCGCGTGGTTGCTCTGACGGGCTCCTCCGGCAAAACCTCTGTTAAAGAGATGACGGCGGCAATTTTAAGCCAGTGCGGCAACACACTTTATACGGCAGGCAATCTCAACAACGACATCGGTGTACCGATGACGCTGTTGCGCTTAACGCCGGAATACGATTTCGCAGTTATTGAACTTGGCGCGAACCATCAGGGCGAAATTGCCTGGACTGTGAGTCTGACTCGCCCGGAAGCGGCGCTGGTCAACAACCTGGCAGCGGCACATCTGGAAGGTTTTGGCTCGCTTGCGGGTGTCGCGAAAGCGAAAGGTGAAATCTTTAGCGGCCTGCCGGAAAACGGTATCGCCATCATGAACGCTGACAACAACGACTGGCTGAACTGGCAGAGCGTAATTGGCTCACGCAAAGTGTGGCGTTTCTCACCCAATGCCGCCAACAGCGATTTCACCGCCACCAACATCCATGTGACTTCGCACGGTACGGAATTTACCCTCCAAACCCCAACAGGTAGCGTCGATGTTCTGCTGCCGCTTCCAGGGCGTCACAATATTGCGAATGCGCTGGCAGCCGCTGCGCTCTCCATGTCCGTGGGCGCAACGCTTGATGCTATCAAAGCGGGGCTGGCAAATCTGAAAGCTGTTCCAGGCCGTCTGTTCCCCATCCAACTGGCGGAAAACCAGTTGCTGCTCGACGACTCCTACAACGCCAATGTCGGTTCAATGACCGCAGCAGTCCAGGTACTGGCTGAAATGCCGGGCTACCGCGTGCTGGTGGTGGGCGATATGGCGGAATTGGGCGCTGAAAGCGAAGCCTGCCATGTACAGGTGGGCGAGGCGGCAAAAGCTGCTGGTATTGACCACGTGTTAAGCGTGGGTAAACAAAGCCATGCTATCAGCACCGCCAGCGGCGTTGGCGAACATTTTGCAGATAAAACAGCGCTTATCGCGCGTATTAAATCACTGATTGCTGAGCAACAGGTAATTACGATTTTAGTTAAGGGTTCACGTAGTGCCGCCATGGAAGAGGTAGTACGCGCTTTACAGGAGAATGGGACATGTTAGTTTGGCTGGCCGAACATTTGGTCAAATATTATTCCGGCTTTAACGTCTTTTCCTATCTGACGTTTCGCGCCATCGTCAGCCTGCTGACCGCGCTGTTCATCTCATTGTGGATGGGCCCGCGTATGATTGCTCATTTGCAAAAACTTTCCTTTGGTCAGGTAGTGCGTAACGACGGTCCTGAATCACACTTCAGCAAGCGCGGTACGCCGACCATGGGCGGGATTATGATCCTGACAGCGATTGTGATCTCCGTGCTGCTATGGGCTTATCCATCCAATCCGTACGTCTGGTGCGTACTGGTGGTGCTGGTAGGTTACGGCATCATTGGCTTTGTTGATGACTATCGCAAAGTGGTGCGTAAAGACACCAAGGGCCTGATTGCGCGCTGGAAGTATTTCTGGATGTCGGTGATCGCGCTGGGTGTTGCCTTCGCGCTGTACCTTGCCGGCAAAGACACGCCCGCAACGCAGCTGGTGGTTCCGTTCTTTAAAGATGTGATGCCGCAACTGGGGCTGTTCTACATTCTGCTGGCTTACTTCGTCATTGTGGGTACTGGCAACGCGGTAAACCTGACTGATGGTCTCGACGGTCTGGCAATTATGCCGACCGTATTTGTCGCCGGTGGTTTTGCGCTGGTGGCGTGGGCGACCGGCAACATGAACTTTGCCAGCTATTTACACATACCGTATCTACGACACGCCGGGGAACTGGTCATTGTCTGTACCGCGATAGTTGGGGCAGGGCTGGGCTTCCTGTGGTTTAACACCTATCCGGCGCAGGTCTTTATGGGCGATGTCGGTTCGCTGGCGTTAGGTGGTGCGTTAGGTATTATCGCCGTACTGCTGCGTCAGGAATTCCTGCTGGTGATTATGGGGGGCGTGTTCGTGGTAGAAACACTTTCCGTCATCCTGCAGGTCGGCTCCTTTAAACTGCGCGGACAACGTATTTTCCGCATGGCACCGATTCATCACCACTATGAACTGAAAGGCTGGCCGGAACCGCGCGTCATTGTACGTTTCTGGATTATTTCGCTGATGCTGGTCCTGATTGGTCTGGCAACGCTGAAGGTACGTTAATCATGGCTGATTACCAGGGTAAAAATGTCGTCATTATCGGCCTGGGCCTCACCGGGCTTTCTTGCGTGGACTTTTTCCTCGCTCGCGGTGTGACGCCGCGCGTTATGGATACGCGTATGACACCGCCTGGCCTGGATAAATTACCCGAAGCTGTAGAACGCCACACGGGCGGTCTGAATGATGAATGGCTGATGGCGGCCGATCTGATTGTCGCCAGTCCCGGTATTGCACTGGCGCATCCATCCTTAAGCGCTGCCGCTGATGCCGGAATCGAAATCGTTGGCGATATCGAGCTGTTCTGTCGTGAAGCACAAGCACCGATTGTGGCGATCACCGGTTCTAACGGCAAAAGCACGGTCACCACGCTAGTGGGTGAAATGGCGAAAGCGGCGGGGGTTAACGTTGGTGTGGGTGGCAATATTGGCCTGCCTGCGTTGATGCTGCTGGATGATGAGTGCGAACTGTACGTGCTGGAGCTGTCGAGCTTCCAGCTTGAAACCACCTCCAGTTTACAGGCGGTAGCAGCGACCATTCTGAACGTGACTGAAGATCATATGGATCGCTATCCGTTTGGTTTACAACAGTATCGTGCAGCAAAACTGCGCATTTACGAAAACGCAAAAATTTGCGTGGTTAATGCTGATGATGCCTTAACAATGCCGATTCGCGGTGCGGATGAACGCTGTGTCAGCTTTGGCGTCAACATGGGTGACTATCACCTGAATCATCAGCAGGGTGAAACCTGGCTGCGGGTGAAGGGCGAGAAAGTGCTGAACGTGAAAGAAATGAAACTTTCCGGGCAGCATAACTACACCAATGCACTGGCAGCTCTGGCACTGGCAGATGCCGCTGGTTTGCCGCGCGCCAGCAGCCTGAAAGCGTTAACCACATTCACTGGTCTGCCGCATCGCTTTGAAGTTGTGCTGGAGCATAACGGTGTGCGCTGGATTAACGATTCAAAAGCGACCAACGTCGGCAGTACGGAAGCGGCACTGAATGGCCTGCACGTAGACGGCACGCTGCATTTGTTGCTGGGCGGCGATGGTAAATCGGCAGATTTTAGCCCACTGGCGCGTTACCTGAATGGCGATAACGTACGTCTGTATTGTTTCGGTCGGGACGGCGCGCAGCTGGCGGCGCTACGCCCGGAAGTGGCAGAACAAACCGAAACCATGGAACAGGCGATGCGCTTGCTGGCTCCGCGTGTTCAGCCGGGCGATATGGTTCTGCTCTCCCCGGCCTGTGCCAGCCTTGATCAGTTCAAGAACTTTGAACAACGAGGCAATGAGTTTGCCCGTCTGGCGAAGGAGTTAGGTTGATGCGTTTATCTCTCCCTCGCCTGAAAATGCCGCGCCTGCCAGGATTCAGTATTCTGGTCTGGATCTCCACGGCGCTAAAGGGCTGGGTGATGGGCTCGCGGGAAAAAGATACCGACAGCCTGATCATGTACGATCGCACCTTACTGTGGCTGACCTTCGGCCTCGCGGCGATTGGCTTTATCATGGTGACCTCGGCGTCAATGCCCATCGGGCAACGCTTAACCAACGATCCGTTCTTCTTCGCGAAGCGTGATGGCGTCTATCTGATCCTGGCATTCATTCTGGCGATCATTACGCTGCGTCTGCCGATGGAATTCTGGCAACGTTACAGCGCTACGATGCTACTCGGATCAATCATCCTGTTGATGATCGTTCTGGTAGTGGGTAGCTCTGTTAAAGGGGCATCGCGTTGGATCGATCTCGGCTTGCTGCGTATCCAGCCTGCGGAGCTGACAAAACTGTCGTTGTTTTGCTATATCGCCAACTATCTGGTGCGTAAAGGCGACGAAGTACGTAATAACCTGCGCGGCTTCCTGAAACCGATGGGCGTGATTCTGGTGTTGGCAGTGTTACTGCTGGCACAGCCAGACCTTGGTACGGTGGTGGTGTTGTTTGTGACTACGCTGGCGATGTTATTCCTGGCGGGAGCGAAATTGTGGCAGTTCATTGCCATTATCGGTATGGGCATTTCAGCGGTTGTGTTGCTGATCCTCGCCGAACCGTACCGTATCCGCCGTGTTACCGCATTCTGGAACCCGTGGGAAGATCCCTTTGGCAGCGGCTATCAGTTAACGCAATCGCTGATGGCGTTTGGTCGCGGCGAACTTTGGGGGCAAGGTTTAGGTAACTCGGTACAAAAACTGGAGTATCTGCCGGAAGCGCACACTGACTTTATTTTCGCCATTATCGGCGAAGAATTAGGTTATGTCGGTGTGGTACTAGCACTTTTAATGGTATTCTTCGTCGCTTTTCGTGCGATGTCGATTGGCCGTAAAGCATTAGAAATTGACCATCGTTTTTCCGGTTTTCTCGCCTGTTCCATTGGCATCTGGTTTAGCTTCCAGGCGCTGGTTAACGTAGGCGCGGCGGCGGGGATGTTACCGACCAAAGGTCTGACATTGCCGCTGATCAGTTACGGTGGTTCGAGCTTACTGATTATGTCGACAGCCATCATGATGCTGTTGCGTATTGATTATGAAACGCGTCTGGAGAAAGCGCAGGCGTTTGTACGAGGTTCACGATGAGTGGTCAAGGAAAGCGATTAATGGTGATGGCAGGCGGAACCGGTGGACATGTATTCCCGGGGCTGGCGGTTGCGCACCATCTAATGGCTCAGGGTTGGCAAGTCCGCTGGCTGGGGACTGCCGACCGTATGGAAGCGGACTTAGTGCCAAAACATGGCATCGAAATTGATTTCATTCGTATCTCTGGTCTGCGTGGAAAAGGTATAAAAGCACTGATAGCTGCCCCGCTGCGTATCTTCAACGCCTGGCGTCAGGCGCGGGCGATTATGAAAGCGTACAAACCTGACGTGGTGCTCGGTATGGGCGGCTACGTATCAGGTCCAGGTGGTCTGGCCGCGTGGTCGTTAGGCATTCCGGTTGTGCTTCATGAACAAAACGGTATTGCGGGCTTAACCAATAAATGGCTGGCGAAGATTGCTACCAAAGTGATGCAGGCGTTTCCAGGCGCTTTCCCTAATGCGGAAGTGGTGGGTAACCCGGTGCGTACCGATGTGCTGGCGCTGCCGTTGCCGCAGCAACGTTTGGCTGGACGTGAAGGTCCGGTTCGTGTGTTGGTAGTGGGTGGTTCCCAGGGCGCACGCATTCTTAACCAGACAATGCCGCAGGTTGCTGCGAAACTGGGTGATTCAGTCACTATCTGGCATCAGAGCGGCAAAGGTTCGCAACAATCCGTTGAACAGGCGTATGCCGAAGCGGGGCAACCGCAGCATAAAGTGACGGAATTTATTGATGATATGGCGGCGGCGTATGCGTGGGCGGATGTCGTCGTTTGCCGCTCCGGTGCGTTAACGGTGAGTGAAATCGCTGCGGCAGGACTACCGGCGTTGTTTGTGCCGTTTCAACATAAAGACCGCCAGCAATACTGGAATGCGCTACCGCTGGAAAAAGCGGGCGCAGCCAAAATTATCGAGCAGCCACAGCTTAACGTGGATGCTGTCGCCAACACCCTGGCCGGGTGGTCGCGAGAAACCTTATTAACCATGGCAGAACGCGCCCGCGCCGCATCCATTCCGGATGCCACCGAGCGAGTGGCAAATGAAGTGAGCCGGGCTGCCCGGGCGTAATTGTAGCGATGCCTTTTGCATCGTATGAATTTAAGAAGTTAATGGCGTAAAGAATGAATACACAACAATTGGCAAAACTGCGTTCCATCGTGCCCGAAATGCGTCGCGTTCGGCACATACATTTTGTCGGCATCGGTGGTGCCGGTATGGGCGGTATTGCCGAAGTTCTGGCCAATGAAGGTTATCAGATCAGTGGTTCCGATTTAGCGCCAAATCCGGTCACGCAGCAGTTAATGAATCTTGGGGCGACAATTTATTTCAACCATCGCCCGGAAAACGTACGTGATGCCAGCGTGGTCGTTGTTTCCAGCGCGATTTCTGCCGATAACCCGGAAATTGTCGCAGCTCATGAAGCGCGTATTCCGGTGATCCGTCGTGCCGAAATGCTGGCTGAGTTAATGCGTTTTCGTCATGGCATCGCCATTGCCGGAACGCACGGCAAAACGACAACCACTGCGATGGTTTCCAGCATCTACGCAGAAGCGGGACTCGACCCAACCTTCGTTAACGGTGGGCTGGTAAAAGCGGCGGGCGTTCATGCGCGTTTGGGGCATGGTCGGTACCTGATTGCCGAAGCAGATGAGAGTGATGCATCGTTCCTGCATCTGCAACCGATGGTGGCGATTGTCACCAATATCGAAGCCGACCACATGGATACCTACCAGGGCGACTTTGAGAATTTAAAACAGACCTTTATTAATTTTCTGCACAACCTGCCGTTTTACGGTCGTGCAGTGATGTGTGTTGATGATCCGGTGATCCGCGAATTGTTACCGCGTGTGGGACGTCAGACCACGACTTACGGCTTCAGCGAAGATGCCGACGTGCGTGTAGAAGATTATCAGCAGATTGGCCCGCAAGGGCACTTTACGCTGCTGCGCCAGGACAAAGAGCCGATGCGCGTCACCCTAAATGCGCCAGGTCGTCATAACGCGCTGAACGCCGCAGCTGCGGTTGCGGTTGCTACGGAAGAGGGCATTGACGACGAGGCTATTTTGCGTGCGCTGGAGAGCTTCCAGGGGACTGGTCGTCGTTTTGATTTCCTCGGTGAATTCCCGCTGGAGCCAGTGAATGGTAAAAGCGGTACGGCAATGCTGGTCGATGACTACGGCCACCACCCGACGGAAGTGGACGCCACTATTAAAGCGGCGCGTGCAGGCTGGCCGGATAAAAACCTGGTAATGCTGTTTCAGCCGCACCGTTTTACCCGTACACGCGACCTGTATGATGATTTCGCCAATGTGCTGACGCAGGTTGATACCCTGTTGATGCTGGAAGTGTATCCGGCTGGCGAAGCGCCAATTCCGGGAGCGGACAGCCGTTCGCTGTGTCGCACAATTCGTGGACGTGGGAAAATTGATCCCATTCTGGTGCCTGACCCGGCGCAGGTAGCCGAGATGCTGGCACCGGTATTAACCGGTAACGACCTGATTCTCGTTCAGGGGGCTGGTAATATTGGAAAAATTGCCCGTTCTTTAGCTGAAATCAAACTGAAGCCGCAAACTCCGGAGGAAGCACAACATGACTGATAAAATCGCGGTCCTGTTGGGTGGGACCTCCGCTGAGCGGGAAGTTTCTCTGAATTCTGGCGCAGCGGTGTTAGCCGGGCTGCGTGAAGGCGGTATTGACGCGTATCCTGTCGACCCGAAAGAAGTCGACGTGACGCAACTGAAGTCGATGGGCTTTCAGAAAGTGTTTATCGCGCTACACGGTCGCGGCGGTGAAGATGGCACGCTGCAGGGCATGCTCGAGCTGATGGGCTTGCCTTATACCGGCAGCGGAGTGATGGCATCTGCGCTTTCAATGGATAAACTACGCAGCAAATTGCTTTGGCAGGGCGCTGGTTTACCGGTAGCGCCGTGGGTAGCATTAACCCGCGCAGAGTTTGAAAAAGGCCTGAGTGATAAGCAGTTAGCAGAAATTTCTGCTCTGGGTTTGCCGGTTATCGTTAAGCCGAGCCGCGAAGGTTCCAGTGTGGGAATGTCAAAAGTAGTAGCAGAAAATGCTCTACAAGATGCATTAAGATTGGCATTTCAGCACGATGAGGAAGTATTGATTGAAAAATGGCTAAGTGGGCCGGAGTTCACGGTTGCGATACTCGGTGAAGAAATTTTACCGTCAATACGTATTCAACCGTCCGGAACCTTCTATGATTATGAGGCGAAGTATCTCTCTGATGAGACACAGTATTTCTGCCCCGCAGGTCTGGAAGCGTCACAAGAGGCCAATTTGCAGGCATTAGTGCTGAAAGCATGGACGACGTTAGGTTGCAAAGGATGGGGACGTATTGACGTTATGCTGGACAGCGATGGACAGTTTTATCTGCTGGAAGCCAATACCTCACCGGGTATGACCAGCCACAGCCTGGTGCCGATGGCGGCACGTCAGGCAGGTATGAGCTTCTCGCAGTTGGTAGTACGAATTCTGGAACTGGCGGACTAATATGTCGCAGGCTGCTCTGAACACGCGAAACAGCGAAGAAGAGGTTTCTTCTCGCCGCAATAATGGAACGCGTCTGGCGGGGATCCTTTTCCTGCTGACCGTTTTAACGACAGTGTTGGTGAGCGGCTGGGTCGTGTTGGGCTGGATGGAAGATGCGCAACGCCTGCCGCTCTCAAAGCTGGTGTTGACCGGTGAACGCCATTACACGCGTAATGACGATATCCGGCAGTCGATCCTGGCATTGGGTGAGCCAGGTACCTTTATGACCCAGGATGTCAACATCATCCAGACGCAAATAGAACAACGCCTGCCGTGGATTAAGCAGGTGAGCGTCAGAAAGCAGTGGCCTGATGAATTGAAGATTCATCTGGTTGAATATGTGCCGATTGCGCGGTGGAATGATCAACATATGGTAGACGCGGAAGGAAACACTTTCAGCGTGCCGCCAGATCGCACCAGCAAGCAGGTGCTTCCAATGCTGTATGGCCCGGAAGGCAGCGCCAATGAAGTGTTGCAGGGCTATCGCGAAATGGGGCAGATGCTGGCAAAGGACAGATTTACTCTGAAGGAAGCGGCGATGACCGCGCGGCGTTCCTGGCAGTTGACGCTGAATAACGATATTAAGCTCAATCTTGGCCGGGGCGATACGATGAAACGTTTGGCTCGCTTTGTAGAACTTTATCCGGTTTTACAGCAGCAGGCGCAAACCGATGGCAAACGGATTAGCTACGTTGATTTGCGTTATGACTCTGGAGCGGCAGTAGGCTGGGCGCCCTTGCCGCCAGAGGAATCTACTCAGCAACAAAATCAGGCACAGGCAGAACAACAATGATCAAGGCGACGGACAGAAAACTGGTAGTAGGACTGGAGATTGGTACCGCGAAGGTTGCCGCTTTAGTAGGGGAAGTTCTGCCCGACGGTATGGTCAATATCATTGGCGTGGGCAGCTGCCCGTCGCGTGGTATGGATAAAGGCGGGGTGAACGACCTCGAATCCGTGGTCAAGTGCGTACAACGCGCCATTGACCAGGCAGAATTGATGGCAGATTGTCAGATCTCTTCGGTATATCTGGCGCTTTCTGGTAAGCACATCAGCTGCCAGAATGAAATTGGTATGGTGCCTATTTCTGAAGAAGAAGTGACGCAAGAAGATGTGGAAAACGTCGTCCATACCGCGAAATCGGTGCGTGTGCGCGATGAGCATCGTGTGCTGCATGTGATCCCGCAAGAGTATGCGATTGACTATCAGGAAGGGATCAAGAATCCGGTAGGACTTTCGGGCGTGCGGATGCAGGCAAAAGTGCACCTGATCACATGTCACAACGATATGGCGAAAAACATCGTCAAAGCGGTTGAACGTTGTGGGCTGAAAGTTGACCAACTGATATTTGCCGGACTGGCATCAAGTTATTCGGTATTGACGGAAGATGAACGTGAACTGGGTGTCTGCGTCGTCGATATCG
The DNA here is from genome assembly GCF_046486495.1 of Escherichia sp. WS3227_2. Classification (NCBI taxonomy): domain Bacteria; kingdom Pseudomonadati; phylum Pseudomonadota; class Gammaproteobacteria; order Enterobacterales; family Enterobacteriaceae; genus Escherichia; species Escherichia sp. WS3227_2. Next base: position 269,597 of record NZ_JBJQLG010000002.1, read on the forward strand.
GTGGTGGTACAATGGATATCGCCGTTTATACCGGTGGGGCATTGCGCCACACTAAGGTAATTCCTTATGCTGGCAATGTCGTGACCAGTGATATCGCTTACGCCTTTGGCACGCCGCCAAGCGACGCCGAAGCGATTAAAGTTCGCCACGGTTGTGCGCTGGGTTCCATCGTTGGAAAAGATGAGAGCGTGGAAGTGCCGAGCGTAGGCGGTCGTCCGCCGCGGAGTCTGCAACGTCAGACCCTGGCAGAGGTGATCGAGCCGCGCTATACCGAGCTGCTCAACCTGGTCAACGAAGAGATATTGCAGTTGCAGGAAAAGCTTCGCCAACAAGGGGTTAAACATCACCTGGCGGCAGGCATTGTATTAACTGGTGGCGCAGCGCAGATCGAAGGTCTTGCAGCCTGTGCTCAGCGCGTGTTTCATACGCAAGTGCGTATCGGCGCGCCGCTGAACATTACCGGTTTAACGGATTATGCTCAGGAGCCGTATTATTCGACGGCGGTGGGATTGCTTCACTATGGAAAAGAGTCACATCTTAACGGTGAAGCTGAAGTAGAAAAACGTGTTACAGCATCAGTTGGCTCGTGGATCAAGCGACTCAATAGTTGGCTGCGAAAAGAGTTTTAATTTTTATGAGGCCGACGATGATTACGGCCTCAGGCGACAGGCACAAATCGGAGAGAAACTATGTTTGAACCAATGGAACTTACCAATGACGCGGTGATTAAAGTCATCGGCGTCGGCGGCGGCGGCGGTAATGCTGTTGAACACATGGTGCGCGAGCGCATTGAAGGTGTTGAATTCTTCGCGGTAAATACCGATGCACAAGCGCTGCGTAAAACAGCGGTTGGACAGACGATTCAAATCGGTAGCGGTATCACCAAAGGACTGGGCGCTGGCGCTAATCCAGAAGTTGGCCGTAATGCGGCTGATGAGGATCGCGATGCACTGCGTGCGGCGCTGGAAGGTGCAGACATGGTCTTTATCGCAGCGGGTATGGGTGGTGGTACCGGTACAGGCGCAGCACCAGTCGTCGCTGAAGTGGCAAAAGATTTGGGTATCCTGACCGTTGCTGTCGTCACTAAGCCTTTCAACTTTGAAGGCAAGAAGCGTATGGCATTCGCGGAGCAGGGGATCACTGAACTGTCCAAGCATGTGGACTCTCTGATTACTATCCCGAACGACAAACTGCTGAAAGTTCTGGGCCGCGGTATCTCCCTGCTGGATGCGTTTGGCGCAGCGAACGACGTACTCAAAGGCGCTGTGCAAGGTATCGCCGAACTGATTACTCGTCCGGGTTTGATGAACGTGGACTTTGCAGACGTACGCACCGTAATGTCTGAAATGGGCTACGCAATGATGGGTTCTGGCGTGGCGAGCGGTGAAGACCGTGCGGAAGAAGCTGCTGAAATGGCTATCTCTTCTCCGCTGCTGGAAGATATCGACCTGTCTGGCGCACGCGGCGTGCTGGTTAACATCACGGCGGGCTTCGACCTGCGTCTGGATGAGTTCGAAACGGTAGGTAACACCATCCGTGCATTTGCTTCCGACAACGCGACTGTGGTTATCGGTACTTCTCTTGACCCGGATATGAATGACGAGCTGCGCGTAACTGTTGTTGCGACAGGTATCGGCATGGACAAACGTCCTGAAATCACTCTGGTGACCAATAAGCAGGTTCAGCAGCCAGTGATGGATCGCTACCAGCAGCACGGGATGGCTCCGCTGACCCAGGAGCAGAAGCCGGTTGCTAAAGTCGTGAATGACAATGCGCCGCAAACTGCGAAAGAGCCGGATTATCTGGATATCCCAGCATTCCTGCGTAAGCAAGCTGATTAAGAATTGACTGGAATTTGGGTTTCGAGGCTCTTTGTGCTAAACTGGCCCGCCGAATGTATAGTACACTTCGGTTGGATAGGTAATTTGGCGAGATAATACGATGATCAAACAAAGGACACTTAAACGTATCGTTCAGGCGACGGGTGTCGGTTTACATACCGGCAAGAAAGTCACCCTGACGTTACGCCCTGCGCCGGCCAACACCGGGGTCATCTATCGTCGCACCGACTTGAATCCACCGGTAGATTTCCCGGCCGATGCCAAATCTGTGCGTGATACCATGCTCTGTACGTGTCTGGTCAACGAGCATGATGTACGGATTTCAACCGTAGAGCACCTCAATGCTGCTCTCGCGGGCCTGGGCATCGATAACATTGTTATCGAAGTTAACGCGCCGGAAATCCCGATCATGGACGGCAGCGCCGCTCCGTTTGTATACCTGCTGCTTGACGCCGGTATCGACGAGTTGAACTGCGCCAAGAAATTTGTTCGCATCAAAGAGACTGTTCGTGTCGAAGATGGCGATAAGTGGGCTGAATTTAAGCCGTACAATGGTTTTTCGCTGGATTTCACCATCGATTTTAACCATCCGGCTATTGATTCCAGCAACCAGCGCTATGCGATGAACTTCTCCGCTGATGCGTTTATGCGCCAGATCAGCCGTGCGCGTACGTTCGGTTTCATGCGTGATATCGAATATCTGCAGTCCCGTGGTTTGTGCCTGGGCGGTAGCTTCGATTGTGCCATCGTTGTTGACGATTATCGCGTACTGAACGAAGACGGCCTGCGTTTTGAAGACGAATTTGTGCGTCACAAAATGCTCGATGCGATCGGTGACTTGTTCATGTGTGGTCACAATATTATTGGTGCATTTACCGCTTATAAATCCGGTCATGCACTGAATAACAAACTGCTGCAGGCTGTCCTTGCAAAACAGGAAGCCTGGGAATATGTGACCTTCCAGGACGACGCAGAACTGCCGTTGGCCTTCAAAGCGCCTTCAGCCGTACTGGCATAACGACATTTATACTGTCGTATAAAATTCGACTGGCAAATCTGGCACTCTCTCCGGCCAGGTGAACCAGTCGTTTTTTTTTGAATTTTATAAGAACGATAAAAAACGGTGCGAACGCTGTTTTCTTAAGCACTTTTACGCACAACTTATCTTCATTCGTGCTGTGGACTTCAGGCTTTAATGATAAGATTTGTGCGCTAAATACGTTTGAATACGATCGGGATGGCAATAACGTGAGTGGAATACTGACGCGCTGGCGACAGTTTGGTAAACGCTACTTCTGGCCGCATCTCTTATTAGGGATGGTCGCGGCGAGTTTAGGTTTGCCTGCGCTCAGCAACGCCGCCGAACCAAACGCGCCCGCAAAAGCGACAACCCGCAACCACGAGCCTTCAGCCAAAGTTAACTTTGGTCAATTGGCCTTGCTGGAAGCGAACACGCGCCGCCCGAATTCGAACTATTCCGTTGATTACTGGCATCAACATGCCATTCGCACGGTAATCCGTCATCTTTCCTTCGCAATGGCACCGCAAACGCTGCCCGTTGCTGAAGAATCTTTGCCTCTTCAGGCGCAACATCTTGCATTACTGGATACGCTCAGCGCGCTGTTGACCCAGGAAGGCACGCCGTCTGAAAAGGGTTATCGCATTGATTATGCGCATTTTACCCCGCAAGCAAAATTCAGCACGCCCGTCTGGATAAGCCAGGCGCAAGGCATCCGTGCTGGCCCTCAACGCCTCAGCTAACAACAATAAACCTTTACTTCATTTTATTGACTCCGCAACGCGGGGCGTTTGAGATTTTATTATGCTAATCAAATTATTAACTAAAGTTTTCGGTAGTCGTAACGATCGCACCCTGCGCCGGATGCGCAAAGTGGTCAACATCATCAATGCCATGGAACCGGAGATGGAAAAACTCTCCGACGAAGAACTGAAAGGGAAAACCGCAGAGTTTCGTGCACGTCTGGAAAAAGGCGAAGTGCTGGAAAATCTGATCCCGGAAGCTTTCGCCGTGGTGCGTGAGGCAAGTAAGCGCGTCTTTGGTATGCGTCACTTCGACGTTCAGTTACTCGGCGGTATGGTTCTTAACGAACGCTGCATCGCCGAAATGCGTACCGGTGAAGGTAAAACCCTGACCGCAACGCTGCCTGCTTACCTGAACGCATTAACCGGTAAGGGCGTACACGTTGTTACCGTCAACGACTACCTGGCGCAACGTGACGCCGAAAACAACCGTCCGCTGTTTGAATTCCTTGGCCTGACTGTCGGTATCAACCTGCCGGGCATGCCAGCACCGGCGAAGCGTGAAGCTTACGCAGCTGACATCACTTACGGTACGAACAACGAATACGGCTTTGACTACCTGCGCGATAACATGGCGTTCAGCCCTGAAGAACGTGTACAGCGTAAACTGCACTATGCGCTGGTGGACGAAGTGGACTCCATCCTGATCGATGAAGCTCGTACACCGCTGATCATTTCCGGCCCGGCAGAAGACAGCTCGGAAATGTATAAACGCGTGAATAAAATTATTCCGCACCTGATCCGTCAGGAAAAAGAAGACTCCGAAACCTTCCAGGGCGAAGGCCACTTCTCGGTGGACGAAAAATCTCGCCAGGTGAACCTGACCGAACGTGGTCTGGTGCTGATTGAAGAACTGCTGGTGAAAGAAGGCATCATGGATGAAGGGGAGTCTCTGTACTCTCCGGCCAACATCATGCTGATGCACCACGTAACGGCGGCGCTGCGCGCTCATGCGCTGTTTACCCGAGACGTCGACTACATCGTTAAAGATGGTGAAGTTATCATCGTTGACGAACACACCGGTCGTACCATGCAGGGACGTCGTTGGTCCGATGGCCTGCATCAGGCAGTGGAAGCGAAAGAAGGTGTACAGATCCAGAACGAAAACCAGACGCTGGCGTCGATCACCTTTCAGAACTACTTCCGTCTGTATGAAAAACTGGCGGGGATGACCGGTACTGCTGATACCGAAGCTTTCGAATTTAGCTCCATCTACAAGCTGGATACCGTCGTTGTTCCGACCAACCGTCCAATGATTCGTAAAGATCTGCCGGACCTGGTCTACATGACTGAAGCGGAAAAAATTCAGGCGATCATTGAAGATATCAAAGAACGTACGGCGAAAGGCCAGCCGGTGCTGGTGGGTACTATCTCCATCGAAAAATCGGAGCTGGTGTCAAACGAACTGACCAAAGCCGGTATTAAGCACAACGTCCTGAACGCCAAATTCCACGCCAACGAAGCGGCGATTGTTGCTCAGGCAGGTTATCCGGCTGCGGTGACTATCGCGACCAACATGGCGGGTCGTGGTACAGATATTGTGCTCGGTGGTAGCTGGCAGGCAGAAGTTGCCGCGCTGGAAAATCCGACCGCAGAGCAAATTGAAAAAATTAAGGCCGACTGGCAGGTACGTCACGATGCGGTACTGGAAGCAGGTGGCCTGCATATCATCGGTACCGAGCGTCACGAATCCCGTCGTATCGATAACCAGTTGCGCGGTCGTTCTGGTCGTCAGGGGGATGCTGGTTCTTCCCGTTTCTACCTGTCGATGGAAGATGCGCTGATGCGTATTTTTGCTTCCGACCGAGTATCCGGCATGATGCGTAAACTGGGTATGAAGCCAGGCGAAGCCATTGAACACCCGTGGGTGACCAAAGCGATTGCCAACGCCCAGCGTAAAGTTGAAAGCCGTAACTTCGACATTCGTAAGCAACTGCTGGAATATGATGATGTGGCTAACGATCAGCGTCGCGCCATTTACTCCCAGCGTAACGAACTGCTGGATGTCAGCGATGTGAGCGAAACCATCAACAGCATTCGTGAAGATGTGTTCAAAGCGACCATTGATGCCTACATTCCGCCACAGTCGCTGGAAGAAATGTGGGATATTCCGGGACTGCAGGAACGTCTGAAGAACGATTTCGACCTCGATTTGCCAATTGCCGAGTGGCTGGATAAAGAACCAGAACTGCATGAAGAGACGCTGCGTGAGCGCATTCTGGCGCAGTCCATCGAAGTGTATCAGCGTAAAGAAGAAGTGGTTGGTGCTGAGATGATGCGTCACTTCGAAAAAGGCGTCATGCTGCAAACTCTCGACTCTCTGTGGAAAGAGCACCTGGCAGCGATGGACTATCTGCGTCAGGGTATCCACCTGCGTGGCTATGCACAGAAAGATCCGAAGCAGGAATACAAACGTGAATCGTTCTCCATGTTTGCAGCGATGCTGGAGTCGTTGAAATATGAAGTTATTAGCACGCTGAGCAAAGTTCAGGTACGTATGCCTGAAGAGGTTGAGGAGCTGGAACAACAGCGTCGTATGGAAGCCGAGCGTTTAGCGCAAATGCAGCAGCTTAGCCATCAGGATGACGACTCTGCAGCCGCAGCTGCACTGGCGGCGCAAACCGGTGAGCGCAAAGTAGGACGTAACGATCCTTGCCCGTGCGGTTCTGGTAAAAAATACAAGCAGTGCCATGGTCGCCTGCAATAAAAGCTAACAGTTGAAGTAAAAGGCGCAGGATTCTGCGCCTTTTTTATAGGTTTAAGACAATGAAAAAGCTGCAAATTGCGGTAGGTATTATTCGCAACGAGAACAATGAAATCTTTATAACGCGTCGCGCAGCAGATGCGCACATGGCGAATAAACTGGAGTTTCCCGGCGGTAAAATTGAAATGGGCGAAACGCCGGAACAGGCGGTGGTGCGTGAACTTCAGGAAGAGGTCGGGATTACCCCACAACATTTTTCGCTATTTGAAAAACTGGAATATGAATTCCCGGACAGGCATATAACACTGTGGTTTTGGCTGGTCGAAAGCTGGGAAGGGGAGCCGTGGGGTAAAGAAGGGCAACCCGGTGAGTGGATGTCGCTGGTCGGTCTGAATGCCGATGATTTTCCGCCAGCCAATGAACCGGTACTTGCGAAGCTTAAGCGTGTGTATGTCGGATAGGTGTTTATGCCGCATCCAACATTTGCACAAGATGCCCGATGCGACGCTGGCGCGTCTTATCAGCATCTACAATTTTAACACGTTGATATATAAGGTCTTGTAGGTCGGATAAGGCGTTCACACCGCATCCGACATTTGCACACGATGCCTGATACGACGCTGCCCGCGTCTTATCAGGCCAGCGTCGCATCAGAAAAAATGTCACTGCTTTGGCTCTTCGCTCCAGTCATCGCTTTCGGAAAGATCGCCACTGCTGGGGATTCGTTTTTCTTCAGCAGCCCATTCTCCGAGGTCGATCAGCTGACAACGTTTGGAGCAAAATGGCCGAAACGGGCTGATTTCACCCCACACCACCGTTTTCCCGCAGGTTGGGCAATTCACCGTAATAGTTTCTGACATTTTTACTCCTTAGCAACAGGCCAGTTCGAAATCCAGACGTTCCGGTACCTGTCCGTTTTCACTGTCCAGCGGCATAAAACGAATGGCAAAACGGCTCTTATGACCGGAAATTTGCGGATAAAGCTGTGAATCGAGTGACAGATTCAGGCGCAGCAAGTCGGCATCGCCACCGTTATCCTGATAAAAACCATTCAGGCTGGTTTGTTTACGGAAGGGGGCCGACTGGCGAATTAAATCCAGCACCATGGTAAGTGCCTGGGTGAGCGGGTTCAGGCTGGCAATCCAGGTTTCTACCTGGCTGTCGCGCTGCGCCTGGGGTAGATGCAGCCAAATGTGCAATGTAGGTAAATCAAAGCTACAACAGCCGCCTGGGATGCTCAGTCGCTGACGCACCAGAGCAATCAAACGATCTTCACGCAGAAATTGCCCGATACGCGGCGCGGAAATTAATACGCTCCCCGCCGCTTTTAACTGCTGAATTAATGCTTCAATACGGCTCTGGTCCACGCCAGGCACGCCAATCCAGGTCTGGAGTTTACGTTGCTGCCGGTCAAGTTCTTTCAACAGCTCAGTGCGGACTTCGCCGCGCTCGAAAACATCCAGTAATTCACTGACATTACGGAAGAAATGCAGCGCGCCAGCGTGGTCAGCGATGGGTAAATTAACGGTGAGTTGCTGAATCAAAAACTCAATGCGCAGCCACGTACGCATTTTTTCATTTAGTGGATGTTCAAAAAGGACCTGGGTCTGCATTACGGTTTTTCCTGTGAGACAAACTGCGACGCAAGCTGCAAATAGTGTGCGTGCAGGCGGGCAACATCCGATGCGATAGCATCCGGTGCGCCGTTATTATCAATGACGTCATCTGCCACGGCAAGGCGAGCTTCGCGCGGTGCCTGAGCAGCAAGGATTTGTTCGACATGCTCGCGAGTTACATCATCGCGCTGCATGGTGCGCTTAAGTTGCGTTTCTGGGCTGACATCCACCACCAGCACTCGATTCGCTTTTTTATACAGTGAGTTTTCTACCAGCAATGGCACAACCCACAGTACATAGGGGGAAGTTGCTTGCTGGATCTGGTGTTGCGTCTCTTGCTGAATCAGCGGATGCAGCAGGGCGTTAAGCCAGTTTTTCTCTTCCGGGTTGGCGAAGATCCGCTCGCGCAAGGCCCGGCGCTGCAATGTTCCATCAGCAGCAATCATGTTAGCGCCAAAGTGATCAGCAATGGCATGTAGCGCAGGTGCACCTGGTTCAACCACCTGACGCGCAATAATATCGGCATCAATGACGTTAATTCCGAGATCAGCAAACGCATTGGCAACGGTACTCTTGCCACTGCCAATGCCTCCCGTTAAGGCAACTATATACCTCATAATTTATATTCCCGGGAATTCATCATGATTATCAAAACGTTAAAAATGAGCGCACGAAAGCGAAATTGATGAAACGTTCGCTCACTATTTACCAGGTAAATTTATGGGATTGTAGCGTAAAAAAAGACAATTTCGCAGTCTTGCGCCGCATTGATTAGTGCGTATGATAGCGTCACTGGAGTTGCGCTCTTACCCTTATAGCCATTAACCCCAGGAATCCGCACATGCGTATTGAAGAAGATCTGAAGTTAGGTTTTAAAGACGTTCTCATCCGCCCTAAACGCTCCACTCTTAAAAGCCGTTCCGATGTTGAACTGGAACGTCAATTCACCTTCAAACATTCAGGTCAGAGCTGGTCCGGCGTGCCGATTATCGCCGCAAATATGGACACCGTAGGCACATTTTCTATGGCCTCTGCGCTGGCTTCTTTTGATATTTTGACTGCTGTGCATAAACACTATTCTGTCGAAGAGTGGCAAGCGTTTATCAACAATTCTTCCGCTGATGTGCTGAAACATGTGATGGTTTCTACCGGTACATCAGATGCGGATTTCGAAAAAACTAAACAGATTCTCGACCTGAACCCGGCATTAAATTTCGTTTGTATTGACGTGGCGAATGGTTATTCCGAACACTTCGTGCAGTTCGTTGCGAAAGCGCGTGAAGCGTGGCCGACCAAAACCATTTGTGCTGGCAACGTAGTGACTGGTGAAATGTGTGAGGAGCTTATCCTCTCCGGTGCTGATATCGTTAAAGTTGGCATCGGCCCAGGTTCTGTTTGTACAACTCGCGTCAAAACAGGCGTCGGTTATCCGCAACTTTCTGCGGTAATCGAATGTGCCGATGCTGCGCACGGTCTGGGCGGAATGATCGTCAGCGACGGTGGCTGCACCACGCCGGGCGATGTCGCGAAAGCCTTTGGCGGCGGTGCCGATTTCGTCATGCTTGGCGGCATGCTGGCGGGCCACGAAGAGAGCGGCGGTCGCATCGTTGAGGAGAACGGCGAGAAATTTATGCTGTTCTACGGCATGAGCTCCGAGTCTGCGATGAAACGTCACGTTGGCGGCGTTGCGGAATACCGCGCAGCAGAAGGTAAAACCGTTAAGCTGCCGCTGCGAGGCCCGGTTGAAAATACCGCGCGTGATATTTTGGGCGGCCTGCGTTCAGCTTGTACATACGTTGGGGCTTCACGCCTGAAAGAGCTGACCAAGCGCACCACGTTTATTCGTGTGCTGGAACAAGAAAACCGCATCTTCAACAACCTGTAATCTCCCAACGCTGGCGTGGAGCAACACGCCAGCGTTATCCCATTCCACTCATCGCATCGCCTAAATGGAAAATTGGCAGATACATTGCCACCACCAGCGTACCGATAATTCCTCCCGTTATGATCAGCAACGCCGGTTCCAGTAAGGCTGCGAGGTTATCCGCCAGCGCCAGTGTGTTATCCCGATGATGATGGGCGAGGTTGTCTAACATGAGATCCAGCGAGCCGGATGCCTCTCCTGTTCTCACTAATTGCAAACAGAGTGGGCTAAACTCACCGGTATTTTTTAGCGCCAGCCAGATGGGGTGACCGTTACTGATATCGTGCTGGATTTGTGTCAGAAGTTGCACCCAGTACGGGCAGCGCATTGTTTCTCTGACGCTCTCTACGCCCTGTAAAAAAGTAATGCCTGCACTTTGAGTCAGCGCCAGAATCGTAAAGATCTGCGTGAGTTTTTGTCCCCGCATCAGTGAACCCATAATCGGGATGCGTAACAGCAATTTCTGCCGCGCGATAAGCCAGGTCGGGCGGCGCATCAGCAACTTATTGGCTATCGCCAGCAGAAAGCCGAACAACACCAGCAGCCAGCCCCATTCGCCACTAAAGTCTGCCAGCGTCATGATCCCCTGCGTTAGTACCGGTAGTGGGGTGTTGAAGGTCTTATAAATAGCAGCAAACTCCGGCAGCACAAAATGCAGCATTGCCACAACCACCATGATTGCCATCGCTAAAATGATGATGGGATAACGCAACGCTGATTTCACTTTATCGGCTAACTGACGCTGGGCTTTTTGCTGTCGAGCAAGTTCAAAGCAACATTCATCTAACTTACCAGTCAATTCCCCCGTGCGGATCATTGCCTGATAGAGCGGCGGAAATACCTCTGACCAGGGTAATAAGGCATTGGAAAAAGCAATGCCCTGTTCGAGATCGTACGCCAGCGATTGCAGCAACGCTTGCCATTGCTTACTGGGATGCTGTTCCGCCAGCAGTGCCAGCCCTTCAGAAAGCGTTAACCCGGCTTTGAGTAGCGTCGCCAGTTGATGAATGACTTCCGCGCTTTTATCTCCTCGCCACTGCGCAGAATTGATGGCGATTCGCTTCAGGCTTAGTGGGGTAACCATCTGTTGCTGTAGTGCCATAAGCAGCAAAGCACGGCTCTCAGCCCATAGCATCCCATCTTGCGCATTGCCGTCGCCGGTTATGCCATGCCAGCGCCAGAGTTGCTTACTCGCCATGCGGCATCCCCAATACGCGGATTAACTCTTCAAAGGTGGTTAAGCCTTGCTCCACGGCCAGGCAGCCGTTTTCAAAAAGCGTACGCATACCCGCCTGTCGGGCGTGCGTTTCCAGCGATTCAACGTCGGTATTAGCGGAAATAAGCTGACGTATGACCGGTGTTATGGGCAGAACTTCAAATAAGGCCGTGCGACCATAAAAACCGTGGTAGCAATGTACACAACCGGGTGCCTGCCAGTGGGGCAGCGGCGACGGCCATACATTGTCTGGAATATGGATGGGCTCCCCTTGCTGTCGGCGACAATGTGGGCAAAGTTTACGTACCAGACGCTGGGCTATTACCAGTGTAAGCGCCGATGAGAGCATCCAGCGGGCGACCCCCATTTGCTGTAAACGTACCAGCGTTTCAGTGGTGGAATTGGTGTGTAGGGTAGACAACACCAGGTGACCGGTTTGCGCCGCTTTAATAGCGATCTCTGCTGTTTCGCCATCGCGGATCTCTCCGATCATGATGACGTCAGGGTCCTGGCGCAATAACGCACGCAAAACGCCCTGAAAGGTAAGACCGGCACGCGGATGGATTTGCGTCTGGTTTAGTCCGGCTATGGGGATCTCAACCGGATCTTCGACGCTACAAATATTAATGTCAGCGGTATTCAGCGTTTGCAGGGCACTATAAAGCGTGACCGTTTTGCCGCTGCCTGTAGGGCCTGTTACCAGCACCAGTCCCTGTGGTTGTTGCAAGGCATGAGCAAAGTCCGCCAGTTGTAACGGCTGCATTCCAAGCGTGTTGACATCCAGTGCCTGACTCACCTGCTGTAACAACCTTAATACCACCTTTTCACCACCCCGACATGGTAAGGTCGCAATACGAAATGAGACGGCGTTTCCTGCCAGTTCGACAGTGAATTGCCCGTCCTGCGGCAGGCGATGTTCCGCAATATCCAGGTTGCCCAGCACTTTTAATCTGGCGGTTAATGCGACTCCGGCATCCGGTGAAACATCCGGTAAAGGATGCAATACGCCGTCGATACGCAAGCGGATGCGGTAGGCATTGTCCGCTGGTTCGATATGAATATCAGACGCGCGTTGTTCCAGCGCAGATTGTAACGTTCGAGTCAGCAACTCTGCTTTGGGCTGATGCTTCTCATGAATAGCTACGGGCAATGTCTGTTGTGTGCGACTGGCGTGACCTTCCATTTGTTGGCGCGTCCAGCAGGTGATCTCAATACGTTTGGTGGTAGCGAAATGCAATGCGTCCAGTAGCTCATGCGAAGGGGCATCGACCACCGCAACATGAACCACCTCTTCGCTGGCATCCAGCAAGACTCCCTGATAACGCAGACACAGGGCGGTGAGCTGTGGAATATTCATTGCCGCTCCTTAGTTGGCGTCATCAAAACGGAAGACATCTTCGCAGGCTTGCTGCAATGCGCTGTCACTTTGAATATTGCAGTTGCGCGTCCAACCGGTGACGCCGTTTGCGTTATCCCAACCCGGCGTCATGACGACGCTTAGCCCATTGAGACTTTCTTGCCCGGTCAGCGACACCACGCCCTTTGCCACACTCATGGCTGAAACATAGCGGGTGGTGGTAGGCGAGGGGATGCCATTACTGCCACCGTCGCAGGTATCTAATCCACCATGTTCCAGCGCGCACAACTCTACGGCGGTACGGTAAGGCACAAAGGTTTGTAGCATGTCGGTGAGTGCGGCTTTGCGCAGGTAGTTTTGATAAGCGGGAATACCAATGGCGCTTAAAATGGCAATGATGCCAATAACCACCATCAGTTCGATAAGTGTAAAACCGCGTTGCTTGTCCATTTGTTTCGCTCCTTGATTTGGTTGGCGCTACTTTGGCAAACGCCATCAGCACAAGCGAGGGGCAAAAAACGAAACGGGAAAGCAGCTTCCGGAGTTTTTTATTACGTTGCAGCGAAAGACAAGAAATTTGCGAGGCGTTACGAAGAAAGTTGGGAAAGGGGAGATTATCCGCCCGCGATGGAGCGGATAAATCTGTCAGCAATCAGCAAAAACGCATTGATAGGTCGAGTGCCTGTACGTGTTTAGTTAGCGCACCGACGGAGATAAAGTCCACGCCCGTTTCGGCAAATTCGCGCAGTGTTTTGTCAGTGACGTTGCCAGACACTTCCAGTAGCGCCTTGCCGTTGGTGCGTTTGACGGCTTCGCGCATCTGTTCTGTTTCGAAGTTATCCAGCATGATGATATCGGCACCTGCTTTCAGGGCTTCATCAAGTTCTTCCAGATTCTCTACTTCGACTTCTACTGGCGCATCCGGGTGCAGCCAGGATGCTTTTTCGACCGCCTGGCGTACTGAGCCGGAGGCAATAATATGGTTTTCTTTGATCAGGAAGGCATCAGAAAGCCCCAGACGGTGATTCGCTCCGCCGCCGCAAAGTACCGCGTATTTCAGAGCTGAACGCAGGCCGGGTAAGGTTTTGCGCGTATCCAACAACTGCGTGTTGGTGCCCTCCAGTAATTCGACATAGTGGCGTACCTTACTGGCAACCCCTGAAAGGGTTTGCACAAAATTAAGCGCAGTGCGTTCGCCCGTTAACAGCACGCGGGATGGGCCTTCAAGTTCGAACAAGGGTTCATTGGCGTTGATGACATCGCCGTCATCCACATGCCAGATTATGGTGACATCGTCGCCTGCCAGTTGAATAAACACCTCTTCAACCCAGCGTTTGCCGCAAAATACGCCATTCTCGCGGGTGATCACTGTGGCATGAGAGCGAGAGTTTTCCGGTAAAAGTTTTGCCGTAATGTCATTGTTGGCATCGACTGTTCCGCCTAAATCTTCCCGTAGCGCCTGGGCCACCGCGCCGGGGATATCGAGATTAATGCGTTCCAGCAGCTCGTCACGTCGGGTTTCAGGGTTATAGCGGCGAGGCGGCATGTTAAAACTCCAGATAGCTAACGAATCATAAGGTAGAAACATGCTACTCTGAACCGGGTATTAGCACCACATATAAGGAGATCCTGCATGTTGTTAGAACAGGGGTGGCTGGTTGGCGCGCGCCGCGTTCCCTCACCACATTACGATTGCCGCCCGGATGACGAAACACCCACCCTGCTGGTGGTGCACAATATTAGCCTGCCGCCAGGCGAGTTTGGCGGTCCGTGGATCGACGCATTATTCACTGGAACTATTGATCCGCAGGCACATCCTTTCTTTGCTGAGATCGCCCATTTGCGCGTCTCCGCTCACTGTTTGATTCGCCGTGATGGTGAAATAGTCCAGTATGTTCCTTTCGATAAACGTGCATGGCATGCGGGAGTCTCTCAGTATCAGGGGCGCGAACGCTGCAATGATTTTTCTATTGGGATTGAGCTGGAAGGCACCGATACGCTGGCGTATACCGATGCGCAGCATCAACAGCTTGCGGCGGTTACGCGGGCACTGATTGATCGCTATCCAGATATCGCTAATAACATGACGGGCCATTGTGATATTGCGCCGGATCGGAAAACCGATCCCGGTCCTGCATTTGATTGGGCACGGTTTCGTGCACTGGTCAGCAAGGAGACAACATGACGCTATTTACAACCTTACTGGTGTTAATTTTCGAGCGCCTGTTTAAGTTGGGCGAGCACTGGCAACTTGATCATCGTCTTGAAGCGTTCTTTCGGCGGGTGAAACATTTTTCTCTCGGGCGCACATTAGGCATGACCATTATTGCGATGGGCGTGACTTTTTTACTGTTACGCACATTGCAGGGAGTATTGTTCAACGTTCCCACGCTGCTGGTGTGGCTGCTGATTGGTTTGCTGTGTATTGGCGCAGGTAAAGTTCGTCTTCATTATCATGCTTATCTGACAGCTGCTTCACGTAATGATAGCCATGCCCGTGCCACGATGGCTGGCGAACTCACCATGATTCACGGCGTCCCGGCAGGCTGCGATGAACGTGAGTATTTGCGTGAGCTGCAAAATGCATTGCTGTGGATTAACTTTCGTTTTTATCTTGCTCCGTTGTTCTGGCTGATTGTGGGGGGAACTTGGGGACCCGTTACGCTGATGGGGTATGCGTTTTTGCGTGCATGGCAATACTGGCTGGCGCGTTACCAGACGCCGCATCATCGTTTACAGTCCGGCATTGATGCCGTGCTTCATGTACTGGATTGGGTGCCGGTTCGTCTTGCGGGTGTGGTATATGCCTTGATCGGTCATGGGGAGAAAGCGTTACCGGCCTGGTTTGCTTCGCTGGGTGATTTCCATACTTCGCAATATCAGGTATTAACGCGTCTGGCACAGTTCTCTCTGGCGCGTGAACCGCATGTCGATAAGGTGGAGACGCCGAAGGCAGCGGTTTCCATGGCGAAGAAAACCTCGTTCGTGGTCGTGGTGGTAATTGCGCTACTGACGATTTACGGGGCGTTGGTGTAAAGATTATTGCCCTCACCCTGCACGGGTGAGGGCGTAGAGAGATTAATGCGCTTTTACGGCTTTGGCGGTTTTCTCTTTAAACAGATAGCCGATACCTAACACGATCAGCCATACCGGGATCAGGTATACCGAAATCGCCATTCCTGGGGTCATCAGCATAATCACCAGTACCGCCGCCATAAACAGCAGGCAGATCCAGTTACCCAGCGGATAAAGCAGAGCAGGGAAGCGAGTTACCACGCCTTGTTCCTGCTTGGCGCGACGGAATTTCATATGCGCCAGGCTAATCATCGCCCAGTTGATTACCAGTGCAGATACCACCAGCGCCATTAACAGGCCGAATGCGGATTCCGGTGCAAGGTAGTTAATCAGCACGCACAATGCCGTAACCAGCGCAGACACCAGAATGGTGTTGACTGGTACGCCGCGTTTATCAACAGACGCCAGCGCTTTTGGCGCGTTGCCCTGCTGTGCCAGACCAAACAGCATACGGCTGTTGCAATATACGCAGCTGTTGTACACGGAGAGCGCAGCAGTCAGTACCACGATGTTCAGCGCATTCGCCACAAAGGTATCGCCCAATTCGTGGAAGATCAGTACAAACGGACTGGTATCAGCAGTAACGCGGGTCCACGGCATCAGCGAGAGCAGAACGGCTAACGAACCAATATAGAAAATCAGGATGCGGTAGATAACCTGGTTAGTTGCTTTCGGGATACTTTGCTCCGGGTTATCAGCTTCTGCTGCGGTGATCCCCACCAGTTCCAGACCACCGAACGAGAACATGATAATCGCCATCATCATCACCAGCCCGGTGAAGCCGTGCGGCAGGAAACCACCCTGATCCCACAGGTTGCTAACGGTCGCCTGCGGGCCGCCGTTGCCACTGAATAGCAGCCAGCCGCCGAAGATGATCATCGCTACTACCGCAATAACTTTGATAATGGCAAACCAGAACTCCATCTCACCAAACACTTTTACGTTGGTCAGGTTGATGGCGTTAATCACCACAAAGAACACGGCGGCAGAAACCCAGGTTGGGATTTCCGGATACCAGAACTGAATGTATTTACCCACAGCAGTAAGCTCTGCCATGGCAACTAAAACGTACAGTACCCAGTAGTTCCAGCCAGAGGCGAAACCGGCAAAACAGCCCCAGTATTTATAAGCAAAGTGGCTAAAGGAGCCTGCGACAGGTTCTTCGACCACCATTTCACCTAGCTGACGCATGATCAGAAAGGCGATAAAACCAGCAATGGCGTAACCCAGGATAATCCCTGGCCCTGCGGACTGTATTACGGAGGCGCTACCCAGGAATAGCCCTGTCCCTATCGCGCCTCCCAGCGCGATAAGCTGTATGTGGCGGTTTTTAAGGCCGCGCTTTAGCTGCTCGCCGTGCTGTTGACCTTCCATCATGAAACCTCGTGCGGTGATTGTTTTTTTGATCTACGCAGTGATGCGTGTGTAAGTTTGCAATTCCGTTTGTTGTATTGATTTGTTTACATCAAGGAAGTTTGAATTGTTACAAAATGACTTCCGTCAGATCAAGAATAATGGTATGTGGCAGCGAATGCACCCGCTTTATGCATGGTTGAAGATGAGTTGCTTAAAAAGGAACCGTTTGTAAATGTCAGCCTCAAATCCCCTCAACATATACAATGAATATAAATTCATTACATATGAATTAAAAATCGATAAATTGGTAAGTGAATCGGTTCAATTCGGATTTTTATAGTTTAATAATCGTTAAAAAATCCCTTTCCTACGTAAAGTCTACATTTGTGCATAGTTACAACTTTGAAACGTTATATATGTCAAGTTGTTAAAATGTGCACAGTTTCATGATTTCAATCAAAACCTGTATGGACATAAGGTGAATACTTTGTTACTTTAGCGTCACAGACATGAAATTGGTAAGACCAATTGACTTCGGCAAGTGGCTTAAGACAGGAACTCATGGCCTACAGCAAAATCCGCCAACCAAAACTCTCCGATGTGATTGAGCAGCAACTGGAGTTTTTGATCCTCGAAGGCACTCTCCGCCCGGGCGAAAAACTCCCACCGGAACGCGAACTGGCAAAACAGTTTGACGTCTCCCGTCCCTCATTGCGTGAGGCGATTCAACGTCTCGAAGCGAAGGGCTTGTTGCTTCGTCGCCAGGGTGGCGGCACTTTTGTCCAGAGCAGCCTATGGCAAAGCTTCAGCGATCCACTGGTGGAGCTGCTCTCCGACCATCCTGAATCACAGTATGACTTGCTCGAAACACGACACGCCCTGGAAGGTATCGCCGCTTATTACGCCGCGCTGCGTAGTACCGATGAAGACAAGGAACGCATCCGTGAACTCCACCACGCCATAGAGCTGGCGCAGCAGTCTGGCGATCTGGACGCGGAATCAAATGCCGTACTCCAGTATCAGATTGCCGTCACCGAAGCAGCCCACAATGTGGTTCTGCTTCATCTGCTAAGGTGTATGGAGCCGATGTTGGCCCAGAATGTCCGCCAGAACTTCGAATTGCTCTATTCGCGTCGCGAGATGCTGCCGCTGGTGAGTAGTCACCGCACCCGCATATTTGAAGCGATTATGGCCGGTAAGCCGGAAGAAGCGCGCGAAGCATCGCATCGCCATCTGGCCTTTATCGAAGAAATTTTGCTCGACAGAAGCCGTGAAGAGAGCCGCCGTGAGCGTTCTCTACGTCGTCTGGAGCAACGAAAGAATTAGTGATTTTTCTGGTAAAAATTATCCAGAAGATGTTGTAAATCAAGCGCATATAAAAGCGCGGCAACTAAACGTAGAACCTGTCTTATTGAGCTTTCCGGCGAGAGTTCAATGGGACAGGTTCCAGAAAACTCAACGTTATTAGATAGATAAGGAATAACCCATGTCAGAACGTTTCCCAAATGACGTGGATCCGATCGAAACTCGCGACTGGCTCCAGGCGATCGAATCGGTCATCCGTGAAGAAGGTGTTGAGCGTGCTCAGTATCTGATCGACCAACTGCTTGCTGAAGCCCGCAAAGGCGGTGTCAACGTAGCCGCAGGCACCGGTATCAGCAACTACATCAACACCATCCCCGTTGAAGAACAACCGGAGTATCCGGGTAATCTGGAACTGGAACGCCGTATTCGTTCAGCTATCCGCTGGAACGCCATCATGACGGTTCTGCGTGCGTCGAAAAAAGACCTCGAACTGGGCGGCCACATGGCGTCCTTCCAGTCTTCCGCAACCATTTATGATGTGTGCTTTAACCACTTCTTCCGTGCACGCAACGAGCAGGATGGCGGCGACCTGGTTTACTTCCAGGGCCACATCTCCCCGGGCGTTTACGCACGTGCTTTCCTGGAAGGTCGTCTGACTCAGGAGCAGCTGGATAACTTCCGTCAGGAAGTTCACGGCAATGGCCTCTCTTCCTATCCGCACCCGAAACTGATGCCGGAATTCTGGCAGTTCCCGACCGTATCTATGGGTCTGGGTCCGATTGGTGCTATTTACCAGGCTAAATTCCTGAAATATCTGGAACACCGTGGCCTGAAAGATACCTCTAAACAGACCGTTTACGCCTTCCTCGGCGACGGTGAAATGGACGAACCGGAATCCAAAGGTGCGATCACCATCGCTACCCGTGAAAAACTGGATAACCTGGTCTTCGTTATCAACTGTAACCTGCAGCGTCTTGACGGCCCGGTCACCGGTAACGGCAAGATCATCAACGAACTGGAAGGCATCTTCGAAGGTGCTGGCTGGAACGTGATCAAAGTAATGTGGGGTAGCCGTTGGGATGAACTGCTGCGTAAAGATACCAGCGGTAAACTGATCCAGCTGATGAACGAAACCGTTGACGGCGACTACCAGACCTTCAAATCGAAAGATGGTGCGTACGTTCGTGAACACTTCTTCGGTAAATATCCTGAAACCGCAGCACTGGTTGCAGACTGGACTGACGAGCAGATCTGGGCGCTGAACCGTGGTGGTCACGATCCGAAGAAAATCTACGCTGCATTCAAGAAAGCGCAGGAAACCAAAGGCAAAGCGACGGTGATCCTTGCTCATACCATTAAAGGTTACGGCATGGGCGACGCGGCTGAAGGTAAAAACATCGCGCACCAGGTTAAGAAAATGAACATGGACGGCGTGCGTCACATCCGCGACCGTTTCAATGTGCCGGTGTCTGATGCTGATATCGAAAAACTGCCGTACATCACCTTCCCGGAAGGTTCTGAAGAGCATACCTATCTGCACGCTCAGCGTCAGAAACTGCACGGTTATCTGCCAAGCCGTCAGCCGAACTTCACCGAGAAGCTTGAGCTGCCGAGCCTGCAAGACTTCGGCGCGCTGCTGGAAGAGCAGAGCAAAGAGATCTCTACCACTATCGCTTTCGTTCGTGCCCTGAACGTAATGCTGAAGAACAAGTCGATCAAAGATCGTCTGGTACCGATCATCGCCGACGAAGCGCGTACTTTCGGTATGGAAGGTCTGTTCCGTCAGATTGGTATTTACAGCCCGAACGGTCAGCAGTACACCCCGCAGGACCGCGAGCAGGTTGCTTACTATAAAGAAGACGAGAAAGGTCAGATTCTGCAGGAAGGGATCAACGAGCTGGGCGCAGGTTGTTCCTGGCTGGCAGCGGCGACCTCTTACAGCACCAACAATCTGCCGATGATTCCGTTCTACATCTATTACTCGATGTTCGGCTTCCAGCGTATCGGCGATCTGTGCTGGGCGGCTGGCGACCAGCAAGCGCGTGGCTTCCTGATCGGCGGTACTTCCGGTCGTACCACCCTGAACGGTGAAGGTCTGCAGCACGAAGATGGTCACAGCCACATTCAGTCGCTGACTATCCCGAACTGTATCTCTTACGACCCGGCTTACGCTTACGAAGTTGCTGTCATCATGCATGACGGTCTGGAGCGTATGTACGGTGAAAAACAAGAGAACGTTTACTACTACATCACTACGCTGAACGAAAACTACCACATGCCGGCAATGCCTGAAGGTGCTGAGGAAGGTATCCGTAAAGGTATCTACAAACTCGAAACCATTGAAGGTAGCAAAGGTAAAGTTCAGCTGCTGGGCTCCGGTTCTATCCTGCGTCACGTCCGTGAAGCGGCAGAGATCCTGGCGAAAGATTACGGCGTAGGTTCTGACGTTTATAGCGTGACCTCCTTCACAGAACTGGCGCGTGATGGTCAGGATTGTGAACGCTGGAACATGCTGCACCCGCTGGAAACTCCGCGCGTTCCATACATCGCTCAGGTGATGAACGACGCTCCGGCAGTGGCATCTACCGACTATATGAAACTGTTCGCTGAGCAGGTCCGTACTTACGTACCGGCTGACGACTACCGCGTACTGGGTACTGATGGCTTCGGTCGTTCCGACAGCCGTGAGAACCTGCGTCACCACTTCGAAGTTGATGCTTCTTATGTCGTGGTTGCGGCGCTGGGCGAACTGGCTAAACGTGGCGAAATCGATAAGAAAGTGGTTGCTGATGCAATCGCCAAATTCAACATCGATGCAGATAAAGTTAACCCGCGTCTGGCGTAAGAGGTAAAAGAATAATGGCTATCGAAATCAAAGTACCGGACATCGGGGCTGATGAAGTTGAAATCACCGAGATCCTGGTCAAAGTGGGCGACAAAGTTGAAGCCGAACAGTCGCTGATCACCGTAGAAGGCGACAAAGCCTCTATGGAAGTTCCGTCTCCGCAGGCGGGTATCGTTAAAGAGATCAAAGTCTCTGTTGGCGATAAAACCCAGACCGGCGCACTGATTATGATTTTCGATTCCGCCGACGGTGCAGCTGACGCTGCACCTGCTCAGGCAGAAGAGAAGAAAGAAGCAGCTCCGGCAGCAGCACCAGCGGCTGCGGCGGCAAAAGACGTTAACGTTCCGGATATCGGCAGCGACGAAGTTGAAGTGACCGAAATCCTGGTGAAAGTTGGCGATAAAGTTGAAGCTGAACAGTCGCTGATCACCGTAGAAGGCGATAAGGCTTCTATGGAAGTTCCTGCTCCGTTTGCAGGCACCGTGAAAGAGATCAAAGTGAACGTGGGTGACAAAGTGTCTACCGGCTCGCTGATTATGGTCTTCGAAGTCGCGGGTGAAGCAGGCGCGGCAGCTCCGGCGGCTAAACAGGAAGCGGCTCCGGCAGCGGCCCCTGCATCAGCGGCTGGCGTGAAAGAAGTTAACGTTCCGGATATCGGCGGTGACGAAGTTGAAGTGACCGAAGTGATGGTGAAAGTGGGCGACAAAGTTGCCGCTGAACAGTCACTGATCACCGTAGAAGGCGATAAAGCTTCTATGGAAGTTCCGGCTCCGTTTGCAGGCGTCGTGAAGGAACTGAAAGTCAACGTTGGCGATAAAGTGAAAACTGGCTCGCTGATTATGATCTTCGAAGTTGAAGGCGCAGCGCCTGCGGCAGCTCCTGCGAAACAGGAAGCGGCAGCGCCGGCTCCGGCAGCAAAAGCTGAAGCCCCGGCAGCAGCATCGGCTGCGAAAGCGGAAGGCAAATCTGAATTTGCTGTAAACGACGCTTACGTTCACGCGACTCCGCTGATCCGCCGTCTGGCACGCGAGTTTGGCGTTAACCTGGCGAAAGTGAAGGGCACTGGCCGTAAAGGTCGTATCCTGCGCGAAGACGTTCAGGCTTACGTGAAAGAAGCTATCAAACGTGCAGAAGCAGCTCCGGCGGCAACTGGCGGCGGTATCCCAGGCATGCTGCCGTGGCCTAAAGTGGACTTCAGCAAGTTTGGTGAAATCGAAGAAGTGGAACTGGGCCGCATCCAGAAAATCTCTGGTGCGAACCTGAGCCGTAACTGGGTGATGATCCCGCATGTTACTCACTTCGACAAAACCGATATCACCGAGCTGGAAGCGTTCCGTAAACAGCAGAACGAAGAAGCGGCGAAACGTAAGCTGGATGTGAAGATCACCCCGGTTGTCTTCATCATGAAAGCGGTTGCTGCAGCTCTTGAGCAGATGCCTCGCTTCAACAGTTCGCTGTCGGAAGACGGTCAGCGTCTGACCCTGAAGAAATACATCAA
The DNA here is from genome assembly GCF_046486495.1 of Escherichia sp. WS3227_2. Taxonomy (NCBI): domain Bacteria; kingdom Pseudomonadati; phylum Pseudomonadota; class Gammaproteobacteria; order Enterobacterales; family Enterobacteriaceae; genus Escherichia; species Escherichia sp. WS3227_2. The sequence goes on from NZ_JBJQLG010000002.1 coordinate 292,155, forward strand.
CATCGGTGTGGCGGTGGATACCCCGAACGGTCTGGTTGTTCCGGTATTCAAAGACGTCAACAAGAAAGGCATCATCGAACTGTCTCGCGAGCTGATGACTATTTCTAAGAAAGCGCGTGACGGTAAGCTGACTGCGGGCGAAATGCAGGGCGGTTGCTTCACCATCTCCAGCATCGGCGGCCTGGGTACTACCCACTTCGCGCCGATTGTGAACGCGCCGGAAGTGGCTATCCTCGGCGTTTCCAAGTCCGCGATGGAGCCGGTGTGGAATGGTAAAGAGTTCGTGCCGCGTCTGATGCTGCCGATTTCTCTCTCCTTCGACCACCGCGTGATCGACGGTGCTGATGGTGCCCGTTTCATTACCATCATTAACAACACGCTGTCTGACATTCGCCGTCTGGTGATGTAAGTAAAAGAGCCGGCCCAACGGCCGGCTTTTTTCTGGTAATCTCATGAATGTATTGAGGTTATTAGTGAATAGACAAATCGGTTGCCGTTTGTTGTTTAAAAATTGTTAACAATTTTGTAAAATACCGACGGATAGAACGACCCGGTGGTGGTTAGGGTATTACTTCACATACCCTATGGATTTCTGGGTGCAGCAAGGTAGCAAGCGCCAGAATCCCCAGGAGCTTACATAAGTAAGTGACTGGGGTGAGGGCGTGAAGCTAACGCCGCTGCGGCCTGAAAGACGACGGGTATGACCGCCGGAGATAAATATATAGAGGTCATGATGAGTACTGAAATCAAAACTCAGGTCGTGGTACTTGGGGCAGGCCCCGCAGGTTACTCCGCTGCCTTCCGTTGCGCTGATTTAGGTCTGGAAACCGTAATCGTAGAACGTTACAACACCCTTGGCGGTGTTTGCCTGAACGTCGGCTGTATCCCTTCTAAAGCACTGCTGCACGTAGCAAAAGTTATCGAAGAAGCCAAAGCGCTGGCTGAACACGGTATCGTCTTCGGCGAACCGAAAACCGATATCGACAAGATTCGTACCTGGAAAGAGAAAGTGATCAATCAGCTGACCGGTGGTCTGGCTGGTATGGCAAAAGGCCGCAAAGTCAAAGTGGTCAACGGTCTGGGTAAATTCACCGGGGCTAACACCCTGGAAGTTGAAGGTGAGAACGGCAAAACCGTGATCAACTTCGACAACGCGATCATTGCAGCGGGTTCTCGCCCGATCCAACTGCCGTTTATTCCGCATGAAGATCCGCGTATCTGGGACTCCACTGACGCGCTGGAACTGAAAGAAGTACCAGAACGCCTGCTGGTAATGGGTGGCGGTATCATCGGTCTGGAAATGGGGACCGTATACCACGCGCTGGGTTCACAGATTGATGTGGTTGAAATGTTCGACCAGGTTATCCCGGCAGCTGACAAAGACATCGTTAAAGTCTTCACCAAGCGTATCAGCAAAAAATTCAACCTGATGCTGGAAACCAAAGTTACCGCCGTTGAAGCGAAAGAAGACGGTATTTATGTGACGATGGAAGGCAAAAAAGCACCCGCTGAACCGCAGCGTTACGACGCCGTGCTGGTAGCAATTGGTCGTGTGCCGAACGGTAAAAACCTCGACGCAGGCAAAGCTGGCGTGGAAGTTGACGACCGTGGTTTCATCCGCGTTGACAAACAGCTGCGTACCAACGTACCGCACATCTTTGCTATCGGCGATATCGTCGGTCAGCCGATGCTGGCACATAAAGGTGTTCACGAAGGTCACGTTGCCGCTGAAGTTATCGCCGGTAAGAAACACTACTTCGATCCGAAAGTTATCCCGTCCATCGCCTATACCGAACCAGAAGTTGCATGGGTGGGTCTGACCGAGAAAGAAGCGAAAGAGAAAGGCATCAGCTATGAAACCGCCACCTTCCCGTGGGCTGCTTCTGGTCGTGCTATCGCTTCCGACTGCGCAGACGGTATGACCAAGCTGATTTTCGACAAAGAATCTCACCGTGTGATCGGTGGTGCGATTGTCGGTACTAACGGCGGCGAGCTGCTGGGTGAAATCGGCCTGGCAATCGAAATGGGTTGTGATGCTGAAGACATCGCGCTGACCATCCATGCGCACCCGACGCTGCACGAGTCTGTGGGCCTGGCGGCAGAAGTGTTCGAAGGTAGCATTACCGACCTGCCGAACCCGAAAGCGAAGAAGAAGTAATTTTTCGTTTGCCGGAACATCCGGCAATTAAAAAAGCGGCTAACCACGCCGCTTTTTTTACGCCTGCATTTTACCTTTCCATTCTCCTTGCTCCACGCTCAGACAACCGTTCCCGTATCGCTGACCGTTGCTCGTTATTCAGCCTGACAGTATGGTTACTGTCGTTTAGACGTTGCGGGCGGCTCTCCTGAACTTTCTCCCGAAAAACCTGACGTTGCTCAGGTGATGCTGATTGAACACGCTGGCGGGCGTTATCACGTTGCTGTTGGTTCAGTGGGCGCTGCTGTACTTTTTCCTTAAACACCTGGCGCTGTTCGGGAGTTGCAGACTGAATACGCTCACGCGCTGCCTCTTTTCGCTGCTGGTTCTGTGGGTTAGTCTGCATTTTCTCGCGAACCGCCTGGCGCTGCTCAGGCGAGGCGGCCTGAATACGCTCACGCGCTGCCTCTCTTCGCTGCTGGATCTGCGGGTTAGTCTGCATTTTCTCGCGGACTGCCTGGCGCTGCTCAGGAGAGGCCGACTGATAACGCTGACGAGCGGCGTCCTTTTGTTGCTGGGTCAGTGGTTGGCGACGGCTGAAGTCGCGGAAGTCGTCATAGCTCCCATAGTTTTCAGCTTCATTAAACCGCTGTGCCGCAGCCTGACGTTGAGTATCTCGCGTAATGACTGGCGCAGTGTGTGTTCGTTGCTGAAACTGACTTGCTGCTGCCTGACGCTGACTGTCGCGCGATAGAGCAGGTAACTGCGTGGCGCTCATGCCGCCGTTGACATCGGTTTGGTGAAACCGCTTTGCCATATCCTGATCATGATAGGGCACACCATTGCGGTAGTTTGGATTGTGCCGCCATGCCATATTCTTATCAGTAAGATGCTCACCGGTGATACGGTTGAAATTGTTTACGTCGATATTGATGTTGTCGCCGTTGTGTTGCCAGCCATTACCGTCACGATGACCGCCATCGTGACGGTGATAATCATCATCGTCATGATGATGATGGTCATGATCGTCATCGTCCCAGTCGATGCTGCTGAATAGTGCGTACGTGGTAGCAACGCCCATGCTATAGCCGAATCCGCGCACAAAGCTGTCAACAAACGGTTCTCCGGCTGGTGGTGGCAGATAAACCGGCGGATACGCAGTATTGGCCCAGTTCCCGTAAACCACGGTTGGGTTGTAGTTGGGAATATAGACCACATCAGGATTGGCGGGCTCAATGGAAATGACGGTTGTTGCAGGCTCTGTAATGACAGGGTTGGCAGTTGAGACGGTATTGGATGGTATGACGGGAGCCGTGACTGTCTGTTTTACCGGTACAGCTTTCTTCGTTGTGGTAATAACTTTCTGTTCGGTTGATGACTTCAGCGAACCGGTTTGTTGCGCCAGTTGCCGCAATCGCTGTACCGAGTCCATCACGTCCTGCGGCTGCGCCAGAAAAGCATCGCCCAGGTTTTGCACCCATTGCGGGTTTTCGCCCATCAACGCCATCAACTGTGGAAAGGCCACCAGTGATTTGACGCTGGCGTCCCACGGCTGGTCAGATACCGCCTGAATAGCAGCATCGCCTTGTTTAAGTGGATTATCGTGCGACCATTGCACTGCTTGCGCAACGTTTGCCGGATAGGTCGATGCCATTAACACTTGTGAAAGCAGAGAGTCGGGATACAGCGCGACGGGCGCGACCCATTGATCTATTTGTGCAGTGCTGAATGCGGATTTGACGACGGCGGGTGTTACGGGAGGTGCGGAAACCGTTGCAGGAAGTGTAACCGCGGCAGCCTCAGACACAGCCAGTTGTGTCGATTGCGCTTCCACAGGCGCTTCCACTGTGCGGCTTTTTATATATAGCCCGGTAGAGGCGGCACAAAGCCCGGCACTGCAAATGAGCGCCAGCACATGGGGTTTAAACGGCAAAGTCATTTTCATAATTCGGATCTCAAGGAAATCGCAATGGTCGGCGAACTGCCACCCGCAGGTGCTGTGATTCCGAGTATAAAGAGGCGGTAGTTTAAATTTTGACTAATCTTGGGATTCGTTGAGAAAGGTGATTATCACCATACGAATTAACGAAGTTTTTACGGAGGGAAACAATCTCTAGACCATCCTTAACGATTCAGCCACTTTTTTATGTTGCTTTTTTGTAAACGGATTAACACATCGTCAAAATCCTGCTATTCTGCCCGTTGCGGTACTGGGCATTTACCCTACAAACTGCTGTCTCACAGGAGCGTGAAGAGAATCGCCTGCCGCACTATGACAATGAGAGCGAGGAGAACCGTCGTGCTAGAAGAATACCGTAAGCACGTAGCTGAGCGTGCCGCTGAGGGGATTGCGCCCAAACCCCTGGATGCAAACCAAATGGCCGCGCTTGTAGAGCTGCTGAAAAACCCGCCCGCGGGCGAAGAAGAATTCCTGTTAGATCTGTTAACCAACCGTGTTCCCCCAGGCGTCGATGAAGCCGCCTATGTAAAAGCAGGCTTCCTGGCTGCTATCGCTAAAGACGAAGCCAAATCCCCACTGCTGACTCCGGAAAAAGCCATCGAACTGCTGGGCACCATGCAGGGTGGTTACAACATTCATCCGCTGATCGACGCGCTGGATGATGCCAAACTGGCACCGATCGCTGCCAAAGCACTTTCTCACACGCTGCTGATGTTCGATAACTTCTATGACGTAGAAGAGAAAGCCAAAGCAGGCAATGAATATGCTAAGCAGGTAATGCAGTCCTGGGCGGATGCCGAATGGTTCCTGAATCGCCCGGCGCTGGCTGAAAAACTGACCGTTACCGTCTTTAAAGTAACTGGCGAAACCAACACCGATGACCTCTCTCCGGCACCGGATGCGTGGTCACGCCCGGATATCCCACTGCACGCGCTGGCGATGCTGAAAAACGCCCGTGAAGGTATTGAGCCAGATCAGCCAGGCGTTGTTGGTCCGATTAAGCAAATCGAAGCTCTGCAGCAGAAAGGTTTCCCGCTGGCGTACGTCGGTGACGTTGTGGGTACCGGTTCTTCGCGTAAATCCGCCACGAACTCCGTTCTGTGGTTTATGGGCGATGATATTCCACATGTGCCGAACAAACGCGGCGGTGGTTTGTGCCTCGGCGGTAAAATTGCACCCATCTTCTTTAACACGATGGAAGACGCGGGTGCGCTGCCAATCGAAGTCGACGTCTCTAACCTGAACATGGGCGACGTAATTGACGTTTACCCGTACAAAGGTGAAGTGCGTAACCACGAAACCGGCGAACTGCTGGCGACCTTCGAACTGAAAACCGACGTGCTGATTGATGAAGTGCGTGCCGGTGGTCGTATTCCGCTGATTATCGGGCGTGGCCTGACCACCAAAGCGCGTGAAGCACTTGGTCTGCCGCACAGCGATGTGTTCCGTCAGGCGAAAGATGTCGCTGAGAGCGATCGCGGCTTCTCGCTGGCGCAGAAAATGGTAGGCCGTGCCTGCGGCGTGAAAGGCATTCGTCCGGGCGCGTACTGCGAACCGAAAATGACTTCTGTAGGTTCTCAGGACACCACCGGCCCGATGACCCGTGATGAACTGAAAGACCTGGCGTGCCTGGGCTTCTCGGCTGACCTGGTGATGCAGTCTTTCTGCCACACCGCGGCGTATCCGAAACCAGTTGACGTGAATACGCACCACACGCTGCCGGACTTCATTATGAACCGTGGCGGTGTGTCGCTGCGTCCGGGTGACGGCGTAATCCACTCCTGGCTGAACCGTATGCTGCTGCCGGATACCGTCGGTACGGGTGGTGACTCCCATACCCGTTTCCCGATCGGCATTTCTTTCCCGGCGGGTTCTGGTCTGGTGGCATTTGCAGCCGCAACAGGCGTAATGCCGCTGGATATGCCGGAATCCGTTCTGGTGCGCTTCAAAGGCAAAATGCAGCCGGGCATCACCCTGCGCGATCTGGTACACGCTATTCCGCTGTATGCGATCAAACAAGGTCTGCTGACTGTTGAGAAGAAAGGCAAGAAAAACATCTTCTCAGGTCGCATTCTGGAAATTGAAGGTCTGCCGGATCTGAAAGTTGAGCAGGCCTTTGAGCTGACCGATGCGTCCGCCGAGCGTTCTGCTGCCGGTTGTACCATCAAGCTGAACAAAGAACCGGTCATCGAATACCTGAACTCTAACATCGTCCTGCTGAAGTGGATGATCGCGGAAGGTTACGGCGATCGTCGTACCCTGGAACGCCGTATTCAGGGCATGGAAAAATGGCTGGCGAATCCTGAGCTGCTGGAAGCCGATGCAGATGCGGAATACGCGGCAGTGATCGACATCGATCTGGCGGATATTAAAGAGCCAATCCTCTGTGCACCGAACGATCCGGATGACGCGCGTCCGCTGTCTGCGGTACAGGGCGAGAAGATCGACGAAGTATTTATCGGTTCTTGCATGACTAACATCGGTCACTTCCGTGCCGCTGGTAAACTGCTGGATGCGCACAAAGGTCAGTTGCCGACCCGCCTGTGGGTGGCGCCGCCAACCCGTATGGACGCCGCGCAACTGACGGAAGAAGGCTACTACAGCGTCTTCGGTAAGAGTGGTGCGCGTATCGAGATCCCTGGCTGTTCCCTGTGTATGGGTAACCAGGCGCGTGTAGCAGACGGTGCGACGGTGGTTTCCACCTCTACCCGTAACTTCCCGAACCGTTTGGGTACTGGCGCGAATGTCTTCCTGGCTTCTGCGGAACTGGCTGCTGTTGCGGCGCTGATTGGCAAACTGCCGACGCCGGAAGAGTACCAGACCTACGTGGCGCAAGTAGATAAAACTGCCGTTGATACTTACCGTTATCTGAACTTCAACCAGCTTTCTCAGTACACCGAAAAAGCCGATGGGGTGATTTTCCAGACTGCGGTTTAATAAGTCAGCGCACGCGCTGCGCATAAACGACACAATGCCCGGTGAATGAGATTCCCGGGCATTTTTTTATTTCTAAACCATCGCCGTTCCGCTGTTTTTCTCCGGTAAGGCTGCGATAATTACATCAATGGCGCAATGCGATTTCGGCGCATTGCCGGGAGCAGAGGAACACACTATGGATTACGAATTTCTGCGTGATATTACCGGAGTGGTAAAGGTGCGTATGTCCATGGGGCATGAAGTGGTCGGGCACTGGTTTAACGAAGAGGTGAAAGAAAACCTGGCCTTGCTTGATGAAGTGGAAGACGCCGCGCGCACGCTCAAAGGTAGCGAGCGTTCCTGGCAGCGGGCAGGGCATGAGTACACGCTATGGATGGACGGCGAAGAAGTGATGGTTCGCGCCAATCAACTGGAATTCGCTGGCGATGAAATGGAAGAGGGGATGAACTACTACGACGAAGAAAGCCTGTCGCTATGCGGCGTTGAGGATTTTCTGCAGGTGGTGGCTGCTTATCGTAATTTCGTGCAGCAAAAGTAAATAAATCTGGCGGAGCCCGCGAGCTCCGCCAGAGCCGTTAAACAGCGGGCATATTGCGCCCGTAATAAATCTCGCGCATTTCTTTCCACAGCGCAGCGGTAATTTCCTGGCGCTCGCTGTCGGTTAAATCTTCCGGTTTGGTGTGGAACATGTAGTGCTTAAGGTCGAACTCTTTAAGCAACATCTTGGTATGGAAGATATTTTCCTGATAGACGTTTACATCCACCATGTCATACAGCGCCTTCATATCGTCAGACATAAAGTTCTGAATCGAATTAATTTCATGGTCGATAAAGTGCTTCATACCGTTGATGTCGCGGGTAAAACCGCGCACGCGATAATCAATGGTTACGATATCGGATTCAAGCTGGTGGATCAGGTAATTCAGCGCCTTCAGCGGAGAAATCACGCCGCAGGTAGAGACTTCAATATCGGCGCGGAAGGTACATAAACCGCCTTCAGGATGACTTTCCGGGTAGGTATGTACGCAAATATGACTTTTATCGAGATGGGCAACGACCGTTTCTGGCAGCGGACCGGGGTGTTCTGTTTTGTCGATAAGTTTTGGGTCGACCGGTTCTTCACTCACCAGAATAGTGACGCTGGCACCTTGTGGTTCGTAATCCTGGCGGGCGATGTTAAGAATATTGGCCCCGATAATGGAACAGGTTTCTGACAGGATTTCGGTCAGACGGTTGGCATTATAGAGTTCATCGATATAAGCAATATAACCGTCGCGTTCTTCGGCAGTTTTGGCGTAGCAGATATCGTAAATACAAAAACTCAGACTTTTGGTCAGATTATTAAAGCCATGCAGTTTCAGTTTTTTCAATTTCTTATCTTCTCCTTAGGACGGCTGTGAAGCCAGTGCGTCTTGCAGATACTGAGGTAAGGCAAAAGCTGCCGTATGGATTGCCGGATTGTAATAACGGCATTTCAGGCCAGAAGCGAGAAAACGCGCCTGAATAATTTCGGTTGAGAGATGGCGTAAGGCGTCGTTATCTGTCGCCCATGCAAAGGTCATGATACCGCCGTAATAGGTCGGGATCGCCGCCTGATAAAAGCCAACGTCGCTGAAGTAATGGCTGAGTTTGCGATGGCTGTCGATAGCCTCTTCCTGCTGTAAAAAGCAGACGCCATTTTGTGCGACGAAGATACCGCCAGGATTCAGGCAACGTTTGCAGCCTTCATAAAATGCTGAGGTGAACAGGCTTTCGCCGGGACCGATAGGATCGGTGCAGTCGGAGATGATCACATCAAAGGTCTGGCTGGTTTGATTAACAAAATTGACGCCATCGTCGATCACCAGTTTAAAGCGCGGATCGTCGTAGCTACCGGCGTTATGGTTGGGCAGATACTGACGGCAGAACGACACGACACCCGCATCGATTTCCACCATCGTGATTGACTCAACGTTTTTATGTCGGGTTACTTCACGCAGCATGGCACCGTCGCCGCCGCCGATAATCAGCACATGTTTCGCGTGACCGTGGGCCAGTAGCGGAACATGGGTCATCATCTCATGATAGATAAACTCGTCGCGCTCGGTGGTTTGTACTACGCCATCCAGCGCCATTACGCGGCCAAATGCGGCGTTCTCAAAAATGATCAGATCCTGGTGATCGGTCTTTTCATGATACAGAACGTTATCTACCGCAAAGTACTGCCCAAACTGGTCGTGTAGCGTTTCATGCCACTGTTTTTTTTCGGCCATGGGTTGATACCTCCTTTGTTAACACCCGTAAAAAAAGGGCGCAACATAATAGCTAACATTGACCGCGGATGCACGGTCAATATTTCTACAAAAAGGTATCAGGGATTATTTGACGTAGGCAAGCAGGCTTAAGGAATCGCGAGCCAGGGCTTTGCACTTTTTAGCGACGGGAATGCCAATGCCGCTGAGATCGCGGTAGCTGTCTTCACCGAGGGCTTTCATGTCGAAGGTGTCGTAATTACTGAGATCCCACTGGTTTTGCTGGGCGAAAAAGACCAGTGCGCGACGAATTTGCCCGTTAGGTAAGTTCTGGTAACCACAATCGTTCTTCAGAAAGACAAAAACTGCCGTTAAATCGGCCATATCTTCGGCTTCAGACTCGCTGAGCGCGTAACTGTTTGCGCAGACGGCCATCAGGCTGCCGAATAACACTGTTCTGAAAAACGTCTTCATTGCTTCTACCAGGGGCTTAAAGAAGATAAACGTTAGCACACTGCGAGCGAGGCGACGACCATTATTGTCGATTAAATTGTGTCTGCGGCTTGACCTTCCCGTAAGGGGAAGGACTATGCTCAACGTTTGATTTTGTTTCGCCTGCTTAAGAATAAGGAAATAACTATGCAACGTCGTGATTTCTTAAAATATTCCGTCGCGCTGGGCGTGGCTTCGGCTTTACCGCTGTGGAGCCGCGCAGTATTTGCGGCGGAACGCCCAACGTTACCGATCCCTGATTTGCTCACGACCGATGCCCGTAATCGCATTCAGTTAACTATTGGCGCAGGTCAGTCCACCTTTGGCGAGAAAACTGCAACTACCTGGGGCTATAACGGTAATCTGCTGGGGCCGGCGGTGAAATTACAGCGCGGCAAAGCGGTAACGGTTGATATCTATAACCAACTGACGGAAGAGACGACGTTGCACTGGCACGGGCTGGAAGTACCGGGTGAAGTCGACGGCGGCCCGCAGGGAATTATTCCGCCAGGTGGCAAGCGCTCGGTGACGTTGAACGTTGATCAACCTGCCGCTACCTGCTGGTTCCATCCGCATCAGCACGGCAAGACCGGACGTCAGGTGGCGATGGGGCTGGCTGGTTTGGTGGTGATTGAAGATGACGAGATCCTGAAATTAATGCTGCCAAAACAGTGGGGTATCGATGATGTTCCGGTGATCGTTCAGGATAAGAAATTTAGCGCTGACGGGCAGATTGATTATCAACTGGATGTGATGACCGCCGCCGTGGGCTGGTTTGGCGATACGTTGCTGACCAACGGTGCAATCTACCCACAACACGCTGCCCCGCGTGGTTGGCTGCGCCTGCGTTTGCTCAATGGCTGTAACGCCCGCTCGCTCAATTTCGCCACCAGCGACAATCGCCCGCTTTATGTGATTGCCAGCGACGGTGGTCTGCTACCTGAACCGGTGAAGGTGAGCGAACTGCCGGTGCTGATGGGCGAGCGTTTTGAAGTGCTGGTGGAGGTTAACGACAACAAACCCTTTGACCTGGTGACGCTGCCGGTCAGCCAGATGGGGATGGCGATTGCACCGTTTGACAAGCCGCATCCGGTAATGCGGATTCAGCCGATTGCTATTAGTGCCTCCGGTGCTTTGCCAGACACATTAAGTAGCCTGCCTGCGTTACCTTCGCTGGAAGGGCTGACGGTACGCAAGCTGCAACTTTCTATGGACCCGATGCTCGATATGATGGGGATGCAGATGCTAATGGAGAAATATGGCGATCAGGCGATGGCCGGAATGGATCACAGCCAGATGATGGGCCATATGGGGCACGGCAATATGAATCATATGAACCACGGCGGGAAGTTCGATTTCCACCATGCCAATAAAATCAACGGTCAGGCGTTTGATATGAACAAGCCGATGTTTGCGGCGGCGAAAGGGCAATACGAACGTTGGGTTATCTCTGGCGTGGGCGACATGATGCTGCATCCGTTCCATATCCACGGTACGCAGTTCCGTATCTTGTCAGAAAATGGCAAACCGCCAGCGACTCATCGCGCGGGCTGGAAAGATACCGTTAAGGTAGAAGGTAATGTCAGCGAAGTGCTGGTGAAGTTTAATCACGAGGCACCGAAAGAACATGCTTATATGGCGCACTGCCATCTGCTGGAGCATGAAGATACGGGGATGATGTTAGGGTTTACGGTATAAAAAGACCGTATTCGGAAATATGCCCGGATCTCTCCGGGCATTATGGTTACTTCACATCATCCGGCAGCGCATAAGCCACAATATAGTCGCCCATCTTCGTACCAAATGAACCGTGACCGCCTGCGGAGATCACCACATACTGCTTACCATTCACTTCATAGGTCATTGGCGTAGCCTGACCACCCGCTGGTAAACGACCCTGCCACAGTTTTTCACCGTTGCTCATGTTGTAAGCGCGCAGGTAGTTGTCTGCCGTAGCGGCGATAAACAGCACGTTACCCGCCGTGGAGATTGGCCCGCCCAGCATCGGCATCCCCATATTGAACGGCACCGGAACCGGCATCGGGAACGGCATACTGTCCTGCGGAGTACCAATGCGTTTCTTCCACACCACTTCGTTGGTTTTCAGATCCAGCGCCGAAATATAGCCCCATGCTGGCTGTTTACACGGCAGACCAAAAGGTGAGAGGAACGGATTGAGCGTGACGCCATACGGTACACCGTACTGCGGCTGAATGCCGGATTCCGTACCCGTGCCTTTGGCGTCTTTCGGCTGCTCCATCGGGTTACCAGGACCGCGTGGGATCAGTTTCGAAACAAACGGCAGTGCCATTGGGTTGGCAATTGCCACTTCACGATTCGGATCAACGGAAATCCCGCCCCATTCGAACATCCCCAGGTTACCAGGGAAGACCAGCGTACCCTGTTCAGATGGCGGGGTGAAAATGCCTTCATAGCGCATCTGGTGGAACATCACGCGGCACACCAGCTGGTCAAACATGGTGGCTCCCCACATATCCGCACCGCTTAAATCTTTCGTCGGACGGAAGCTCAGTTCAGAGAACGGTTGGGTCGGGGTGACGTAATCGCCTTTCGCTGCACCTTGGGGAACCGGTTTTTCCGGGGCCGGAACCACCAGTTCACCATTACGACGATCGAGCACAAAAATGTTGCCGGTTTTCGCTGGAGCATAAATGACCGGAACCTTTTGACCGTTAACGGTGATGTCCGCCAGCGTCGGCTGTGCCGGAAGATCCATATCCCACAGGTCGTGGTGAACGGTCTGGTAGCTCCACGCCAGTTTCCCGGTAGTGGCATTCAGCGCCAGAATCGAGCTGGCATAACGTTCCTGTTCCGGTGTGCGATTACCGCCCCAGATATCCGGCGTGGTCACGCCCATCGGCAGATACACCAGATCCAGCTTCGCATCATAGGCCGCTGGTGCCCACGAGTTTGGCGAGTTAAAGGTAAAGGTGTGTTCGTCAGACGGGATTGCGTTAGGATCTTTCGCACCAGGATCAAAAGCCCACAACAGCTCCCCGGTGTTGACATCAAAACCACGGATCACGCCAGACGTTTCGCGGGTTGAGAAGTTGTCGGTGACTGAACCGGCCATCACGATGGTTTTATCGGTGATAATCGGCGGCGAAGTCGGCTCATACAGACCCGGCTTGGTGTCCGGCATATTGCTTTGCAGATTGAGCACGCCTTTATTAGCGAAGGTTTCGCACAGCTTGCCGTTTTCAGCGTTAATCGCAATCAGACGACCATCATTCACCGGAAGAATGATACGACGCGGGCAATCCGCCATCACTTCTGGCGAGGCAGTTTCTGCTTTGGCTTCATGATAAGAGACGCCACGACAGGTTACATGCTGGAAGGACTCGTTGGTTTTCAGCTCAGGATCGTAATGCCATTTCTCTTTACCGCTGGCGGCATCGAGCGCAAACAGGCGCTGGTGCGCGGTACACAGGTAAAGGGTGTCGCCCACTTTAATTGGCGTCACTTCATTGGTGATTTCACCCGGATCGTTCGGCTGCTTCACATCGCCAGTACGGAACACCCAGGCTTCTTTCAGCTTGTGAACGTTATCGGCGTTAATTTGTTTCAGAGGTGAAAAGCGTTGACCTTCCTGATTACGACCATAGGCAGGCCAGTCCTGATCGGCAACGGGGGAGATTGCTTCGGCAGGTGTGGCATCGGCGCTTAAGGTGCCGTTGATTTCCTGCGGATCGTTAAATCCCGCCCAGGTGAGGATTCCGCCACTAATCAGCAACGCCACCACCAGAGCGGCAACTGCGCCGCTGGCAGGAATGACCAGGCGACGCCAGACAAACGGCAGGATCAGCCAGATGCCGAAGAAGACCAGAATGTCGCTGCGCGGAGTCAGCGCCCAGAAGTCGAAACCAACTTCCCAGACGCCCCAAATCATGGTGCCGAGCAGCAGGGCGGCGTATAGCCAAAGCGCGGCGCGTTTACTGCGCCACAGCATCCAGGCGACGCCGAGCATCACAAGGCCAGCGATAGGGTAGTACCAGGAGCCGCCAATCGCGACCAGCCAGCCTCCGCCAATGAGTAGATACAGCCCGCAAAGCGCTGCAAAAAGGGCTGTTAGCGTGACGAGTAATCGTCGCGAGCCTGTATTGTTAATTGCCATAAAGAGACACCATTTCAATTCATTAATATTTTAGTAGCAATTAATTATAGGTTTTAACATGTGTGATCGTCATCACAATTCGAGCTTTATTAACAGATTCCGCGAATGAATAGTTTTACTGGTATACTGCGTGTCTTGCGCTTTGTTGCGGTGCCAAAACCTGCCCGTGCGAAGTGATTTGTTTTTAAATCATATGGTTAGAGATATGAAACATACTGTAGAAGTAATGATCCCCGAAGCGGAGATTAAAGCGCGTATCGCCGAACTGGGTCGTCAGATTACTGAGCGTTACAAAGACAGCGGCAGCGATATGGTGCTGGTGGGTCTGCTGCGTGGCTCATTTATGTTTATGGCGGACCTGTGTCGTGAAGTTCAGGTATCTCATGAAGTCGATTTTATGACCGCCTCCAGCTACGGTAGCGGCATGTCCACCACCCGTGATGTGAAAATCCTCAAAGATCTGGATGAAGATATCCGTGGCAAGGACGTGCTGATTGTTGAAGATATCATCGACTCGGGTAATACACTGTCGAAAGTGCGTGAGATCTTAAGCCTGCGCGAACCGAAGTCGTTGGCGATTTGTACGCTGCTGGATAAACCGTCCCGTCGTGAAGTGAACGTCCCGGTAGAATTCATCGGTTTCTCGATCCCGGATGAGTTTGTGGTGGGTTACGGCATTGATTACGCACAGCGTTACCGTCATCTGCCGTATATCGGCAAAGTGATTCTGCTGGACGAGTAAGTGTGAAGTTGCCGGATGTGTTGCATCCGGCATGGCATTTTTATTTGTGGTTGGCGTGTTTCAGCTTGAGATTGGAAATCCCGTGACGGTAACGTTGCTCAAGAGTTTCGCGGTTGGTCGCTGTGACATCCAGATCACGCAGCAAGCCGTCGTGAATGCCGTAGGCCCAGCCGTGAATGGTGACTTTCTGCCCGCGTTTCCACGCTGATTGCATAATGGTGGAGTGGCCCAGGTTATACACCTGTTCCATGACGTTCAGTTCACACAATGTATCCAGACGGCGCTCTTGCGGCATTTCGCCGAGCAATGAGCTATGTTTGAACCAGATATCGCGGATATGCAGCAGCCAGTTGTTGATAAGCCCCAGTTCCGGGTTTTCAACTGCGGCTTGTACGCCGCCGCAACCGTAGTGACCACAGATAATAATGTGTTCAACTTCGAGTACATCCACTGCATACTGAACCACGGAAAGGCAGTTCAGGTCGGTGTGAATGACCAGGTTAGCAACATTACGGTGAACAAAGAGTTCGCCCGGCTCAAGACCGGTTAAACGTTCTGCAGGAACGCGACTGTCGGAACATCCAATCCATAGAAAGCGCGGTTTTTGCGCTTGTGCCAGTTTCTCAAAAAACCCGGGATCCTCTTCCACCAGCATTTTTGACCATAGTGCATTGTTGCTGATGAGTGTATCTATGTCTTTCATGGAGGTTAACGACCTGTAACCAAATAATTACGTTTGGCTAATATAGGGCAACTCCGGGACGATTTAAACCACAGATAAAGTGTAAGAACGTAAGGTAAGTAAAAATTTATGACCATTGCACTGGAACTTCAACAGCTTAAAAAAACCTATCCAGGCGGCGTTCAGGCGCTTCGTGGAATAGATTTGCAGGTCGAAGCGGGTGATTTTTATGCGCTTCTCGGGCCGAACGGGGCCGGGAAATCGACCACTATCGGTATTATCAGCTCTCTGGTAAATAAAACCTCCGGGCGGGTCAGCGTATTTGGTTACGATCTCGAGAAGGATGTCGTGAACGCTAAACGTCAGTTGGGACTGGTTCCGCAGGAATTTAACTTCAACCCGTTTGAAACCGTGCAGCAAATTGTGGTGAATCAGGCAGGGTACTACGGTGTGGAGCGCAAAGAAGCGTATATCCGCAGCGAAAAGTATCTTAAGCAGCTCGATCTCTGGGGGAAACGCAACGAACGTGCGCGTATGTTATCGGGCGGGATGAAACGCCGTTTAATGATTGCCCGTGCGTTAATGCATGAACCTAAACTACTGATTCTCGACGAGCCAACGGCAGGCGTGGATATTGAACTTCGCCGCTCAATGTGGGGCTTTTTGAAGGATTTAAACGACAAAGGCACCACCATCATTCTCACCACACACTACCTGGAAGAAGCAGAAATGCTGTGCCGCAATATCGGCATTATTCAACACGGTGAGCTGGTGGAAAATACCTCGATGAAGGCGCTGCTGGCGAAGCTGAAATCAGAAACATTTATTCTCGATCTCGCACCGAAAAGCCCGTTACCGAAGCTCGATGGCTATCAGTATCGACTGGTCGATACCGCGACGCTGGAAGTTGAAGTGCTGCGTGAGCAGGGGATCAACAGCGTATTTACGCAGTTAAGTGAGCAGGGCATTCAGGTATTAAGTATGCGTAACAAAGCTAACCGTCTGGAAGAGCTGTTTGTTTCACTGGTTAATGAAAAACAAGGAGAGCGCGCATGATGCATCTTTACTGGGTGGCGCTAAAAAGCATCTGGGCGAAAGAGATCCATCGCTTTATGCGTATCTGGGTGCAGACGCTGGTGCCGCCAGTCATCACCATGACCCTTTACTTTATTATCTTCGGTAACCTGATTGGTTCGCGTATTGGCGATATGCATGGCTTCAGCTACATGCAGTTCATCGTACCGGGGCTGATCATGATGTCGGTGATCACCAACGCCTACGCTAACGTCGCGTCATCATTTTTTGGTGCCAAGTTTCAGCGTAATATTGAAGAGCTGCTGGTAGCGCCGGTTCCGACTCACGTCATTATTGCCGGATATGTCGGCGGTGGCGTGGCGCGTGGTCTGTTTGTTGGCATTCTGGTGACGGCAATTTCACTGTTTTTTGTGCCGTTTCAGGTGCATTCGTGGGTATTTGTCGCTTTAACGCTGGTGCTCACGGCGGTGTTGTTCTCCCTTGCGGGTTTGCTGAACGGCGTGTTTGCCAAAACGTTCGATGACATCAGCCTGGTGCCAACCTTTGTGTTAACGCCACTTACGTATTTGGGCGGGGTCTTTTACTCACTGACTTTGTTGCCGCCGTTCTGGCAAGGGCTGTCGCATCTGAACCCAATCGTTTATATGATCAGTGGTTTCCGCTACGGCTTCCTCGGTATCAATGATGTTCCGCTGGTCACTACCTTCGGTGTACTGGTGGTCTTTATTGTGGCGTTTTATTTGATCTGTTGGTCGCTGATCCAACGTGGACGTGGTTTGCGTAGCTAAGGCTATTTCCTCTCCTCTGGATTTGGGGGAGAGGAGTTTTGACGGCTATCACCCTTTATCAACAATGGTCAGGGTAGACTGATTTTCGGCTAAGGAGGAAGGCGATGTTAGGTTGGGTAATTACCTGTCACGATGACCGTGCGCAAGAGATACTGGATGCGCTGGAGAAAAAACATGGGGCACTTCTTCAGTGCCGGGCCGTGAATTTCTGGCGCGGATTAAGCTCTAATATGCTCAGCCGCATGATGTGCGATGCTCTGCATGAAGCGGACTCTGGTGAAGGTGTCATCTTCTTAACCGATATAGCCGGAGCGCCGCCGTACCGCGTGGCTTCATTATTAAGCCACAAACACTCCCGTTGCGAAGTGATTTCTGGCGTCACGTTACCGTTAATTGAGCAGATGCTGGTCTACCGTGAAACGTTATCCAGCGCAGAGTTTCGCGAGCGTATTGTCGAACTGGGTGCGCCGGAGGTGAGTAGTCTTTGGCACCAGCAACAAAAAAATCCGCCTTTCGTCCTCAAACATAATTTGTATGAGTATTAACCCGCGATTCTGATGACGCTTTTGCTACAATAAAAGCGTTGTTTCACCCTCGGTTATTTTTTCATGTACAAACAAGCTGTTATTCTCCTGCTGATGCTGTTTACCGCAAGTGTCAGTGCCGCGTTACCTGCCCGTTATATGCAAACCATCGAAAATGCTGCGGTCTGGGCGCAAATTGGCGACAAGATGGTGACCGTGGGGAATATTCGGGCCGGACAAATCATTGCCGTGGAGCCCACTGCCGCAAGTTATTACGCATTTAATTTTGGCTTTGGTAAAGGGTTTATCGATAAAGGGCATCTCGAGCCGGTTCAGGGGCGACAAAAAGTTGAAGATGGTTTGGGTGACCTCAACAAGCCGCTGAGTAATCAGAACTTAATAACCTGGAAAGATACGCCGGTCTACAACGCGCCGAGTGCGGGCAGTGCGCCGTTTGGGGTACTGGCGGACAATTTGCGCTACCCAATTTTGCATAAACTGAAAGACAGGTTAAATCAAACCTGGTATCAGGTCCGTATTGGCGATCGACTGGCCTATATCAGTGCGCTGGATGCCCAACCCGATAATGGCCTGCCGGTGCTAACCTATCACCATATTCTGCGCGACGAAGAAAACACCCGTTTTCGCCATACTTCGACGACCACCTCGGTACGCGCTTTCAATAACCAGATGGCCTGGCTGCGCGACAGGGGATACGCGACACTGAGCATGGCGCAACTGGAAGGTTACGTGAAGAATAAGATCAATCTCCCTGCGCGAGCGGTGGTGATTACCTTTGATGATGGCCTAAAGTCGGTGAGCCGCTATGCGTATCCTGTGTTGAAACAATATGGTATGAAGGCGACGGCGTTTATTGTTACCTCGCGCATCAAACGTCACCCGCAGAAGTGGGACCCAAAATCGCTGCAATTTATGAGCGTTTCTGAACTTAACGAAATTCGCGATGTATTTGATTTCCAGTCACATACCCATTTTTTGCATCGGGTGGATGGTTATCGCCGACCCATATTACTGAGCCGTAGTGAGCACAATATTCTGTTTGATTTTGCACGTTCACGCCGCGCTCTGGCGCAATTTAATCCGCATGTCTGGTATCTTTCGTATCCGTTTGGCGGATTTAATGACAAAGCCGTGAAGGCAGCAAAAGAAGCCGGATTTCACCTGGCGGTGACAACCATGAAAGGCAAAGTAAAACCGGGGGATAATCCGTTGTTACTAAAACGACTTTATATCTTAAGAACGGATTCGCTGGAGACGATGTCGCGGCTGGTGAGTAACCAGCCGCAGGGGTGATTATCAGGCAACCTGTACCGGAATCGCTTTCGCGGTACGTTTCATTTCGTTGTCGCCTTCAAAATAGGCGACGTTGGGCCGCCAGGTGCGAGCTTCTTCATCTGGCATGGTAACGAAGCTGGCGATGATGACAATATCGCCGACGCTGGCGCAGTGGGCCGCCGCACCGTTAACGGAAATAATTCTCGAACCGCGTTCTGCCGCGATGGCATAGGTGGAGAAACGCTTGCCGTTGGTCACATTCCAGATATCAATGGCTTCGTTTTCGAGAATACCGGCTGCGTCAAGAAAATCCTGGTCAATGGCGCAAGAACCTTCATAGTGCAGGTCCGCATGAGTCACTTTCACGCGGTGGAGTTTGCCCTGCAGCATCGTGCGAATCATAACTTCTACCTTTCTACCCTGTCGTTAACGAAGCAGGCGATGCCTGCTTTGAGGAAATTCTCACGCAGTATTGCCCGATTTTTGTTTAGTGTCTACTCATCTGACGGCATTTGCATCAGCAGTTTGCGTACCGCGCCGAAGCGTGCCATGTATCGCCTGTAACGAATTGATATTTCTCTGAACGCTGCTCGGTAAACACTAAAGAGGCGGCTGACGACGGCGCGCCTTGACTGGATACTGCCTTCACGCAAGACAACACGGAAGGCAGGGAAGATGGATGCACCGAGTACCACACCGCATGATGCGGTATTTAAACAATTTTTAATGCATGCGGAAACGGCTCGTGACTTTCTGGATATCCATTTGCCAGCGGAACTACGCGAACTGTGTGACCTCGACACGCTGCATCTTGAGTCGGGGAGTTTTATTGAAGAAAGCCTGAAAGGGCACAGCACGGACGTACTCTATTCCGTGCAAATGCAGGGTAATCCCGGTTATTTGCATGTGGTGATTGAACATCAAAGCAAGCCGGATAAGAAAATGACCTTTCGCATGATGCGCTATGCCATTGCCGCCATGCACCGGCATCTGGAGGCGGATCACGATAAGCTGCCGCTGGTGGTGCCGATTCTGTTTTATCAGGGCGAGGCCACACCTTATCCGCTCTCAATGTGCTGGTTTGATATGTTTTACTCGCCGGAGCTGGCGCGACGCGTTTACAACAACCCTTTCCCGCTGGTGGATATCACCATCACACCGGATGACGAAATCATGCAACATCGGCGGATTGCGATTCTCGAACTACTGCAAAAACATATTCGCCAGCGCGACTTAATGTTATTGCTGGAGCAACTGGTCACGCTGATTGACGAAGGGTACACTAGCGGAAGTCAGTTAGTTGCCATGCAAAACTATATGCTGCAACGCGGTCATACTGAACAAGCGGATTTGTTTTATGGTGTGCTGAGAGACAGGGAAACGGGAGGGGAGTCTATGATGACGCTGGCGCAGTGGTTTGAAGAGAAGGGAATTGAGAAGGGAATTGAGAAGGGAATGGAGAAAGGAATGGAGAAAGGAATTGAGAAGGGGATTCAGCAGGGAAGACAGGAGGAAAGGCAAGAATTCGCCCTGCGTCTTCTGAGTAAAGGAATGTCTCGGGAAGACGTTGCAGAGATGGCAAATTTACCTCTTGCTGAGATTGATAAACTGATTAACTAAGTTGTCTGTATTATCAGTTATAGCCAGATAATTGTTATTGTTAACTGACCAGATAATTAAGGGAACATATGGAAATAAAGACACGGAGAGAAACCAGGCAGACGTTAGCGCAGTGGTTTGAAGAGAAGGGATTCCAGAAGGCGTATCAAGAAGCGTATCAAGAAGTAAGACAGGAAGTAAGACAGGAAGTAAGACAGGAATTCGCCCAGCGTTTTCTAAGTAAAGGGATGTCTCGGGAAGACGTTGCAGAGGTGACAACTTTACCTCTTACAGAGATTGATAAGCTAATTAACTCTAACTAAGTTGTCTACGATATGAATAATTGCTTACAGATGACGTGGCAATGAATAACTGGCGCCATCAGCCGTAGCGCCAGTTAAGTATTACACCAGCTCGACTATTTTGTTGTCGATCAGGCGGGCATCGCCAAGCCAGGCGGCTACCAGAATCACTGCACGTTTGCTGTTTTCAGAGACTTCCAGCAATGTGTCGGCATCACGAATCTGAATATCATCGGCGCGGAAGCCTTTTTCATTCAGTTCTTGGCCTGCAATAGCAATAATTTCATCGAGATCCCGTTCGCCAGCCTGCAATTTGTCGGCAATCGAACTTAAAACCTTGTACAGACCAGGCGCAATTTTGCGTTGTTCCGCCGTCAGATAACCGTTACGGGAACTCAGCGCCAGACCGTCTTTGGCGCGCATAATTGGCACACCGACAATCTCAATATCAAAGCCCATATCAGCAACCATTTTGCGGATCAGCGCCAGTTGCTGAAAATCTTTTTCACCGAAGCAGGCGATGTCCGGCTGGACCAGATTGAACAGCTTGCTGACAATAGTCGACACGCCGCGAAAATGTCCCGGACGGCTGGCACCTTCCAGCATGGTAGAAAGGCCGGGAACATCAACATAGGTGTGGGTTTCTGTACCGTTCGGGTAGATCTCTTTTACCGAAGGGGCGAAAACTAAATCCACTTTACGTTTGTTTAGCTTCTCGCAGTCTTCCTGCAAGGTCCGTGGATAACGTGCCAGATCTTCCGGGCGGTCAAACTGCATCGGGTTAACGAAAATACTGACGACGACCACATCGGCGCGGGCTTTGGCTTCGTCGACCAGCTTCATATGGCCGTCGTGCAGGTTACCCATGGTGGGCACCAGCGCCACGCGCTTACCTTCCATACGCAGGCGGCGGATTTGCTGACGCAGCAGCGGCAGGGTTTCGATAATTAACACAACGTCACTCCTTAATGGAAACTGTGTTCTTCGCCCGGATAAACGCCGGACTCCACTTCAGCCATATACTGCCGCACAGCCGCGCGGATGTCGCCCGTTTCGGCGAGGAAATTTTTGGCAAATTTAGGGATATGACCGCCAGTAATGCCGAACGCATCGTGCATCACGAGGATCTGTCCATCGGTAACGTTGCCTGCGCCAATACCGATAACCGGGATCGCCAGTGCTTCGGTAATGCGTTTTGCCAGTTCAACCGGCACGCACTCCAGTACCAGCAGTTGTGCCCCAGCAGCTTCTATGGCTAATGCATCGCTGAGCAGTCGATCGGCCGCTTCATCGCCGCGCCCCTGGACTTTGTAGCCACCGAAAATATTCACTGACTGTGGGGTTAAACCTAAGTGACCACAAACAGGAACGGCACGTTCGGTCAGCATTTGTACGGTTTCTACCAGCCACTCACCGCCTTCAATTTTGACCATGTTGGCCCCAGCACGCATAACCGTTGCGGCGTTTTCAAAGGCTTGTTCTGGTGTGGCATACGCCATAAACGGCAGATCAGCCAGCAGCAGGCAGTTTGGCGCACCGCGACGTACAGCAGCAGTGTGGTAGGCGATATCAGCAACGGTAACCGGTAGCGTGGAGTCATGCCCCTGAACCGTCATGCCCAGTGAATCGCCGACCAGCATCACGTTAAGCCCTTCATCGGCAAACAGTTTTGCGAAGCTATAGTCGTAAGCGGTGATGGTCGCGAAACGTTTTTTGTCCTGCTTGCATTTCTGCAATGAAGCAATAGTGGTTGGTTTCATAACGTATCCTGATAAGTAATGTCGTGCTGTCTGGCATTTTATCAGTCACATTGGTGGGGGCAATGATTTATCAATTGCAGCACCGCCAGATGATGGCGGTGCGGTAATGTCATCAAGGATAGGTTACCTGGAAGGTACTGGTGGCTTTGAATTCACCGGATTCGATAGCGATATTTCCGTCTTGTTTTAACGTTGCCTGGAAGTGAAGAGGCTGTGATGTGCCGCTGCCTTGATTAGGGTAAACACCATCGGAGGTGTCATCTTCGGTTTCATAATCTTTATAAATAGAGGTTGCATCGTTAGGTTTTAATGTCATTAGCGGATTTTTACTGGTTGCTAATCCTTCAATGAGTACGCCAACGCCTTTGGCTGCGGTGCTTCCGGTAAGCGTATTGCCAAGCAGTTGTGTATTTTCAGTACCTACTTTTCCAGTGACGAGTTTTGTTTCAATATTACGCACACGAATACAGTTCTGAAGCGAAATATCAAAGGGAACAGGTGAAGCACCATTTTTAATTGTCCCGGAACTATACTCTCCCATTCTAACCGTTGAACCATTGACTGATGATCCGGTAAGTATGGAGGTAAAACATGTTGGTAAGGTTAATTTGACATTATTCAGTGTGAAATTGACATAAAGGTGATGGCTATGATCTACGACTCTGGTACCTGGACTGTAGGCCTTAAACGCATAAAGGTAATCGGATGAACTGGATAACTGGACTTGCTGATTAAGTGTAGGATCGAAACTAGCATCTGTATAAAATTCAACAGTTATGTCGTGTACAACACCACCAATAGCCCAAAACTTATCGTAGCTGTTTGCTTTGTTGCAACCCTTGGTTTGTAGATCGTTGTCTGTTATGGAGAAGTGAAATTGTTGGGTTGAAGTGTCTCCGATATAGATTCCTGGTGATTGAATATCAGTTGTTGTATTGTATGCAGACCAGACCCTTGATATTAACATGGTGTAATACAGACCAGGAACAGATGTCTTAAAGAGTTTATGTCCACCATAATCTTTACCTGAATAAACCATGGCATTTTCAATGGTTATTGGCCCAGGATTTGCTCTGCCAGATGTATTACAGTAAAGAATACCACTCGGACCCGTGTCCAGGTATGACCAGTACATTTTTACCCCTGTCGGGCCGAGTTGCGTGGGTTTATAAAAAACCAGGTTGCTTGCTGTTGATGTGTAATTAAAGGTTACCCGTGCAGCAGTGGAAGGTCCTTTATAATTATCAACTCCTGCATTATTTCCCACAATAAAACTTGTATATGCACTAACTGTATAACAACAAGAATACAGTGCTAAAAAAAGAAAGTATCTGAAGAGTGTCTTCATTTTTACTCCAGTATTGAGTTTTTGTTAGAGTTGGTGTTATTTTTGTTCGTTATTCGTAGTAAATATCAACTAACACATGGCTCATAAGTTGACCAGATGTAACACTCAATGCAGGATCAATTTTTTGCATTCGGGTGCTAAATTTCCAGGACGAACCATTCATGTCATCCGACATTACTGGATAAACGGAGCGAGAACCGCCTGAAGCATTAAGAACATTGAATATATTCGCCGAATCCTGGATAGAAAATATAACCACTCCTACATTACTCGCCCCTGACGAAATTTCATTGGCAAATATTTGTCGGGAACCATTAGCCATTGCACCACTTTGTGCCCTAAAGTCTATGTGTAGTTGATTTAAGACATTTCCTGTTCCCTGAAATGCACAGTCTTTCACCGATATGGTGAACTCTTTACCACCAGTCTGATAACTCTCGGGAGAAATATTACCAGCAAAATAGCCCACGCCAACCACACCCAGATCTATATTTCCCTGATTACTGATACCGCTCTGGCAAGTGCTGTTTTTTACATTCGCAGTTAAATTAATATCCTGCCCAGCGAAGGCCGAAAAGGAAGTAGTGAATATGAATGCCAGGAACAGACCTGTTTTTTTCTTAATTTTACGTTTAGAGGAAAGCATAATCAGTTCCTGAATTCGACGTGCCGTTAGTTGTATGTCACAGAGAAAGTTGCTGGTGCTGAAAATGTGCCCGCTGTAACATCGCTTACGGTTTTACTCTTATCTACGACCAGGCGCGCACTCATCGGATAATCTACAACTGTATTCCCCGTGGCTGTGGCAATAGACACTTCCTGATCGGCTGGGGTAACACAACTGAATTGTGCCGCACTACCAACTGCTGGAGTGCTTGTACTCCACACTTCAACTGCAACAGCACTTGCTTTATCGCTAGCCGTGGAGCCGTTCGCAAAACCGAGACCGTCGTTACTTGCTCCTTCACAGGTGGCACGCTTTGTCAGTTTAATCTTAGCTTTTTTGCCAGGTATACCCGCGCAGTCTTTAAACTGTAATTTAAAGGTTTTAATTTTTGTTTTTGCATTGATTTCAGAAATATAAACATCGCCAAAAGCAACGACAGAAATGGTTTGATCATTATCATCAACCAGACTGGCTGTACAGGTTCCCATTTCTACCGTGGTTTTTACATTTAATTTAACGCTATCAGTCGCAGCAAATGACGAAAAAGTGAGCACTGATGCCGCCAGAATAGTTGCAGTCGATAATCCAAAACGTGAAGGTTTAAATTTCATCATTGTCATCCTTGTTATTCATAGGTGAAATTGAAAATTGCCTGAGCACGAAAGTCTCCGGGTATCCCCTCACCTGCGCTCGTTTCACGTAGTGCCACGGTCATTTCCAGACCTGTGGTACTAATTTCTGTTGCACTCCAGCGTATTTTTTCTGCGCTGTTTGGTTTTAAAAATGTTTCATCACCAGCATTACGTTTTTTGAACCCCATACCGATATAACTGGTGGTTGATGTGGTGTCTGAAGACAGCGGTATAACAAGTCTATCAAAGGTTCGGGACCCATTACCTGACAATGTAGTATCAATATGGCTGATACCTGCACTGCAACCACTGGCTACCATCGTAAAGTCAGCCTGGGCCCTGGTGGTTTTATTTACTATTTGATCCAGACCCATATTGGGTAATGTTAACGTATAACTGTCATTTCCGTCTTCGGTGACATTATTACCGGTTATCTTAATATTACATGTTGTCGCTTTAACTGTGGCCGTAAAATCGACATTTATATCGGTAGCAAATACACCTGGAGATAACAGTATCCCTGTCAGTATCGCGAATTTATAGGGTGCTATTTTTATCATGTGAAATTCCTTGTTGTTACTGTATCTGACAACTAATTCCATTCAGAATAATAGTTTGTGTTATTTTTTGTTGATCTGCTGTTTGCTTATAATGGGCAATACATGCGACAGGTTTACCCTCTTCAACCCAGTTTATGCGGATATTACCTTGCTGTTCGATGCCTCGAACAAAAGCTTGTCCGCCCTGGCCGACGTTACCAATCATGTTATTTTGTTCATCAAAGATATCCGCCGCGAATGGAATATTTTTACCGTCATTACGCTTAATATTCATGATTGCCGATTGTCCCTGGACGGTTTCAAAATCGGCGAAGACAACAGAGCCCTGACGAGGGACGGCAATTGCACTGGTAGATTTCATTTCTACATCATTTTCGATTCCGCTAATGTCCAGAGCGATACGGTTTTCGTGATATGGCGAGAGGGCGCTGGTCACGCCGTATCCCCAGCGGTCTACTGTACTGTTGCCATAGTTAATGCGCGCACCTTTTGCTCCAGGTGCTTGTACAACGGCAAGCGTGTCGGAGTCGCTAAAACTATCGTTACTGAACGTCAGGCCGCCGCTGTGCAGCACGAATCCACCGTCAGTATTAAGCGAGAATTGACGACTGTTATCGCTACTTGCGGAAACGGAACCTGCAAGCGTTCCCCAGGGCGATTCGTAACTGGCATAACCACCGATGTAACTTAAATCGTCACTGGCTTTCATCATTGTATAGCCGGTGTTTACGCTGTAACTGACGCGATTTGCGTCGCTAAAGCCACTGCTGCTGATGTTGAGCTGATTATTGCCTTTAAAATCACTATTTAACTGAGTATCAATACTCTGAAAACCGGAATCGCGATGGCTTGTGCCTAATAATTTTTCAATTGGAATGGTGAAACTAAGGTAGATGCTATCATCCGTTTCACCATCCTCATTCCATGAACGTTGTGCACTGATGCTGTAACTTCCCCAGGAAGCGCTATTACTGTAACCAATAGAGTAATTGCTGCGATTTTGCCCGGAAGCCCAGTAATCTGACCAATCACCAGTGAGATAGAATGAACCGTAATCCTGCTTCTCAAATTTCAGCGGTTGGCTAATGCTGACCGTCACCTGATTTTTCATGCGAGAGTAGTTACGCATGGTTTGCGGTTCGAGGTCCTGTTCCGGATGTTTTACTTCGTCGATTAAAGTCAGTGCGTCGTTAAGGCCAAGGTAATTCTGCGTTGAATAGCGATAAGCCGCGATATTTAGTGATGTGTTGGTATTTTCGAATAATTTGTTCCATGAGAGGCGATAGCTTTGCCCCTGGTAGGTTTTATCATCCGGAATGCTGACATTTGAATGGGTGATATCGAATGAAAAAGCACCTACAGCGGTATTCAGGCCCAGACCCAGTAATCCGGCAGTGTAATGATTGTCAGTAAGTTGGATCCCGGTATAACCGGTCAGATAGTTGTTTAAACCGTAGTAATAACTGGCCTGAAAAAGATTGGGCTCGTCTTGTATATCGTCTTTTATGACCTGACCACCGCTGATATCCCAGCGACCGACGCCTGGTCGTAACATCTGTACAACTGATGAAAATGGTTGCGAGAAAGTTCGCTTCGAACCATCCGCTTCTTCAATAGTGACGATAAGATCGCTGCCGTAACCCGATGGGCTAAGATCATCGATGACAAACGCACCTGGCGGTACGGTAGTTTCATAGATCTTATAACTGCCCTGGGTAATAGTGACCTTGGCGTTAGTGTTCGCAACACCATGAATAATTGGCGCAAAACTGGCTAACGCAGGGGGTAACATACGACTGTCGCTATATAAGCGAACTCCCCGAATGCTGACTGAATCGAAGGTTTCACCCGTGGTATATGACTCGCCGACAATTAACTGCGAGCGTAAGGATGCGAGATCGCGCTGGAGGTAGCGATTTTGAAAGTCATAATTACTGTCTGAATCATTCCTCCAACTGTAGTTACCGGTAGCGCGTAACCGCCATGCTCCTAAATTCATACCGCCATTAAAAGCAGCATAAACACTGTCATTTTTCCTGTCGGGGCTTTCACTGTGATATGCGTTGACGTTGTAAGACAACATGGCCGCGTTGATACCGTTTTCCCACAAGGAAGGATCAACATAGTTTTGGTAATTTTTCATTACCCATGCCTGGGGAACATAGATGTCCAGGCGCTGATCGTTGACATCATAACGAATCGACGTCTGGGGGATGAGTTCCGCCAGGTTGAGGCAATCCCCGAGTTCGTTATCTCTTGCAAGCAGCACGGCATTAGCAGCATTGATATCGGGTTGATTGATATGAAACTGCAATAAGTTCTTCAGGGTGAGACAAGCCTGAGCGTTTTTCTTACCCTCAACCGTAACAAAGGCAATGCTCTGGTTGGTGACGGGCTGGTCGTTGATATAAACGCTGACGTCGTAAAGGCCTGGTAATGTTGGGTTACCCTCGCTATAGCGACTAAGATCAATATTTGAAGCATCACGACCCATCAGGAAGGTATTGTCATATTCAACGTGCTCGGCGCTTAAAGCACTACTGCTGTAAAGCAGTGCGCAAAACGTGGCGATATGCGTAAAGGGATAGTGATAATTTGTAGTTGTTTTTTTGTTCACGTTTTGCTTCCTGCTGCGTGTGGTTTTGAAGACTTTATAGAGTGGCATTGCCTTCAATCGCGCCGCCAAAATCATTAATGGCAAAGAAGTGAACTTTTGCAGAACTCACTTTGCTACTGATCCCATTAACTGTGATGGCATCTTCACTGCGTGGCGCGATCATTTTGACGTCTAACGGATAACGCTTTCCGCTGGCGACAACGTCACCACTGCTGAAAGAGACGTAGAAGGGGGTAGGATTAACGACACGAAGCGCCACTTTGCCGCCGGATGTTGTCCACGACCACTTCAGTGCAGCCGGAGCATCGGAAGGTATTCCGGTGAGTCCTTCCGGACGATAAAACAGTTTGATGCGAGTACGGAATGCCAGTTGCAACATGCTTTGGTTAGCCATTTTTTCCGCGTCGGGTTTTGGTGGAACTTCGAGGACATTGAACCAAAACACACTTTCCCGATCTTTGGGTAAAGCAGACCTGCCGGTATACATCAGCTTGATTGTTTGACCGCGTTTGCCGTCAATACGTGAAACAGGGGGAGTCGCCGTAAATGGGACATTGATACTGCCAGGTTCGGCGTTATCATCTCCGGTATCTAACCAACTCTGGACCAGCAATGGGTTATTGCCTTTATTTTCCAGACGTACATTGACACTTTTTTGATCGCTTGTGTAAATAACGCGTGTACCTGAAATGACGATATCTGCAATAGCTGAAGAGCTAAAAGCTAAACAGGTTGCAAAGCATAATGCTACAGTATGTTTTGTATTAAAAAACATAAACCATCCCTGATCGAATTATTTAGAACAGGGAATAATCATTGTCATAATTACAGGCAATGTTATTCCCTATATATTCACTAAATCAATTAATTCGGTGAAATATTACTGATAAGTAACGGTATATGCGGTATTGGTTTTTACATAACCAGCAGTTGCCGTCTGGTCATTTACAGCACGAACATAGGATGCTTTAAAATCATAGGTTACAGATTTAGTGGTCGCGTCCAGTGCTTTAGTGTAAACATCGCCAGGATTATTAATTTTTACCTGCTTAACAGTGGAACCGTCAATGTTGTGCAGAGCAATATTCACACCGTCAGATGGGTTATTGATAGACATATCGTTGTTCAGCGTACCTTTGCTGTTACCAAAGAACACGGAACCGAAGGTCATTTTGGCAGAGCTGCCCGGTGCAGGGTTTGCTTTGCTGCAATCAACGGTGATGCTGAAAGGTTTAGCCTTGGCACCAACGGTAGTTTCGAGTACGCCTGCATCGATTTCACCAACGGTTGCGGTTTGCAGCAGGATCAGGCCATCTTTGTTACCGCCGTCAACACGGGTTTCACAGGTGTTATCAACAACCAGGCCACTGATATTTAACTGACCACCGTCCATATCAGCAGAAGCAGTACCTGCAACCATTGCCAGCATAAGACCAGACAGGGCAAAACCTAATTTTTTAGACATAAAAATCCTTGAATAAAATTCCATTAGTCAGACTACATGTTTGAAGAATGACTATTCATGACACAAATAGGAGAAACAAATGTTAGATATTAATGAGCAATGATATTTGTTACCCAAATTTACAACCATTGTTCATTAGGTCGCCTATTGTGCACTTTAGAAGCTTTTAAACAAATTAAATTTACTTAATTCAAAATTAAGTAAAAATAAGTTCACAAGTGCAATTGGTTAGGGTATGGAGATGGGATTGATATTTATCTGCGGGAATTTATATTATGTTTCTATAAAAATGTTTAAAGTAAAATCGTTATTAAGGAAAGAGAGGTGGTGTGATTTTCAGAAAATATTTATATTCGCAATATAAATAAATTACCATTTGTTTAATTTGTCAAATGCTCTTGTATGTAAGATTTGACGCAACGTCTCCCCATCAGGAAACACCAGTCCCGGCGCAATTTCAAACAGTGGCCACAGCATAAATCCACGATTCTTCATATCGTAGTGCGGAACGGTCAGGCGTTCGGTATTTATCACTTCATTACCAAACAGCATGATGTCGAGATCCAGCGTACGCGGTCCCCAGCGTTCCGCTTTACGGACGCGACCTTGCTGCAATTCGATACGCTGTGTGTGATTGAGTAGCTCTTCAGGTGCAAGAGAGGTTTCCAGCGCCACGGCTGCGTTTAAGTAATCGGGTTGATCTTGCGGCCCCAGCGGTGGGGTGCGGTAGAACGAAGAAACGGCAAGAATGTGGCTTTCAGGGATATCGCCTAATGCTTTCAGGGCAGCATTGACCTGCTCCAGTGGAGAGGCCAGATTGCTGCCTATGGCAATATACGCCACTGTCATGCGGTACCCTCACGACGCGGTGCGCGTTTGCGTGGACGACGAGAACGGCGACGCGGTGACGGCTCTTCATCCAGCTCGTTGAGCATCCCTTTTTGGTCTGGTGGCGCGGAAACCTGGAACTCACCCCACCATTTCACAAGACGCTGCAGTTCAGCGTTACGTTCAACTTCAGCTCGCAAGGCCAACAGGTCATAAGCCGCACGGAACTTAGGATGCTCCAGCAGTTTCCATGCGCGTTTACCCTGACGACGGGACATACGCAACTGCAACTGCCAGATATCGCGGGTTAACGTCGTCAGACGTTTCGGGATCGCCAGTGAACGGCAGGCTTCGTCCAGCACGTCGTTCATCGCCAGCGCGAAAGCGTCGTGATAGGTCAGGCCACTTTCCTGGGCGATCTTCTGTGCCGTCTCCAGCAGTGGGTACCAGAACATGGCGGCAAACAGGAACGCCGGGTTCACGCGCATATCGTTATGGATACGCGTATCGGTATTCTTCAGCACCTGTTCAATGATCCGCTCCATCGGGCTGTCGCCATTTTCCGTGAAGTAGCGGGTAATGGTCGGGAACAGCGGCTGGAACAGATGATATTCACACAGCAGCTTATAGGTTTCGTAACCGTAGCCCGCTTGCAGCAGTTTCAAAGATTCTTCAAACAGACGTGCAGGAGGAATATCGTTCAGCAGGGTAGCCAGGCGAGGGATCGGTTCTGCGGTTTCAGGACTGATACGCATACCCAATTTGGCGGCAAAACGTACCGCGCGCAGCATCCGTACCGGATCTTCACGGTAGCGCGTTTCCGGGTTACCAATCAGACGGATAACGCCGTCCTTCAGATCCTTCATGCCGCCAACGTAATCACGGACGGTAAAATCTGCCACGCTGTAATACAGGCTGTTGATAGTGAAATCGCGGCGCTGGGCGTCTTCTTCGATGGAGCCGAAAATGTTGTCGCGCAACAACATGCCGTTTTGCCCGCGTTGGGAGGTCGTGCGGTCGCTGACGTTACCTTCGTGATGTCCACGGAAGGTCGCAACTTCGATAATCTCCGGGCCAAACATCACATGAGCCAGACGGAAACGGCGACCCACCAGCCGGCAGTTACGGAACAGTTTACGTACCTGTTCAGGCGTGGCGTTAGTGGTTACGTCAAAATCTTTCGGCTTTTTGCCAAGTAACAGGTCGCGCACGCCGCCGCCAACCAGCCAGGCTTCGTATCCCGCTTTATTGAGCCTGTACATTACCTTCAGGGCATTTTCACTGATATCTTTGCGGGAAATAGCATGCTGCTCACGCGGGATCACCGTCACCTGTGGACGGGCGACTGCCTGTTCAGCCTCGCTTTCCTCGCGGCTTAGCACCTTGCGGCAAAAATTAGCGACTCGGGTAAAAATAGTACACCTCGGTAGTGTCAAACATCATTCAGGACAAAAAAATAGCGGCTAATCATAGCTCAGCATGACGCATTTGAGAATGTTGAATTTACAATTGCCGACTCAGGCACGGCGGTAAGCCGCCAGTTTTTGACGGCTGACTGAAGGATTTGCTCGACGCTGAAATCCTGCCAGTGTGCTTCTGCCTGCTGACCCAGAAATTGAAGTGCCGCGATTAGTACCGGGCGTGGATCGCCTTTCGGCAACGCAGGCGCATGATTCTGCTTGGAAAGTTTAGCGCCTTGTGTGTTAAGCGCCAGCGGTAAATGAATGTAATCTGGCACTTTCCAGCCAAAAAGCTGGTACAGCGAGATTTGCCGCACTGTCGGTTCGATCAAATCTGCCCCGCGGACAATTTCGCTCACGCCCTGGAAGTGATCATCCACCACCACCGCCAGGTTATAGGCAAACAAACCATCACGGCGATGAATAATAAAATCTTCCCGCGCCAGTTTTTCGTCGGCGTGAATAATGCCGCGCAGCTGATCAGTAAATTGCGTGACCGGATGCTGCTGGCGGATACGTACTGCGGCGTTGTCTGGTCCATGATGCAATTCCCGGCAATGGCCGTCGTAAATACCGCCAATGCTTTGAATACGCGCGCGCGTGCAGGTGCAGTAATAACTTAGTCCTTGCTCATGTAACCAGGCGAGTGCTTCGCGATAGGCGTCGTGACGTTGCGATTGCCAGAGAACGTCGCCGTCCCAGTGCAGACCGTAATGTTCCAGCTGGCGCAGGATAGTCTCTGCGGCACCGGGAACTTCACGAGGCGGGTCTATATCTTCAATGCGTACCAGCCAGCGACCTTGCCGAGCGCGAGCCTGTAAATAGCTGCCAAGCGCGGCAATCAGAGAGCCAAAATGAAGCTCGCCGGAAGGAGAGGGGGCAAAGCGGCCAATATAGTGTGTGTCTGTCATCTCGTTGAACAAAAAATAAGGCGGGAGCATTTCCCGCCTGTGGTAAACGTGATGGAACGGCTGTAATTAGCCAGCCATTTGTTTTTCGCGAATTTCAGCCAGCGTTTTGCAGTCGATGCACAGATCGGCTGTCGGGCGCGCTTCCAGACGGCGAATACCAATTTCAACACCGCAGGACTCGCAGTAGCCGAAATCTTCGTCTTCCACTTTTTTCAGCGTCTTCTCGATCTTTTTGATCAGCTTACGCTCGCGATCGCGGTTACGCAGTTCGAGGCTGAACTCTTCTTCCTGGGCTGCACGGTCTACCGGGTCCGGGAAGTTGGCTGCTTCATCCTGCATATGTGTAACGGTGCGATCGACTTCATCCCTGAGTTGATTACGCCATGCTTCCAGAATACGACGGAAGTGCGCCAGCTGGGCTTCATTCATATACTCTTCGCCCGGCTTCTCCTGATATGGTTCCACCCCAGCGATGGCGAGAATACTCAGGGACGATGTTTTACGGTTTTGCCCTTCTTGCATGTTGCTTCTCCTTAACACGCACTATCGATCCCCATGTTCGGGGGAAAAATGAGGCCGCTATAAATAGCAGATGCTTTTCCGGATAGCAATTATCTAAACGTAACACTTGACAACTGTGTGAGGAAAAGCGTATTTGCGCACGCGACCAGAATGTAAATTAACCAGTTACATACTTTACTACAATGTAACCGGCAGTGATTTTTTAAGAGCCATGCCTTCAGCAGAAAGTTCCGCTTTGTAAGCCAGAATTTCTACCCCCCTCTGTTGAGCTTCTGACAATAGTTGCGCGTATTTCTCATCGATGTGGCGCGCGGGTGAAAACCGTGTAATGGCTGAATGCAGCACGGCAAAAAAGATAACCGCACGCTGGCCTTCAGCCGCTACGCTCATCAACTCCCGAAGGTGTTTCTGACCTCGTTCAGTGACCGCATCGGGAAAATATCCCTGTTCGTTCTCCGCTAACGTAACCGATTTCACTTCAATATAGCAGTCTGGACGCGAATCCGCCTGCAACATAAAGTCAATACGGCTGCGTTCTGCGCCGTATTTTACTTCGCTTTTCAGCGAGCTATAGCCTGACAGTTCTGAAATTGATTCATTAAGGATAGCCTCTTTCGTCAGCCTGTTAGCCCAAAGCGTATTGACGCAAATAAATGCGCCGCTCTGGCTTTGAGTTAATTCCCAGGTGTGTGGGTATTTCCGTTTGGTGTTGTCTGAAGTTGAATACCAGACGGTATCGCCAGGCGTTGCACAACCGGTCATCGCACCCGTATTCGGGCAGTGTAGCGTTAATTCGCGACCATCGGGTGTGATCACATCGGCTAAAAAACGTTTGTAACGCTGAATTAGCGTCGCGCGCTGTAGAGGGGGAGAAAATTCCATTACGACAATCCTTGTTATTGCGTTAGCGCCCAGCGTTTTAGCGGCGTGTAGCGTGTGCGTCCACGGGCAAACGAGGAGGCGTAAAGGGTGAACTCCGTCACCGTATACGACCAGTTAAAACCTGGCGGCGGGATTGTCACCGCCTCGCTGGCGTCGCGCAATAAGGTAATATGTGGATGAAACGGACGATTGCTTTGAAAACAACCGCTGCGGGCAGCCTGTGAACGGAGCATATTCGCCAGCTGGATTAAGCCGCGTGGTGGCTGACGCATCCCTAACCACACCACACGCGAACGCAGCCATTGACCGGCGTCATCAAGCGTGAGTGTGAAACCCGGTTGACGAATCCGCCCGGCTAAAAGAGAAAGCGCCTTCTCTTTCTCGGCGCTCACTTCGCCTAAAAATGCCAGAGTCAGATGCAAATTATCGGCGGCGACCGGACGTCCCGCGTCAGGTGGGAAGTGTGTGGCGCGCCAGTGGATAATCTGTTCGCGGATTTCTGCAGGTAAGTCGATAGCAAAGAACAGCCGTTGCGGTTCAGACATGTGAGGCACTCGGTTATGAATTACCGCGATGCTACAATGTGCCGCGAAGAATGTTAACCCTCTGGAGCGTTTTGTGTCGTCGTTGCCCGTTGCTGCCGTCTTACCTGAATTACTTACCGCTCTCGATTGTGCATCGCAGGTGTTATTAAGTGCGCCGACCGGGGCCGGGAAATCAACCTGGCTGCCGCTGCAACTGCTGGCGCATCCCGGCATTAACGGGAAAATTATCCTGTTGGAGCCGCGTCGTTTGGCGGCGCGTAACGTTGCGCAACGACTGGCGGAGCTGCTTAACGAAAAGCCAGGCGATACCGTTGGCTACCGGATGCGTGCGCAAAACCGCGTCGGGCCGAATACCCGCCTGGAAGTGGTTACCGAAGGCGTGCTGACGCGCATGATCCAGCGTGACCCGGAACTGAGCGGTGTTGGATTGGTGATCCTCGATGAGTTTCATGAGCGCAGCTTGCAGGCGGATTTGGCGTTGGCGCTGTTACTCGATGTGCAACAAGGTCTGCGTGATGACCTTAAACTGCTGATTATGTCGGCTACGCTGGACAACGACAGCTTGCAGCAAATGCTGCCAGAAGCGCCCGTCGTCATCTCAGAAGGGCGCTCGTTTCCGGTTGAACGCCGTTATTTACCGCTGCCCGCGCATCAGCGTTTTGACGAAGCCGTTGCGGTAGCCACCGCCGAAATGCTGCGTCAGGAAAGTGGATCATTACTGTTATTTTTACCTGGCGTCGGAGAAATTCAGCGCGTGCAGGAACAACTGGCTTCGCGCATCGGCAGTGATGTGTTGCTCTGCCCGCTGTATGGCGCGTTGTCGCTGAACGATCAGCGAAAAGCGATCCTTCCGGCACCGCAAGGAATGCGCAAAGTGGTGCTGGCGACCAATATTGCTGAAACCAGTTTAACCATTGAAGGTATTCGTCTGGTGGTGGATTGTGCTCAGGAAAGGGTGGCGCGCTTTGATCCGCGCACGGGGCTTACGCGACTGATTACTCAACGCGTTAGTCAGGCATCCATGACGCAGCGTGCCGGGCGCGCCGGGCGTCTGGAGCCGGGTATCTGCCTGCATTTAATCGCCAAAGAACAAGCAGAACGCGCTGCCGCGCAAAGTGAACCGGAGATATTACAAAGCGATCTTTCCGGTTTGCTGATGGAATTACTGCAATGGGGATGCAGCGATCCGGCGCAGATGAGCTGGCTGGATCAACCGCCAACGGTGAATCTACTGGCCGCGAAACGCATGTTACGGATGCTGGGGGCGCTGGACGGTGAACGGCTTAGTGCGCAAGGGCAAAAAATGGCAGCGCTGGGTAACGATCCGCGTTTAGCGGCAATGCTGGTTAGCGCGAAGAACGACGACGAAGCTGCTACCGCGGCAAAAATTGCCGCCATTCTCGAAGAGCCGCCACGGATGGGCAATAGTGACCTGGGCGTGGCGTTTTCGCGCAATCAACCAGCCTGGCAGCAACGTAGTCAGCAACTGTTAAAACGTTTAAACGTACGCGGCGGTGAGGCAGACAGTTCTCTTATCGCGCCGCTACTTGCCGGGGCGTATGCCGATCGCATTGCTCGTCGCCGTGGGCAAGATGGACGCTATCAACTGGCAAACGGCATGGGGGCGATGCTCGATGCCGACGATGCGCTAAGCCGCCACGAATGGTTGATCGCACCGTTATTATTGCAGGGCAGCGCCTCGCCGGATGCACGGATTTTACTGGCGCTACCGGTCGATATTGATGAGTTAGTACAACGCTGTCCGCAGCTGGTACAGCAGTCTGACACCGTGGAATGGGATGACGCGCAAGGCACGCTGAAAGCCTGGCGTCGGCTGCAAATCGGTCAGTTGACGGTGAAAGTGCAGCCACTGGCGAAACCCTCGGAAGACGAGTTGCATCAGGCGATGCTTAACGGCATTCGTGATAAAGGTTTAAGCGTGCTCAACTGGACGGCGGAAGCGGAACAGCTACGCTTGCGTTTGTTATGCGCCGCAAAGTGGTTGCCGGAATATGACTGGCCAGCGGTTGATGATGAGAGTTTGTTGGCGACGCTGGAAACGTGGCTGCTGCCACATATGACTGGCGTACATTCACTACGCGGCCTGAAATCACTCGACATTTATCAGGCACTACGCGGATTACTTGATTGGGGAATGCAGCAACGTCTGGATAGTGAATTGCCTGCGCATTACACTGTGCCGACGGGAAGCCGGATCGTCATTCGTTATCATGAAGATAATCCGCCCGCGCTGGCGGTGAGAATGCAGGAGATGTTTGGTGAGGCCACCAATCCGACGATCGCTCAGGGGCGCGTGCCGCTGGTGCTGGAGTTGCTTTCCCCTGCCCAAAGGCCGCTGCAAATCACGCGTGATTTGAGCGCCTTCTGGAAAGGAGCGTACCGTGAGGTGCAAAAAGAGATGAAAGGGCGTTATCCCAAACACGTCTGGCCGGACGACCCGGCAAACACAGCACCGACGCGACGGACGAAAAAGTATTCGTGAAGACCAAAGCAAATTTGAGAGATATCTTCTTCTGTCTTGCAACAGAAGAACAGAAAATCGGGCTTTTGCGCCTGAATATTGCGGAGAAAAAGCATGGCCGGGAATGACCGCGAGCCAATTGGACGCAAAGGGAAACCGACGCGTCCGGTAAAACAAAAGGTAAGCCGTCGTCGTTACGAAGATGACGATTACGACGATTATGATGACTATGAGGATGAAGAACCGATGCCGCGCAAAGGTAAGGGCAAAGGCAAAGGGCGTAAGCCTCGTGGCAAACGCGGCTGGCTATGGCTGCTGCTAAAACTGGCTATCGTTTTTGCCGTGCTGATCGCCATTTACGGCGTTTATCTCGATCAAAAAATTCGCAGCCGTATTGATGGCAAGGTCTGGCAATTGCCCGCGGCAGTTTATGGCCGAATGGTCAACCTTGAGCCAGACATGACCATCAGCAAGAACGAAATGGTGAAGCTGCTGGAGGCGACCCAGTATCGTCAGGTGTCGAAAATGACCCGTCCTGGCGAATTTACCGTGCAGGCCAACAGCATTGAGATGATCCGCCGTCCGTTTGATTTCCCGGACAGTAAAGAAGGGCAGGTGCGTGCGCGTCTGACCTTTGATGGCGATCATCTGGCGACCATCGTCAATATGGAGAACAACCGTCAGTTTGGTTTCTTCCGTCTTGATCCGCGCCTGATCACCATGATCTCCTCGCCAAACGGTGAGCAACGTCTGTTTGTGCCGCGCAGTGGTTTCCCTGATTTGCTGGTGGATACTTTGCTGGCGACAGAAGACCGCCATTTCTACGAGCATGATGGGATCAGTCTCTACTCCATCGGACGTGCGGTGCTGGCAAACCTGACCGCCGGACGCACGGTGCAGGGTGCGAGTACGCTGACGCAACAGCTGGTGAAAAACCTGTTCCTCTCCAGCGAGCGCTCTTACTGGCGTAAAGCGAACGAAGCTTACATGGCGCTGATCATGGACGCGCGTTACAGCAAAGACCGTATTCTTGAGCTGTATATGAACGAGGTGTATCTCGGTCAGAGCGGCGACAACGAAATCCGCGGCTTCCCGCTGGCGAGCTTGTATTACTTTGGTCGCCCGGTAGAAGAATTGAGCCTCGACCAGCAGGCGCTGTTGGTGGGTATGGTGAAAGGGGCGTCCATCTACAATCCGTGGCGTAACCCGAAACTGGCGCTGGAGCGACGTAACCTGGTGCTACGTTTGCTGCAACAGCAACAGATTATTGATCAAGAACTCTATGACATGTTGAGTGCACGTCCGCTGGGTGTTCAGCCGCGCGGTGGGGTGATCTCTCCTCAGCCAGCCTTTATGCAACTGGTGCGTCAGGAGCTGCAGGCAAAACTGGGCGATAAGGTAAAAGATCTCTCCGGCGTGAAGATCTTCACTACCTTTGACTCGGTGGCACAGGACGCGGCAGAAAAAGCCGCCGTGGAAGGCATTCCGGCACTGAAGAAACAGCGTAAGCTGAGCGATCTTGAAACTGCGATTGTGGTCGTCGACCGCTTTAGTGGTGAAGTTCGTGCGATGGTCGGTGGTTCTGAGCCGCAGTTTGCGGGCTACAACCGTGCGATGCAGGCGCGTCGCTCGATTGGTTCTCTTGCAAAACCAGCGACTTATCTGACTGCCTTAAGCCAGCCGAAAATCTATCGTTTGAATACGTGGATTGCCGATGCACCAATCGCGCTGCGTCAGCCGAATGGCCAGGTCTGGTCACCGCAGAATGATGACCGTCGTTATAGCGAAAGTGGCAGAGTGATGCTGGTAGATGCGTTGACCCGTTCGATGAACGTGCCGACGGTGAATCTGGGCATGGCGTTGGGGCTGCCTGCGGTTACGGAGACCTGGATCAAACTGGGCGTACCGAAAGATCAGCTGCATCCGGTTCCGGCAATGCTGCTGGGGGCGTTGAACTTAACGCCAATCGAAGTGGCGCAGGCATTCCAGACCATCGCCAGCGGCGGTAACCGTGCTCCGCTTTCTGCGCTGCGTTCGGTAATCGCGGAAGATGGCAAGGTGCTGTATCAGAGCTTCCCGCAGGCAGAACGCGCTGTTCCGGCGCAGGCGGCGTATCTGACACTATGGACCATGCAGCAGGTGGTACAACGTGGTACGGGGCGTCAGCTTGGGGCGAAATATCCAAATCTGCATCTGGCGGGAAAAACCGGGACTACCAACAACAACGTAGATACCTGGTTTGCGGGCATTGACGGCAGCACGGTGACCATCACCTGGGTCGGCCGTGATAACAACCAACCGACCAAACTGTATGGAGCCAGCGGGGCAATGTCGATTTATCAGCGTTATCTGGCTAACCAGACGCCAACGCCGCTGAATCTTGTTCCGCCAGAAGATATTGCAGATATGGGCGTGGACTACGACGGCAACTTTGTTTGCAGCGGTGGCATGCGTGTCTTGCCGGTCTGGACCAGCGATCCGCAATCGCTGTGCCAGCAGAGTGAGATGCAGCAGCAGCCGTCAGGCAATCCGTTTGATCAGTCTTCTCAGCCGCAGCAACAGCCGCAACAGCAACCTGCTCAGCAAGAGCAGAAAGACAGCGACGGTGTAGCCGGTTGGATCAAGGATATGTTTGGTAGTAATTAACGTCTAAGCGTGACATACCGGATGGCGAGTAGCCATCCGGTAAAATAACATCCCACCTAAAGTATTAACCCTTTCTTTTCATCTGGTTGTTTATTAACCCTTCAGGAACGCTCAGATTGCGTACCGCTTGCGAACCCGCCAGCGTTTCGAATATTATCTTATCTTTATAATAATCATTCTCGTTTACGTTATCATTCACTTTACATCAGAGATATACCAATGGCGCGTTCCAAAACTGCTCAGCCAAAACATTCACTGCGTAAAATCGCAGTTGTAGTAGCCACAGCGGTTAGCGGCATGTCTGTTTATGCACAGGCAGCGGTTGAACCGAAAGAAGACACTATCACCGTTACCGCTGCACCTGCGCCGCAAGAAAGCGCATGGGGGCCAGCTGCAACTATTGCGGCGCGACAGTCCGCTACCGGCACCAAAACAGATACGCCGATTCAAAAAGTGCCACAGTCTATTTCTGTTGTGACCGCCGAAGAGATGGCGCTGCATCAGCCGAAGTCAGTAAAAGAGGCGCTTAGCTACACGCCGGGTGTCTCTGTTGGTACGCGTGGCGCATCCAACACCTATGACCACCTGATCATTCGCGGCTTTGCAGCAGAAGGCCAAAGTCAGAATAACTATCTGAATGGCCTGAAGTTGCAGGGCAACTTCTATAACGATGCGGTCATTGACCCGTATATGCTGGAACGCGCTGAAATTATGCGTGGCCCGGTTTCCGTGCTTTACGGTAAAAGCAGTCCTGGCGGTCTGTTGAATATGGTCAGCAAGCGTCCGACCACCGAACCGCTGAAAGAAGTTCAGTTTAAAGCCGGTACTGACAGCCTGTTCCAGACTGGTTTTGACTTTAGCGATGCGTTGGATGATGACGGTGTTTACTCTTATCGCCTGACCGGTCTTGCGCGTTCTGCCAATGCCCAGCAGAAAGGCTCAGAAGAGCAGCGTTATGCTATTGCACCGGCGTTCACCTGGCGTCCGGATGATAAAACCAATTTCACCTTCCTTTCTTACTTCCAGAACGAGCCGGAAACCGGTTATTACGGCTGGTTGCCGAAAGAGGGAACTGTTGAGCCGCTACCGAACGGTAAGCGTCTGCCGACAGACTTTAACGAAGGGGCGAAGAACAACACCTATTCTCGTAATGAGAAGATGGTGGGCTACAGCTTCGATCACGAATTTAACGACACCTTTACTGTGCGTCAGAACCTGCGCTTTGCTGAAAACAAAACCTCGCAAAACAGCGTTTATGGTTACGGCGTCTGCTCCGATCCGGCGAATGCTTACAGCAAACAGTGTGCGGCATTAGCGCCAGCGGATAAAGGCCATTATCTGGCACGTAAATACGTCGTTGATGATGAGAAGCTGCAAAACTTCTCCGTTGATACCCAGTTGCAGAGCAAGTTTGCCACTGGCGATATCGACCACACCCTGTTGACCGGTGTCGACTTTATGCGTATGCGTAATGACATCAACGCCTGGTTTGGTTACGACGACTCTGTGCCACTGCTCGATCTGTACAATCCGGTGAATACCGATTTCGATTTCAATGCGAAAGATCCGGCAAACTCCGGTCCTTACCGCATTCTGAATAAGCAGAAACAAACGGGTGTTTATGTTCAGGATCAGGCGCAGTGGGATAAAGTGCTGGTCACCCTGGGCGGTCGTTACGACTGGGCAGATCAAGAATCTCTTAACCGCGTAGCGGGAACGACCGATAAACGTGATGACAAACAGTTTACCTGGCGTGGTGGTGTTAACTACCTGTTTGATAATGGTGTAACACCTTACTTCAGCTATAGCGAATCGTTTGAACCTTCTTCGCAAGTTGGGAAGGATGGTAATATTTTTGCACCGTCTAAAGGTAAGCAGTATGAAGTCGGCGTGAAATATGTACCGGAAGATCGTCCGATTGTAGTTACTGGTGCAGTGTATAATCTCACTAAAACCAACAACCTGATGGCGGACCCTGAGGGTTCCTTCTTCTCGGTTGAAGGTGGCGAGATCCGCGCTCGTGGCGTAGAAATCGAAGCGAAAGCGGCGCTGTCGGCGAGTGTTAACGTAGTAGGTTCTTATACTTACACCGATGCGGAATACACCACCGACACTACCTATAAAGGCAATACGCCTGCACAGGTGCCAAAACACATGGCTTCGCTGTGGGCTGACTATACCTTCTTTGACGGTCCGCTTTCAGGTCTGACGCTGGGCACCGGTGGTCGTTATACTGGCTCCAGCTATGGTGATCCGGCTAACTCCTTTAAAGTGGGAAGTTATACGGTCGTGGATGCGTTAGTGCGTTATGATCTGGCACGAGTCGGCATGGCTGGCTCCAACGTGGCGCTGCATGTCAACAACCTGTTCGATCGTGAATACGTCGCCAGCTGCTTTAACACCTATGGCTGCTTCTGGGGCGCAGAACGTCAGGTCGTTGCAACCGCAACCTTCCGCTTCTAATTTTTTCTTTGGGGCACGGATTTCCGTGCCCGCTTCACAAGTTGGCTGTTATGCAGGAATACACGAATCATTCCGATACCACTTTTGCACTGCGTAATATCTCCTTTCGTGTGCCCGGGCGCACGCTTTTGCATCCGCTGTCGTTAACCTTTCCTGCCGGGAAAGTGACCGGTCTGATTGGTCACAACGGTTCTGGTAAATCCACTCTGCTCAAAATGCTTGGTCGTCACCAGCCACCGTCGGAAGGGGAGATTCTTCTTGATGCCCAGCCGCTGGAAAGCTGGAGCAGCAAAGCGTTCGCCCGCAAAGTGGCTTATTTGCCGCAGCAGCTTCCTCCGGCAGAAGGGA
Organism: Escherichia sp. WS3227_2; assembly: GCF_046486495.1. Classification (NCBI taxonomy): domain Bacteria; kingdom Pseudomonadati; phylum Pseudomonadota; class Gammaproteobacteria; order Enterobacterales; family Enterobacteriaceae; genus Escherichia; species Escherichia sp. WS3227_2. The sequence continues at coordinate 335,151 of NZ_JBJQLG010000002.1, forward strand.
TGACCGTGCGTGAACTGGTGGCGATTGGTCGTTACCCGTGGCATGGCGCACTGGGGCGCTTTGGCGCGGCAGATCGCGAAAAGGTCGAAGAGGCGATTTCGCTGGTTGGCTTAAAACCGCTGGCGCATCGGCTGGTCGATAGTCTCTCTGGCGGCGAACGTCAGCGGGCGTGGATCGCTATGCTGGTGGCGCAGGATAGCCGTTGTCTGTTGCTCGACGAACCGACCTCGGCGCTGGATATCGCCCACCAGGTTGACGTGCTGGCGCTGGTGCATCGTTTAAGTCAGGAGCGTGGCCTGACGGTCATTGCCGTGCTGCACGATATCAATATGGCTGCGCGTTACTGTGATTATCTGGTCGCCCTGCGCGGCGGTGAAATGATTGCTCAGGGAACGCCTGCGGAAATTATGCGCGGCGAAACCCTCGAAATGATTTATGGCATCCCGATGGGTATTTTGCCGCATCCGGCGGGTGCTGCACCTGTGAGTTTTGTTTATTGATGAGCGGCTTACCTCTTATTTCGCGCCGTCGACTGTTAACGGCGATGGCGCTTTCTCCGTTGTTATGGCAGATGAATACCGCCCACGCGGCGGCTATTGATCCCAATCGTATTGTGGCGCTGGAGTGGTTGCCGGTGGAATTACTGCTGGCGCTCGGCATCGTGCCTTACGGCGTGGCGGACACCATCAACTATCGCCTGTGGGTCAGCGAGCCGCCATTGCCGGACTCAGTGATCGACGTTGGTTTGCGTACAGAACCTAACCTTGAACTGCTGACCGAAATGAAACCGTCGTTTATGGTCTGGTCGGCAGGGTATGGCCCTTCACCAGAAATGCTGGCACGCATTGCGCCTGGGCGCGGATTTAACTTCAGCGACGGCAAACAGCCGCTGGCGATGGCGCGTAAGTCACTGACGGAAATGGCAGATTTACTTAACCTGCAAAGCGCAGCAGAAACGCATTTAGCGCACTATGAAGACTTTATCCGCAGCATGAAACCCCGCTTTGTGAAGCGTGGTGCGCGCCCGTTATTGCTGACGACACTTATCGATCCGCGCCATATGCTGGTCTTCGGTCCAAACAGCTTGTTCCAGGAAATTCTTGATGAGTACGGCATCCCAAATGCCTGGCAAGGGGAAACCAACTTCTGGGGCAGTACCGCCGTCAGTATCGATCGTCTGGCAGCGTATAAAGACGTTGATGTGCTCTGTTTTGATCACGACAACAGCAAAGACATGGATGCGCTAATGGCAACCCCGCTGTGGCAGGCCATGCCGTTTGTCCGTGCAGGACGTTTTCAGCGCGTTCCGGCGGTCTGGTTCTATGGCGCGACGCTTTCGGCAATGCACTTTGTGCGTATTCTGGATAACGCCATCGGAGGTAAAGCGTGAGTAAACGAATTGCGCTTTTCCCGGCGTTATTGCTGGCGCTGCTGGTTATTGTCGCAGCGGCGCTCACCTGGATGAACTTTTCGCAAGCGCTGCCGCGTAGCCAGTGGGCGCAGGCTGCCTGGTCGCCGGATATTGACGTCATCGAGCAGATGATTTTTCACTACAGCTTGTTGCCGCGTCTGGCGATTTCGCTGCTGGTGGGCGCGGGCCTGGGGCTGGTGGGTGTGCTGTTTCAGCAAGTGCTGCGTAACCCGCTGGCGGAACCGACGACACTTGGCGTTGCTACAGGCGCGCAACTGGGGATTACCGTCACTACGCTCTGGGCGATCCCCGGCGCGATGGCGAGCCAGTTTGCTGCGCTGGCAGGGGCTTGTGTGGTTGGCTTAATCGTCTTTGGCGTCGCGTGGGGGAAACGGCTTTCGCCGGTAACGCTGATCCTCGCGGGGCTGGTGGTGAGCCTTTATTGCGGGGCAATCAATCAGTTACTGGTTATCTTCCATCACGACCAGCTACAAAGCATGTTCCTCTGGAGCACCGGAACGCTGACGCAAACCGACTGGGGCGGCGTTGAGCGTTTATGGCCGCAGCTGCTGGGCGGCGTGATGCTGACGTTACTGCTACTTCGTCCGTTAACCCTGATGGGGCTTGATGATGGCGTGGCGCGCAACCTCGGGCTGGCCTTGTCGCTCGCGCGTCTGGCGGCGCTGTCGCTGGCGATAGTCATCAGTGCGCTGCTGGTGAACGCAGTGGGGATTATCGGCTTTATCGGGTTGTTCGCGCCACTGCTGGCAAAAATGCTGGGGGCGCGGCGTTTGTTGCCACGGTTGATGCTGGCGTCGCTGATTGGTGCGTTAATTCTGTGGCTTTCTGATCAAATCATCCTCTGGCTGACTCGCGTGTGGATGGAAGTTTCCACCGGTTCGGTCACTGCGTTGATCGGTGCGCCGCTGCTACTGTGGCTGCTGCCGCGTTTACGCAGCATTAGCGCGCCGGATATGAAGGTCAACGATCGTGTCGCGACTGAACGCCAACATGTGCTGGCGTTTGCCCTCGCGGGCGGCGTGCTGCTGTTGATGGCTGTGGTAGTGGCGCTGTCGTTTGGTCGTGATGCGCACGGCTGGACGTGGGCGAGCGGGGCGTTGCTCGAGGATTTAATGCCCTGGCGCTGGCCGCGAATTATGGCGGCGCTGTTTGCGGGCGTCATGCTGGCGGTGGCGGGCTGTATTATTCAGCGGCTGACCGGAAACCCGATGGCAAGCCCGGAAGTGCTGGGGATTAGCTCCGGCGCGGCGTTTGGCGTGGTGTTGATGCTGTTTCTGGTGCCGGGTAATGCCTTTGGCTGGCTGTTACCTGCAGGCAGTCTCGGCGCGGCGGTGACGCTGTTGATCATTATGATCGCCGCCGGACGCGGTGGATTTTCCCCACACCGCATGTTACTGGCGGGGATGGCGTTAAGTACCGCGTTCACCATGCTTTTGATGATGTTGCAGGCAAGTGGTGACCCGCGAATGGCGCAAGTTCTGACCTGGATTTCCGGTTCGACTTACAACGCGACCGATGCGCAGGTCTGGCGTACCGGAATTGTGATGGTGATTTTGCTGGCGATTACCCCGCTGTGCCGCCGCTGGCTGACCATTTTACCGCTGGGAGGTGATACCGCACGAGCCGTGGGGATGGCGCTGACGCCGACGCGAATTGCGCTGCTGCTGTTAGCGGCTTGCCTGACAGCGACTGCGACAATGACCATTGGACCGTTGAGTTTTGTTGGTTTAATGGCACCGCATATTGCGCGGATGATGGGCTTTCGACGGACGATGCCACACATCGTAATTTCGGCGCTGGTGGGAGGATTACTGCTGGTGTTCGCTGACTGGTGTGGGCGAATGGTGCTGTTTCCATTCCAGATCCCAGCGGGGCTGCTGTCGACCTTTATCGGCGCGCCATATTTTATCTATTTGTTGAGAAAGCAGAGCCGTTAATTGAATGCCTCGCCCGGTGGGCGAGGCAAAATCATCACAACTTCGCAAACACCCGACGTGCAGCATCGATGGTGTTATTGATATCTTCCATGCTGTGCGCCACAGACATAAAGCCCGCTTCAAACGCTGACGGTGCCAGATAAACACCTTCGTCCAGCATCATATGGAAGAAACGCTTAAAGCGTTCCACGTCACAGGCCATCACATCCTGATAGCACGTCACGGACTCGGCGTCGGTAAAGAAAATACCGAACATGCCGCCAACGTGGTTTACCACCAGCGGAATTCCGGCTTCTTCTGCCGCTTCCAGCAGACCTTCTGCCAGACGTGTTGTCAGCTCATCCAGCGTTTCGTGAACGCCCGGCTGCGCGACTTCATTCAGACAGGCGAAACCAGCAGCCATCGCAATCGGGTTACCGGAAAGCGTACCCGCCTGATAGACCGGACCGGTCGGGGCCAGCGCATCCATTACATCACGACGACCACCGAATGCGCCTACCGGCATTCCACCGCCGATGATTTTGCCGAGGCAGGTGAGATCCGGTTCCACACCGTAATAATCCTGTGCGCCAGCTAGCGCTACGCGGAAACCGGTCATCACTTCATCGATGATCAGCAACGCGCCAAATTCGTCGCACAGCGCGCGCAGACCTGGCAGGAACTCTGGCAGCGGTGGAACGCAGTTCATATTGCCTGCCACCGGCTCGACGATAATACAGGCAATCTCTTGCGGGTATTGCTCAAACGCGGCGCGTACAGAGGCCAGATCGTTATAAGTACAGGTTAAGGTATGTTTGGCGAAATCTGCCGGAACGCCCGGCGAATTTGGCTGGCCTAACGTGAGTGCGCCAGAACCGGCTTTCACCAGCAGGCAGTCAGCGTGACCGTGGTAACAACCTTCAAATTTAATAATTTTGTCGCGATCGGTAAAACCACGGGCCAGGCGGATGGCGCTCATGGTCGCTTCAGTGCCGGAGTTCACCATGCGCACCATATCCATGGTCGGGACCAGTTCGGTCACCAGTTGCGCCATTTTCACTTCCATTTCGGTTGGTGCACCAAAGCTTAAACCACGCTCGGCGGCTTCAATCACGGCATTGCGGATCGCCGGATGGTTATGGCCCAGCACCATCGGCCCCCAGGAACCGACATAATCGATATAGGCTTTGCCATCAACATCGTACAGATAAGCGCCGTCCGCTTTTTCGATAAACAGTGGAGTGCCGCCCACGCCAGTAAAGGCGCGAACAGGGGAGTTCACACCGCCAGGGATCAGCTCGCGCGCTGCGCTGTAAAGATTTTCAGACTTACTCATGGAGGGTTCCTGATTCGTAGAAAAAGTGAATGGCTGCTATTCTATGTTATTCATAACAAGTTAAATACTCGTCAAACATCAGGCTGCTTGTACTGGTGCAATCCTGATTTCTTAGAGTATAAAAGTTTTGTGCATTTGAAACATTACGCTTTGCAAAGGATTTTCATGGAACGTGCGAGTAAAATGCCGTCATCTTATTTGTATGACCAATAAGTGATCATTGGATGAAAACTGATACTCCCTCTTTAGAAACACCGCAGGCCGCGCGCCTGCGACGCAGACAACTGATTCGCCAACTTCTTGAGCGCGATAAAACCCCGTTAGCCATTTTGTTTATGGCGGCAGTCGTCGGCACGCTTGTCGGGCTGGCTGCGGTTGCTTTTGACAAAGGTGTCGCCTGGTTGCAGAACCAGCGTATGGGGGCGCTGGTACATACTGCTGATAATTATCCGCTTCTGTTAACCGTCGCTTTTCTCTGTTCGGCGGTGCTGGCGATGTTCGGCTACTTTTTGGTGCGCAAATACGCGCCGGAAGCAGGTGGTTCGGGGATCCCGGAAATTGAAGGGGCGCTGGAAGATCAACGTCCCGTTCGCTGGTGGCGTGTGTTGCCGGTGAAATTCTTTGGCGGGCTGGGGACACTCGGCGGAGGCATGGTGTTGGGGCGCGAAGGGCCAACCGTACAGATCGGCGGCAATATCGGTCGCATGGTGCTTGATATTTTCCGCCTGAAAGGTGATGAAGCTCGCCATACGCTGTTGGCAACCGGTGCGGCGGCGGGTCTGGCGGCGGCCTTTAACGCCCCGCTAGCGGGTATTTTGTTTATTATCGAAGAGATGCGTCCGCAGTTTCGCTATACGTTAATTTCGATTAAAGCGGTATTTATTGGCGTCATTATGTCGACCATTATGTACCGGATTTTTAATCATGAAGTTGCATTGATTGACGTCGGTAAACTTTCTGACGCGCCGCTTAATACGCTGTGGCTTTATCTGATCCTCGGTATTATTTTTGGCATTTTCGGCCCTATTTTTAATAAATGGGTGCTGGGGATGCAGGATTTGCTGCACCGTGTGCACGGCGGCAATATTACCAAATGGGTACTGATGGGCGGTGCAATTGGCGGTCTGTGTGGATTGCTGGGGTTTGTGGCACCAGCAACGTCGGGCGGCGGCTTTAACCTGATTCCTATCGCTACCGCAGGGAATTTCAGCATGGGAATGCTGGTGTTTATCTTCGTCGCGCGGGTCATTACCACCTTACTCTGTTTCTCTTCCGGCGCGCCGGGCGGTATTTTTGCCCCTATGCTGGCGCTGGGTACTGTGCTGGGAACCGCTTTCGGAATGGTTGCCGTTGAGCTGTTTCCGCAATATCACCTTGAAGCAGGCACTTTTGCTATTGCCGGAATGGGGGCGTTACTGGCGGCATCTATTCGCGCGCCGTTAACGGGAATCATTCTGGTTCTGGAAATGACCGATAACTACCAGCTCATTTTGCCAATGATTATTACCGGTCTTGGCGCAACACTATTAGCACAATTTACCGGCGGGAAACCGCTATACTCGGCGATTCTTGCGCGCACGCTGGCAAAACAGGAAGCTGAGCAACTGGCGCGAAGCAAGGCCGCATCAGCCAGCGAGAATACTTGAACGAAATACCAGGGTATTAGATAATGGCGATTATTATTGGGTTAGAATTTGCCCAATTGCCGATGTCGTTTGGAGCAAAATATGAGTGATGACGTAGCACTGCCGCTGGAGTTTACCGACGCAGCAGCCAACAAAGTTAAAAGCCTGATCGCTGACGAAGATAACCCGAATCTGAAATTACGCGTGTATATCACCGGTGGCGGTTGCAGCGGCTTCCAGTATGGTTTCACCTTTGATGATCAGGTGAACGAAGGCGATATGACCATCGAAAAACAGGGCGTTGGCCTGGTGGTTGATCCGATGAGCCTGCAATATCTGGTCGGCGGTTCCGTTGACTATACCGAAGGTCTGGAAGGTTCTCGTTTCATCGTGACCAACCCGAACGCGAAAAGCACCTGCGGTTGCGGTTCTTCCTTTAGTATCTAATCTGTTGTTCATGTGCCGGATAAACTATCCGGCACATCTTCTCTCTTCAACGCCCATTCTCATCCAGCGCAAACGTCGGTAGCTTAAGATGCCAACGAATAGCCGCCAGTCGAATCAATAGCGTCACGACCATGCCCATCATACTGGCTGTTTCCAGTGGTACGGAAAATGTGTAATAAGCCGTAGCGTGGACAATACCGCCGATAATACAGGCAGTTGCGTAAATTTCTGTACGTAAAATCATGGGGATTTCGCGGGCCAGTACATCACGAATGATCCCGCCGCCAACGCCAGTAATGACGCCCATACAAACCGCGATTAACGGACCGGCTTCCGCATTAAAGGCTTTATTCACGCCAATGCCGACAAACACCGCCAGACCAACGGCGTCCAGCACCGGCAACATCCATTTTGGTAAGCGTCTTGGCTGGCGCACCAGCACGATGGTCAGCATGCTGGTGACCATTGCAACGACCAGATCGGTGGGATCTTTCACCCAAAATACCGGGCCGTGATCCAGCGCCATGTCGCGAATTGTCCCGCCGCCTACTGCGGTAACCACGCCCAGTACCAGAACACCAAAAGGGTCCATACGCAATTTTCCGGCTAACAAAACGCCGGAGATGGCAAATACCGCTGTGCCGACTATATCCAGCCAATAGACGAGCATTGTTCAATCCCCACTGAGCACCTGAAAAGGTCAGGCGCTAATCTACCTGTGAAAGCGCATTACAGAGCTGTTGTGCAGCGAGGATAATACGTGGGCTTGCACGTTCAAACCAGTCACTCGTGAGAGGAATAACGGGAATTTTGAGCTGTTCACCCCAGTATTGTTTGATTTTAGGAATTTGGTCCGGTCCGCCTGTAATGACTATCGCCTGTGGCGCGCGTGCTAACACCTGTTCGCGGCTAACTTGCGGCCAGGGAACCCGGCTATCTTTAAAGATGTTTTCTCCGCCACAAACTTCGAGTACCTGGTTCTGAATCGACTCTTTTCCACTGGTAAATGGCGGATTAATGCCGAATTGCAGAAAAACACGTTTTTTAGGTTTATCAGCATATTGCGCTTTCAATTGCGCGTACTGATCCAGCAGGGATTGCGCGGCTTGTTCGGCCTTGTCTGGTTGCGGACTCCAGGGGGCCAGTTGACGTAACGCATTGGCAATTTGTTCAATGCTTGTCGCATCGACCCACATCACTTTTATTCCCAGCGAAGCCAGCTGGTCAACCTGCCGCTCGGCATTACCTCCACGCCAGGCAATCACCAGATCGGGTTTCAGCGCGACAATGCGTTCCAGATTCATCCCCTGCCAGGTGGAAACCTGCTCAATCTTTTGCGCTTGTGGAGGATAGTCGGAATAGCTGCTGACCCCAACCGGCGTGATCCCGGCGGCAAAGGCAAGTTCAGTGTTGGCGGGAGAAAGCGTGATGACGCGCGGCGCGGCGTTGAGCCACAGTGGCGCAAGAAAAGACAGGGCGACCAGCGCCCTGAACAGTGACTTAGCCATGTGCCAGTTTCTGCACCAGTGACTCAACCATCAGGCTGGACTGTTTAGCGGCAACAGCCAGGAACTCATCGAAGCTAAGATGAGACTGTTGATCGGCCACGTCGGAGATGGCGCGTACTACGACAAACGGGACGTTGAAATTGTGGCAGACATGGGCGATTGCCGTCGCTTCCATCTCTACAGCAATGGCCTGTGGGAAGTTGTGGCGGATTTTTGCCAGACCAACAGAACCGTTGATGAAAGCGTCGCCGCTAACAATCAGGCCACGTACAGCGTTAAGATTTAGTTCGGCAATGCAGGCCTCAGCGGCAGCGATCAGTTTATCGTCAGCTTTAAAGCCTGCCGGACAGCCTGGTAACTGACCGTATTCATAACCAAATGCCGTGACATCCGCGTCGTGATAACGTGCTTCGTCCGAGACAACGATATCGCCCACTTTCAGCGTCGGTGCCAGGCCACCGGCAGAACCGGTGTTAATAATCACATCTGGCTTGCAGTGTTCCAACAGCAGAGTGGCACCCAGCGCCGCAGCGACTTTACCGATGCCCGATTTCAGAAGCGCAACCTCGGTTCCATTCAGTTGGCCGGTATAGATTTCGCAACCGCCGAGACTGATAGTTTGACGGTTTTCGATTTTGTCACGCAGCAGCGTAACTTCTTCTTCCATTGCACCAATGATGCCGATTTTCATAGATTTACTCGCGATAAGCCCGATTTGAAGGCATAGTTTACCATGCGCTTACGGGGAAGCGTATTTCTCACGCGGGAGAGGACATGGCACAGATTGATTTCCGAAAAAAAATAAACTGGCATCGTCGTTACCGTTCACCGCAGGGCGTTAAAACCGAACATGAGATTCTGCGGATCTTCGAGAGCGATCGCGGGCGTATCATCAACTCTCCGGCAATTCGTCGTCTGCAACAAAAGACCCAGGTTTTTCCACTGGAGCGCAATGCTGCCGTGCGCACGCGTCTTACCCACTCAATGGAAGTTCAGCAGGTGGGGCGCTACATCGCCAAAGAAATTTTAAGCCGTCTGAAAGAGCTTAAATTGCTGGAAGCATACGGCCTGGATGAACTGACCGGACCTTTTGAAAGCATTGTTGAGATGTCATGCCTGATGCACGATATCGGCAATCCGCCGTTTGGTCATTTTGGCGAAGCAGCGATAAATGACTGGTTTCGCCAACGTTTGCACCCGGAAGATGCCGAAAGCCAGCCTCTGACTGACGATCGCTGCAGCGTGGCGGCACTACGTTTACGGGACGGGGAAGAACCGCTTAACGAGCTGCGGCGCAAGATTCGTCAGGACTTATGTCATTTTGAGGGGAATGCACAAGGCATTCGTCTGGTGCATACATTGATGCGGATGAATCTCACCTGGGCACAGGTTGGCGGTATTTTAAAATATACCCGTCCGGCGTGGTGGCGTGGCGAAACGCCTGAGACACATCACTATTTAATGAAAAAGCCGGGTTATTATCTTTCTGAGGAAGCCTATATTGCCCGGTTGCGTAAAGAACTTAATTTGGCGCTTTACAGTCGTTTTCCATTAACGTGGATTATGGAAGCTGCCGACGACATCTCCTATTGTGTGGCAGATCTTGAAGATGCGGTAGAGAAAAGAATATTCAGCGTTGAGCAGCTTTATCATCATTTGCACGAAGCGTGGGGCCAGCATGAGAAAGGTTCGCTCTTTTCGCTGGTGGTTGAAAATGCCTGGGAAAAATCACGCTCAAATAGTTTAAGCCGCAGTACGGAAGAACAGTTTTTTATGTATTTACGGGTAAACACCCTAAATAAACTGGTACCCTACGCGGCACAACGATTTATTGATAATCTGCCTGCGATTTTCGCCGGAACGTTTAATCATGCATTATTGGAAGATGCCAGCGAATGCAGCGATCTTCTTAAGCTTTATAAAAATGTCGCTGTAAAACATGTGTTTAGCCATCCAGATGTCGAACAGCTTGAATTGCAGGGCTATCGGGTCATTAGCGGATTATTAGAGATTTATCGTCCTTTATTAAGCCTGTCGTTATCAGACTTTACTGAACTGGTAGAAAAAGAACGGGTGAAACGTTTCCCTATTGAATCGCGCTTATTCCACAAACTCTCGACGCGCCATCGGCTGGCCTATGTCGAGGCTGTCAGTAAATTACCGTCAGATTCTCCTGAGTTTCCGCTATGGGAATATTATTACCGTTGCCGCCTGCTGCAGGATTATATCAGCGGTATGACCGACCTCTATGCGTGGGATGAATACCGACGTCTGATGGCCGTAGAACAATAACCAGGCTTTTGTAAAGACGAACAATAAATTTTTACCTTTTGCAGAAACTTTAGTTCGGAACTTCGCGCTATAAAACGAATCTGAAGAACACAGCAATTTTGCGTTATCTGTTAATCGAGACTGAAATACATGAAAAAAACCACATTAGCACTGAGTGCACTGGCTCTGAGTTTAGGTTTGGCGTTATCTCCGCTCTCTGCAACGGCGGCTGAGACTTCTTCAGCAACGACAGCCCAGCAGATGCCAAGCCTTGCACCGATGCTCGAAAAGGTGATGCCTTCAGTGGTCAGCATTAACGTAGAAGGTAGCACAACCGTTAATACGCCGCGTATGCCGCGTAATTTCCAGCAGTTCTTCGGTGATGATTCTCCGTTCTGCCAGGAGGGTTCTCCGTTCCAGAGCTCTCCGTTCTGCCAGGGGGGCCAGGGCGGTAATGGCGGCGGCCAGCAACAGAAATTCATGGCGCTGGGTTCCGGCGTCATCATTGATGCCGATAAAGGCTATGTCGTCACCAACAACCACGTTGTTGATAACGCGACGGTGATTAAAGTCCAGCTGAGCGATGGTCGTAAGTTCGACGCGAAGATGGTTGGCAAAGATCCGCGCTCTGATATCGCGCTGATCCAGATCCAGAATCCGAAAAACCTGACCGCAATTAAGATGGCGGATTCTGATGCACTGCGCGTGGGTGATTACACCGTAGCAATTGGTAACCCGTTCGGCCTGGGCGAGACAGTAACTTCCGGGATTGTCTCTGCGCTGGGGCGTAGCGGCCTGAATGCCGAAAACTACGAAAACTTCATCCAGACCGATGCAGCGATCAACCGTGGTAACTCCGGTGGTGCGCTGGTTAACCTGAACGGCGAACTGATCGGTATCAACACCGCGATCCTCGCACCGGACGGCGGCAACATCGGTATCGGTTTTGCTATCCCGAGTAACATGGTGAAAAACCTGACCTCGCAGATGGTGGAATACGGCCAGGTGAAACGCGGTGAGCTGGGTATTATGGGGACTGAGCTGAACTCCGAACTGGCGAAAGCGATGAAAGTTGACGCCCAGCGCGGTGCTTTCGTAAGCCAGGTTCTGCCTAACTCCTCCGCTGCAAAAGCGGGCATTAAAGCGGGTGATGTGATCACCTCACTGAACGGTAAGCCGATCAGCAGCTTTGCTGCCCTGCGTGCTCAGGTGGGTACTATGCCGGTGGGCAGCAAACTGACCCTGGGCTTACTGCGCGACGGTAAGCAGGTTAACGTGAACCTGGAACTGCAGCAGAGCAGCCAGAATCAGGTTGATTCCAGCTCCATCTTCAACGGCATTGAAGGCGCTGAGATGAGCAACAAAGGCAAAGATCAGGGCGTGGTAGTGAACAACGTGAAAACGGGCACTCCGGCTGCGCAGATCGGCCTGAAGAAAGGTGATGTGATTATTGGCGCGAACCAGCAGGCAGTGAAAAACATCGCTGAACTGCGTAAAGTTCTCGACAGCAAACCGTCTGTGCTGGCACTGAACATTCAGCGCGGCGACAGCACCATCTACCTGTTAATGCAGTAATCTCCCTCAACCCCTTCCTGAATACGGGAAGGGGTTCTCCTTATAATCTGTGAACTTCGCCACAACTCCATACATCTTCATCATCCTTTGGGCATTTGCACAATGCCGTACGTTACGTACTTCCTTATGCTAAGCCGTGCATAACGGAGGACTTATGGCTGGCTGGCATCTTGATACCAAAATGGCGCAGGATATCGTGGCACGTACCATGCGCATCATCGATACCAATATCAACGTAATGGATGCCCGCGGGCGAATTATCGGCAGCGGCGATCGTGAGCGTATTGGTGAATTGCACGAAGGAGCATTGCTGGTACTTTCACAGGGACGAGTCGTCGATATCGATGATGCGGTGGCACGTCATCTGCACGGTGTGCGGCAGGGGATTAATCTGCCGTTACGGCTGGAAGGTGAAATTGTCGGCGTAATTGGCCTGACAGGTGAACCAGAGAATCTGCGTAAATATGGCGAACTGGTCTGCATGACGGCTGAAATGATGCTGGAACAGTCGCGGTTGATGCACCTGTTGGCGCAGGATAGCCGTTTGCGGGAAGAACTGGTGATGAACCTGATTCAGGCTGAGGAGAATACCCCCGCACTTACTGAATGGGCGCAACGGCTGGGGATCGATCTCAATCAACCGCGAGTGGTGGCTATTGTTGAGGTCGACAGCGGTCAGCTTGGCGTGGACAGCGCAATGGCGGAGTTACAGCAACTGCAAAACGCGCTGACTACGCCCGAGCGTAATAATCTGGTGGCGATTGTCTCGCTAACCGAAATGGTGGTGTTGAAACCGGCGTTGAACTCTTTTGGGCGCTGGGATGCAGAAGATCATCGTAAGCGAGTTGAACAACTGATTACCCGCATGAAAGAGTACGGCCAGCTGCGTTTTCGCGTTTCGCTGGGTAACTATTTTACCGGACCGGGTAGTATTGCCCGCTCTTATCGTACGGCGAAAACGACGATGGTGGTGGGTAAACAGCGGATGCCAGAAAGTCGCTGCTATTTTTATCAGGATCTGATGTTGCCTGTGTTACTCGACAGTTTGCGTGGCGACTGGCAGGCCAACGAACTGGCGCGACCGCTGGCGCGGCTGAAAGCGATGGATAATAACGGCTTGCTGCGACGTACGCTGGCGGCGTGGTTTCGCCATAACGTGCAGCCGCTGGCAACGTCAAAGGCGCTGTTTATTCATCGTAATACCCTGGAGTATCGGCTTAATCGCATATCGGAACTGACCGGGCTGGATTTGGGCAATTTTGATGACAGGTTGCTACTGTATGTCGCGTTGCAACTGGATGAAGAGCGGTAGGTCGATTACAAAATTACAGCCGGGTGAGACTTTACCCGGCCCACAGAATGGCATTATTTACGCGTCAGTTTTTCCAGATCGGCTTCAATCTCGCTGATCTTATTGGTTACTACTGACTCCAGGTGACGTAAGTCGTCGAGGATCTTACGCTTAAGATCAACTTCGCTGCGGTCACGCTGGCAGATTTGATCAAGCTCATCAATGATATACCGTAGATTCGGGCTGATTTCCTGCACTTCTTTATAACCCTGACCCACACCATCGGCGACGACCGTTTTACGCTGACGCGGATATTTAAATTTCACGCTCTTGGCAAAAAACTCGCCTTTGTCTTTCTGGAAATAGATTTTCAGAATATCGTTGTTGGCTTCCTGCCGGAGGCTGTAACGATCAATTTCTTCAGGATTGGTAATACCCAGACTTTTCAGATTGTCGTACATAGCGTTACCTCAAAATGAGTCAGTAAATTGTGCTTATTTTAGCATTTGGCCTGGCCCGCCCGGCTCGACTGTGATCGCAGAAAGCCTTTTTCTTCCAGACTTCTATCATGGCGTAAAAATCAAAAAATTACCTGCTTTATTGTGGCGATATTCCATGGGATGGATTAGCACATTTATCTTCGTTTTGCGAATTACATGACAGTCCGAAACAAGATGAAAAAGTATTTAAAAAAGGGGGAGGAAGAATGAGTAGGACGAATTATTCTGAACCAGAAAGCAATCGGGCAGCGTCGTGCTGCCCGTGTGCATACTTTTAGTCGATGGTACGCAGCAGTTCGTTAATGCCGACTTTGCCGCGAGTTTTCGCGTCAACTTTCTTAACGATAACCGCACAGTAAAGACTGTATTTGCCATCTTTCGACGGCAGATTACCTGAAACAACCACAGACCCCGCCGGAACGCGACCGTAGTGGATTTCGCCGGTTTCACGGTCGTAAATACGGGTGCTCTGACCGATGTATACGCCCATGGAAATGACGGAACCTTCTTCGACAATAACGCCTTCAACCACTTCAGAACGCGCGCCAATGAAGCAGTTATCTTCAATAATGGTCGGGTTCGCCTGCAATGGCTCCAGCACGCCGCCGATACCTACGCCACCGGAAAGATGGACGTTTTTACCAATCTGCGCACAGGAACCGACGGTCGCCCAGGTATCAACCATGGTGCCTTCATCAACATATGCGCCGATGTTGACGTAAGACGGCATCAGCACGGTGTTACGGGCAATGAACGCACCCTGACGTACCGCCGCTGGTGGTACAACGCGGAAGCCTTCTTTCTGGAAACGCGCTTCATCGTAGTTGGCGAATTTCATCGGCACTTTATCGAAGTAGCGGCTTTCTGCCCCTTCGATCACCTGATTATCATTAATACGGAAAGAGAGCAGCACCGCCTTTTTCAACCACTGATGCGTCACCCACTGACCGTCAATTTTTTCCGCCACACGCAGTGCGCCGGAATCCAGCAGGGCGATCACCTGATTTACCGCTTCGCGGGTAACGGTGTCTGCATTGGCTGGCGTGATCTCGGCACGGCGTTCAAAAGCGGTTTCAATAATGTTCTGTAACTGCTGCATTGTTAAACTCTTTTCATATCAGTAAACACATCACCCTTTATCGTTTGGATTGAGGGCCTCTGTCAACCGCTGATGCACTTCCTGCTGCAACTCGTTATTAAGTGCACGCCGGTCAGCGGTGGCAATTATGAATAAATCTTCTACTCGTTCGCCAATGGTTGTAATTCGGGCACCATGAAGCGAAATTCCCAGATCGGCAAAAATTTTCCCGACTCGCGCCAGCAGTCCAGGTTGGTCGAGGGCGATCAGTTCGAGGAACGATTTGCGGTCGGTATGGGTCGGCAAAAACGTTACTTCGGTTTCAACAGTAAAATGGCGCAATTTGGCAGGTTGGCGACGGGGCTGCGGTGGCTGCCAGCTACTTTGTGTCAGTACTTGCTCCAGACCAAACCGAATAACTTCATGGCGATCTGCGGACAGCGGGCTGCCATCGGGTTCCAGCACGATAAAGGTATCCATCGCCATACCGTCGCGAGTGGTGAAAATTTGTGCGTCGTGGACACTTAAATTGCGGCGGTCTAATTCGGCACTGACGGCGGCAAACAGATAGGGGCGGTCCGGGCTCCAGATAAAAATCTCGGTGCCTCCACGCGTAGCCTGCGGACTAAGCAATACCAGCGGTTTGCTTAAATCATGCTGTAATAAATGGCGCGCATGCCAGGCCAGTTGATTTGGGCTATGGCGGACAAAATAGTTAGCACGACAGCGTGACCAAATTTGGTGCAGCGCCTCTTCGTCGATGTTATCCATGCGCAGCAGTGCCAGCGCCTGGAGTTGGTGATGGCGAACCCGTTCGCGCATATCCGGCGTGTTTTGCATTCCGCGTCGTAGCTGTTTTTCGGTGGCAAAATAGAGTTCGCGCAACAGACTTTGCTTCCAGCTATTCCACAGCGTTTCGTTGGTGGCGCAAATGTCAGCCACCGTCAGGCATACCAGATAACGAAGTCGGTTTTCTGTTTGCACTTCTTCGGCAAACTGCTTGATGACTTCCGGATCCTGAATATCGCGGCGCTGAGCTGTCACCGACATCAGCAAGTGCTGGCGAACCAGCCAGGCGACCAGCTGTGTTTCGCGTGAGTTCAGCCCGTGGAGTTCGGCAAAATGCACTACATCCTGAGCACCGAGAATGGAGTGGTCGCCGCCGCGTCCTTTGGCGATATCGTGAAACAGCGCGGCGATGAAAATCAGCTCAGTTGACGGCAGGCGCGGCCAGACGTCCACACACAACGGATGGCGCTGGCGTGTTTCTTCACTGGCAAAACTCTCCAGTTTCAGCATCACGCGAATAGTATGTTCATCCACCGTGTAGGCGTGGAACAGGTCAAACTGCATCTGCCCGACGATATGCGACCATTGGGGCATATACGCGCCGAGCACGCTATGACGATGCATCGGTAATAGTCCGCGACGCACCGCACCAGGGTGACGCAGAATGCTCAAAAACAGTTTTCGCGCTTCCGGAATATTACACAGCGGTTGTTGCAAATGGCGACGGGCGTGGCGTAACTGGCGCAGCGTGGTAGAGTAAATGCCAGTGATCGCACTGTTGCGCACCATGGTGTAGAACATACGCAAGATGGCTTCCGGCTGGCGCATAAATAGTGTTTCATCACGCAGGTCGATTAGCGTACCGCGTAGCTGAAACTCATCGTCGATTGGACGTGGTTTTTCGTCGGCGGGAAGGGCGAGGATGGCTTCATCGAACAGTTGCAGCAGCATCTGGTTGAGTTCACTGACGCGGCGTGTAACGCGGAAGTAATCCTTCATCATCCGCTCGACCGGTTCGTTACCTTCACCACTGTAATTCAAACGCTGGGCGACGCTAAGCTGGCGATCAAACAGCAGGCGATTATCGTAACGGCTGACGACCAGATGCAGGGCAAAGCGAATACGCCACAATATATGCAGACATTCGTTTAATTCCGCTCGCTCCGCTGAGGTTAAGAAGCCAAACCCGACCATTTCATCCAGCGATGTTGCGCCAAAATGACGGCGGGCCACCCATTGCAGCGTGTGGATATCGCGCAAGCCGCCAGGGCTACTTTTGATGTCTGGCTCAAGGTTGTAGCTGGTGCCGTGGTAACGCTGATGGCGCTGGTTCTGTTCTTCAACTTTCGCTGCGTAGAACTTGTCGGAAGGCCAGAATCCTTCGCTAAAAATATGTTTTTGCAGTTCGAGGAAGAGCGCTACATCACCAATTAATAAGCGGGATTCGATTAAATTGGTGGCGACGGTTAAATCCGATAACCCTTCCAGCATGCACTCTTCAAGCGTGCGCACGCTATGACCGACTTCCAGCTTCACATCCCAGAGCAGCGTTAACAGCTCGCCCACTTTTTGCGCCTGATCATCCGGGAGCTTTTTACGGCTTAAAATCAGTAAATCGATGTCGGAAAGTGGATGCAGCTCGCCACGACCATAACCACCGACGGCAACCAATGCCAGGTCGGCAATCTGGCTGAATCCCGCTTCAATCCATAATCGTTGCAGGAGCTGGTCTATGAACTCGGTACGTGCCTCAATCAACTGTTCTGCGGAGATCCCATTGTCAAAGGCATCACCCAGCCAACGCTGGAAAGTATCGATATGGGCTTTTATCCCACAGACGGTTAATTTATCACGGGGCCAGGCACATGGATTTTGCGGTTGACCGGGCAGGGTGGGGAGAGCGGTGTTTGCGTACTGTTCTGGAAGGGTATTCATTGTGCGCCACCCATAAGATTAAATTATCGCATTAAAAAAGCCGGCATTCGCCGGCTTCATCTTATTCGTCGTGCGAGATTATCGCCGGGATGGTGTCATCCTTGCGTAGCGTCAGAATTTCGCAGCCGTTATCAGTCACCACAATAGTATGCTCGTATTGTGCAGACAAGCTGCGATCTTTGGTTTTTACCGTCCAGCCATCTTTCATGGTGCGGATCTCTTTTTTACCCGCGTTGACCATTGGCTCAATGGTGAAGGTCATTCCCGGTTTCAGCACGACGTTGGTTTCACGGGAGTCATAGTGCAGCACCTGCGGTTCTTCATGGAAGCCGCGACCAATACCGTGTCCGCAATATTCACGAACGACGGAGAAGCCTTCTGCTTCGACAAATTTCTGAATTGCCGCACCGATTTCGCGCAGATTAATGCCAGGTTTTACCATGCGTAGCGCCAGGTACAGGCTTTCTTGCGTGATGCGGCACAGACGTTCGCCCATGATGGTCGGCTTACCGACGATAAACATTTTCGAGGTGTCGCCGTGGAAACCATCTTTGATTACGGTGACATCAATGTTAACGATATCGCCATCTTTCAGCAGCTTGGCGTCGTCCGGGATACCGTGGCACACCACTTCATTAATAGAGATGCAGACGGATTTCGGATAGCCGTGATAGCCGAGGCAGGCAGAAACCGCGTGTTGTTCATTAACAATGTAATCATTACAGATGCGATCCAGCTCGCCGGTGCTGACGCCCGGTTTAACATACGGTTCGATCATCTCCAGCACTTCGGCAGCCAGTCGGCCAGCGACGCGCATTTTTTCGATATCTTCTGGGGTCTTGATTGAGATAGCCATTAATTCTGTCCATCAGCGTCGGTGATACCGACAATATATATGTAAGTGCCGTCAATGGTATCACACCCGGGCAAATTGAGAATCATTCTGAATTTCGCCAAACGTGCCACTGAAGGTTTTCTATAATAGAAAATTCAACGTCTGATGCTGTACACAGCGCCAACAATTATTGGTGTCCACGACGTATTTGTGGTATAAAGCGCGCCGGACTTCCGATCCATTTCGTATACACAGACTGGACGGAAGCGACAATCTCACTTTGTGTAACAACACACACGTATCGGCACATATTCCGGGGTGCCCTTTGGGGTCGGTAATATGGGATACGTGGAGGCATAACCCCAACTTTTATATAGAGGTTTTAATCATGGCAACTGTTTCCATGCGCGACATGCTCAAGGCTGGTGTTCACTTCGGTCACCAGACCCGTTACTGGAACCCGAAAATGAAGCCGTTCATCTTCGGTGCGCGTAACAAAGTTCACATCATCAACCTTGAGAAAACTGTACCGATGTTCAACGAAGCTCTGGCTGAACTGAACAAGATTGCTTCTCGCAAAGGTAAAATCCTTTTCGTTGGTACTAAACGCGCTGCAAGCGAAGCGGTGAAAGACGCTGCTCTGAGCTGCGACCAGTTCTTCGTGAACCATCGCTGGCTGGGCGGTATGCTGACTAACTGGAAAACCGTTCGTCAGTCCATCAAACGTCTGAAAGACCTGGAAACTCAGTCTCAGGACGGTACTTTCGACAAGCTGACCAAGAAAGAAGCGCTGATGCGCACTCGTGAGCTGGAGAAACTGGAAAACAGCCTGGGCGGTATCAAAGACATGGGCGGTCTGCCGGACGCTCTGTTTGTAATCGATGCTGACCACGAACACATTGCTATCAAAGAAGCAAACAACCTGGGTATTCCGGTATTTGCTATCGTTGATACCAACTCTGATCCGGACGGTGTTGACTTCGTTATCCCGGGTAACGACGACGCAATCCGTGCTGTGACCCTGTACCTGGGCGCTGTTGCTGCAACCGTACGTGAAGGCCGTTCTCAGGATCTGGCTTCCCAGGCGGAAGAAAGCTTCGTAGAAGCTGAGTAATAAGGCTTGATAACTCCCCCAAAATAGTTCGAGTTGCAGAAAGGCGGCAAGCTCGAGAATTCCCGGGAGCTTACATCAGTAAGTGACAGGGATGAGCGAGCGAAGATAACGCATCTGCGGCGCGAAATATGAAGGGGGAGAGCCCTTATAGACCAGGTAGTACACGTTTGGTTAGGGGGCCTGCATATGGCCCCCTTTTTCACTTTTATATCTGTGCGGTTTAATGCCGGGCAGATCACATCTCCGAGGATTTTAGAATGGCTGAAATTACCGCATCCCTGGTAAAAGAGCTGCGTGAGCGTACTGGCGCAGGCATGATGGATTGCAAAAAAGCACTGACTGAAGCTAACGGCGACATCGAGCTGGCAATCGAAAACATGCGTAAGTCCGGTGCTATTAAAGCAGCGAAAAAAGCAGGCAACGTTGCTGCTGACGGCGTGATCAAAACCAAAATCGACGGCAACTACGGCATCATTCTGGAAGTTAACTGCCAGACTGACTTCGTTGCAAAAGACGCTGGTTTCCAGGCGTTCGCAGACAAAGTTCTGGACGCAGCTGTTGCTGGCAAAATCACTGACGTTGAAGTTCTGAAAGCACAGTTCGAAGAAGAACGTGTTGCGCTGGTAGCGAAAATTGGTGAAAACATCAACATTCGCCGCGTTGCTGCGCTGGAAGGCGACGTTCTGGGTTCTTATCAGCACGGTGCGCGTATCGGCGTTCTGGTTGCTGCTAAAGGCGCTGACGAAGAGCTGGTTAAACACATCGCTATGCACGTTGCTGCAAGCAAGCCGGAATTCATCAAACCAGAAGACGTATCCGCTGAAGTGGTAGAGAAAGAATACCAGGTACAGCTGGATATCGCGATGCAGTCTGGTAAGCCGAAAGAAATCGCAGAGAAAATGGTTGAAGGCCGCATGAAGAAATTCACCGGCGAAGTTTCTCTGACCGGTCAGCCGTTCGTTATGGAACCAAGCAAAACTGTTGGTCAGCTGCTGAAAGAGCATAACGCTGAAGTGACTGGCTTCATCCGCTTCGAAGTGGGTGAAGGCATCGAGAAAGTTGAGACTGACTTTGCAGCAGAAGTTGCTGCGATGTCCAAGCAGTCTTAATCATCGAAAAGGAGCCGCCTGAGGGCGGCTTCTTTTTGTGCCCATCTTGTAAATTCAGCTAACCCTTGTGGGGCTGCGCTGAAAAGCGACGTACAATGTCGCTAGTATTAATTCATTTCAATCGTTGACAGTCTCAGGAAAGAAACATGGCTACCAATGCAAAACCCGTCTATAAACGCATTCTGCTTAAGTTGAGTGGCGAAGCTCTGCAGGGCACTGAAGGCTTCGGTATTGATGCAAGCATACTGGATCGCATGGCTCAGGAAATCAAAGAACTGGTTGAACTGGGTATTCAGGTTGGTGTGGTGATTGGTGGGGGTAACCTGTTCCGTGGCGCTGGTCTGGCGAAAGCGGGTATGAACCGCGTTGTGGGCGACCACATGGGGATGCTGGCGACCGTAATGAACGGCCTGGCAATGCGTGATGCACTGCACCGCGCCTATGTGAACGCTCGTCTGATGTCCGCTATTCCATTGAATGGCGTGTGCGACAGCTACAGCTGGGCAGAAGCTATCAGCCTGTTGCGCAACAACCGTGTGGTGATCCTCTCCGCCGGTACAGGTAACCCGTTCTTTACCACCGACTCAGCAGCGTGCCTGCGTGGTATCGAAATTGAAGCCGATGTGGTGCTGAAAGCAACCAAAGTTGACGGCGTGTTTACCGCTGATCCGGCGAAAGATCCAACCGCAACCATGTACGAGCAACTGACTTACAGCGAAGTGCTGGAAAAAGAGCTGAAAGTCATGGACCTGGCGGCCTTCACGCTGGCTCGTGACCATAAATTACCGATTCGTGTTTTCAACATGAACAAACCGGGTGCGCTGCGCCGTGTGGTAATGGGTGAAAAAGAAGGGACTTTAATCACGGAATAATTCCCGTGATGGATAAATAAGGGTAAGATTCCGCGTAAGTATCGCGGGGGCGTAAGTCTGGTTATAAGGCGTTATTGTTGCAGGCAGTTTGGTCACGGCCAGCGCGCAGCAACCGGAGCGTACACAAGTACGTGAGGATGGCGAGCACTGCCCGGGGCCAAAATGGCAAATAAAATAGCCTAATAATCCAGACGATTACCCGTAATATGTTTAATCAGGGCTATACTTAGCACACTTCCACTGTGTGTGACTGTCTGGTCTGACTGAGACAAGTTTTCAAGGATTCGTAACGTGATTAGCGATATCAGAAAAGATGCTGAAGTACGCATGGACAAATGCGTAGAAGCGTTCAAAACCCAAATCAGCAAAATACGCACGGGTCGTGCTTCTCCCAGCCTGCTGGATGGCATTGTCGTGGAATATTACGGCACGCCGACGCCGCTGCGTCAGCTGGCAAGCGTAACGGTAGAAGATTCCCGTACTCTGAAAATCAACGTGTTTGATCGTTCAATGTCTCCGGCCGTTGAAAAAGCGATTATGGCGTCCGATCTTGGCCTGAACCCGAACTCTGCGGGTAGCGACATCCGTGTTCCGCTGCCGCCGCTGACGGAAGAACGTCGTAAAGATCTGACCAAAATCGTTCGTGGTGAAGCAGAACAAGCGCGTGTTGCAGTACGTAACGTGCGTCGTGACGCGAACGACAAAGTGAAAGCACTGTTGAAAGATAAAGAGATCAGCGAAGACGACGATCGCCGTTCTCAGGACGATGTACAGAAACTGACTGATGCTGCAATCAAGAAAATTGAAGCGGCGCTGGCAGACAAAGAAGCAGAACTGATGCAGTTCTGATTTCTTGAACGACAAAAACGCCGCTCAGTAGATCCTTGCGGATCGGCTGGCGGCGTTTTGCTTTTTATTCTGTCTCAACTCTGGATGTTTCATGAAGCAACTCACCATTCTGGGCTCGACCGGCTCGATTGGTTGCAGCACGCTGGACGTGGTGCGCCATAATCCCGAACACTTCCGCGTAGTTGCGCTGGTGGCAGGCAAAAATGTCACTCGCATGGTAGAACAGTGCCTGGAATTCTCTCCCCGCTATGCCGTAATGGACGATGAAGCGAGTGCGAAACTTCTTAAAACGATGCTACAGCAACAGGGTAGCCGCACCGAAGTCTTAAGTGGGCAACAAGCCGCTTGCGATATGGCAGCGCTTGAGGATGTTGATCAGGTGATGGCAGCCATTGTTGGCGCTGCTGGGCTGTTACCTACGCTTGCTGCGATCCGCGCGGGTAAAACCATTTTGCTGGCCAATAAAGAATCACTGGTTACCTGCGGACGTCTGTTTATGGACGCCGTAAAGCAGAGCAAAGCGCAATTGTTACCGGTCGATAGCGAACATAACGCCATTTTTCAGAGTTTACCGCAACCTATCCAGCATAATCTGGGATACGCTGACCTTGAGCAAAATGGCGTGGTGTCCATTTTACTTACCGGGTCTGGTGGCCCTTTCCGTGAGACGCCATTGCGCGATTTGGCAACAATGACGCCGGATCAAGCCTGCCGTCATCCGAACTGGTCGATGGGGCGTAAAATTTCTGTCGATTCGGCTACCATGATGAACAAAGGTCTGGAATACATAGAAGCGCGTTGGCTGTTTAACGCCAGCGCCAGCCAGATGGAAGTGCTGATTCACCCGCAGTCAGTGATTCACTCAATGGTGCGCTATCAGGACGGCAGTGTTCTGGCGCAGCTGGGGGAACCGGATATGCGTACGCCAATTGCCCACACCATGGCATGGCCGAATCGCGTGAACTCTGGCGTGAAGCCGCTCGATTTTTGCAAACTAAGTGCGTTGACATTTGCCGCACCGGATTATGATCGTTATCCATGCCTGAAACTGGCGATGGAGGCGTTCGAACAAGGCCAGGCAGCGACGACAGCATTGAATGCCGCAAACGAAATCACCGTTGCTGCTTTTCTTGCGCAACAAATCCGCTTTACGGATATCGCCGCGTTGAATTTATCCGTACTGGAAAAAATGGATATGCGCGAACCACAATGTGTGGACGATGTGTTATCTGTTGATGCGAACGCGCGTGAAGTCGCCAGAAAAGAGGTGATGCGTCTCGCAAGCTGAGGATAATCCGGCTACAGAGAGTCGCGCTATTTGTTAGCGTAGGGCTTCAGTGATATAGTCTGCGCCATCTGATCGTAAGTAGTTGGCTTTATAAGGTCAGGTATGCCGTGGTTTTACACGGCTTTTTTTTGTATAGGCTTCAGTATTCCTGAGTACCGTAAACCCTGTCAGGGAATAAGAAACGCGTGATGTTGTCTGCTACTCAACCACTTAGCGAAAAATTGCCAGCGCATGGCTGTCGTCATGTTGCGATCATTATGGACGGCAATGGTCGCTGGGCAAAAAAGCAAGGGAAGATTCGTGCCTTTGGGCATAAAGCCGGGGCAAAATCCGTCCGCCGGGCTGTCTCTTTTGCGGCCAACAACGGTATTGAGGCGTTAACTCTGTATGCCTTTAGTAGTGAAAACTGGAACCGACCAGCGCAGGAAGTCAGTGCGTTAATGGAACTGTTTGTGTGGGCGCTTGATAGCGAAGTAAAGAGTCTGCACCGACATAACGTGCGTCTGCGTATTATTGGCGATACCAGTCGCTTTAACTCGCGTTTGCAAGAACGTATTCGTAAATCTGAAGCGCTAACAGCCGGGAATACCGGTCTGACGCTGAATATTGCGGCGAACTACGGTGGACGTTGGGATATAGTCCAGGGAGTCAGGCAACTGGCTGAAAAGGTGCAGCAAGGAAACCTGCAACCAGATCAGATAGATGAAGAGATGCTAAACCAGCATGTCTGTATGCATGAACTGGCCCCTGTAGATTTAGTAATTAGGACTGGGGGGGAGCATCGCATTAGTAACTTTTTGCTTTGGCAAATTGCCTATGCCGAACTTTACTTTACAGATGTTCTCTGGCCCGATTTCGATGAACAAGACTTTGAAGGGGCGTTAAATGCCTTTGCTAATCGAGAGCGTCGTTTCGGCGGCACCGAGCCCGGTGATGAAACAGCCTGATGGGGGTCGCTTTTGCTGAAGTATCGCCTGATATCTGCTTTTGTGTTAATACCCGTCGTCATCGCGGCGTTGTTTCTGTTGCCGCCGGTGGGGTTCGCCATTGTAACGCTGGTGGTCTGTATGCTGGCAGCGTGGGAATGGGGACAGCTTAGCGGTTTTACCACTCGCTCGCAGCGAGTATGGTTGGCGGTGTTATGCGGGTTATTGTTGGCGCTGATGCTTTTTCTGTTGCCGGAATATCACCGAAATATTCATCAACCGCTGGTTGAAATCTCACTTTGGGCTTCGCTGGGTTGGTGGATTGTCGCGCTATTGCTGGTGCTGTTTTACCCTGGTTCCGCAGCAATCTGGCGTAACTCTAAAACATTGCGCATTATTTTTGGCGTGCTAACCATTGTTCCCTTCTTCTGGGGCATGCTGGCGTTACGGGCCTGGCACTACGACGAGAATCATTACAGTGGCGCAATATGGCTGCTCTATGTCATGATCCTGGTATGGGGCGCTGACTCTGGCGCATATATGTTTGGCAAATTGTTTGGTAAACATAAACTGGCACCGAAGGTTTCTCCGGGTAAAACCTGGCAAGGCTTTATCGGTGGACTCGCGACTGCAGCGGTAATCTCATGGGGTTATGGCATGTGGGCGAATCTCGACGTCGCTCCCGTCACCTTACTCATTTGCTCTATTGTCGCAGCGTTAGCCTCAGTGCTCGGCGATCTGACCGAGAGTATGTTTAAGCGTGAAGCAGGAATTAAGGACAGCGGTCATTTAATTCCAGGACACGGTGGTATTTTAGATCGTATTGATAGCCTGACGGCTGCGGTACCGGTCTTTGCTTGCTTGTTGTTACTGGTATTCAGGACGCTTTAACGGAAGGTAATATGCTGAGTTTTCTCTGGGATTTGGCTTCGTTCATCGTTGCACTGGGTGTACTTATCACCGTGCATGAATTTGGTCATTTCTGGGTTGCCCGGCGTTGTGGTGTTCGCGTTGAGCGTTTCTCAATAGGGTTTGGTAAGGCGCTCTGGCGGCGAACTGATAAGTTAGGCACCGAATATGTTATCGCCCTGATCCCGTTGGGCGGTTATGTCAAAATGCTGGATGAGCGCGCAGAACCGGTCGTTCCGGAACTCCGCCACCATGCCTTCAATAATAAATCTGTCGGCCAACGAGCGGCGATTATTGCCGCAGGTCCGGTTGCAAACTTCATTTTTGCTATCTTTGCCTACTGGCTGGTTTTTATTATTGGTGTGCCTGGCGTACGTCCGGTGGTTGGCGAAATAGCAGCCAATTCGATAGCTGCGGAAGCACAAATTGCACCAGGTACGGAACTAAAAGCCGTAGATGGTATCGAAACGCCTGATTGGGATGCCGTGCGTTTGCAGTTGGTCGATAAAATTGGCGATGAAAGCACCACCATTACAGTAGCGCCATTTGGCAGCGACCAACGGCGGGATGTAAAGCTCGATTTACGTCACTGGGCGTTTGAGCCTGATAAAGAAGATCCGGTATCTTCGCTGGGGATTCGTCCTCGTGGGCCGCAAATTGAACCTGTACTGGAAAATGTGCAGCCAAACTCGGCGGCAAGCAAGGCAGGTTTGCAAGCAGGCGACAGGATCGTTAAAGTCGATGGTCAGCCCTTAACGCAGTGGGTGACCTTTGTGATGCTTGTCCGGGATAACCCGGGTAAATCCTTAGCGTTAGAAATCGAAAGGCAGGGGAGTCCCTTGTCTTTGACATTAATCCCGGAGAGTAAACCGGGTAATGGTAAAGCGATTGGTTTTGTCGGTATTGAGCCGAAAGTCATTCCTTTGCCTGATGAGTATAAAGTTGTACGCCAGTATGGGCCGTTCAACGCCATCGTCGAAGCCACGGACAAAACGTGGCAGTTGATGAAGCTGACGGTCAGTATGCTGGGAAAATTGATCACCGGTGATGTGAAACTGAACAACCTCAGTGGGCCGATCTCTATCGCCAAGGGGGCTGGGATGACAGCGGAACTCGGGGTTGTTTATTACCTGCCGTTTCTTGCGCTTATTAGCGTGAACTTAGGGATAATTAACCTGTTTCCGTTGCCCGTACTTGACGGGGGGCATCTGCTGTTCCTTGCGATCGAAAAGATCAAGGGCGGACCGGTATCCGAGCGGGTTCAAGACTTTTGTTATCGCATTGGCTCGATTCTGCTGGTGCTGTTAATGGGGCTTGCACTTTTCAATGATTTCTCTCGGTTATGAGAGTTAGTTAGGAAGAACGCATAATAACGATGGCGATGAAAAAGTTGCTCATAGCGTCGCTGCTGTTTAGCAGCGCCACCGTATACGGTGCTGAAGGGTTCGTAGTGAAAGATATTCATTTCGAAGGCCTTCAGCGTGTCGCCGTTGGTGCGGCCCTCCTCAGTATGCCGGTGCGCACAGGCGACACGGTTAATGATGAAGATATCAGTAATACCATTCGCGCTCTGTTTGCTACCGGCAACTTTGAGGATGTTCGCGTCCTTCGTGATGGTGATACCCTTCTGGTTCAGGTAAAAGAACGTCCGACCATTGCCAGCATTACTTTCTCCGGTAACAAATCGGTGAAAGATGACATGCTGAAGCAAAACCTCGAGGCTTCTGGCGTGCGTGTGGGCGAATCCCTCGATCGCACCACCATTGCCGATATCGAGAAAGGTCTGGAAGACTTCTACTACAGCGTCGGTAAATATAGCGCCAGCGTTAAAGCTGTCGTGACCCCGCTGCCGCGCAACCGTGTTGACCTAAAACTGGTGTTCCAGGAAGGTGTGTCAGCTGAAATCCAGCAAATTAACATTGTTGGTAACCATGCTTTCACCACCGACGAACTGATCTCTCATTTCCAACTGCGTGACGAAGTGCCGTGGTGGAACGTGGTAGGCGATCGTAAATACCAGAAACAGAAACTGGCAGGCGACCTTGAAACCCTGCGCAGTTACTATCTGGATCGCGGTTATGCCCGTTTCAACATCGACTCTACCCAGGTCAGTCTGACGCCAGATAAAAAAGGTATTTACGTCACGGTGAACATCACCGAAGGCGATCAGTACAAGCTTTCTGGCGTTGAAGTGAGCGGCAACCTTGCCGGGCACTCCGCTGAAATTGAGCAGCTGACTAAGATCGAGCCGGGCGAGCTGTATAACGGCACCAAAGTGACCAAAATGGAAGATGACATTAAAAAGCTTCTTGGTCGCTATGGTTATGCCTATCCGCGCGTACAGTCGATGCCTGAAATTAACGATGCCGACAAAACCGTTAAATTACGCGTGAACGTTGATGCGGGTAACCGTTTCTACGTGCGTAAGATCCGTTTTGAAGGTAACGATACCTCGAAAGATGCCGTCCTGCGTCGCGAAATGCGTCAGATGGAAGGTGCATGGCTGGGGAGCGATCTGGTCGATCAGGGTAAGGAGCGTCTGAATCGTCTGGGCTTCTTTGAAACTGTCGATACCGATACCCAACGTGTTCCGGGTAGCCCGGACCAGGTTGATGTAGTCTACAAGGTGAAAGAACGTAACACCGGTAGCTTCAACTTCGGGATTGGTTACGGTACTGAAAGTGGCGTGAGCTTCCAGGCTGGTGTGCAACAGGATAACTGGTTAGGTACGGGTTATGCTGTTGGTATCAACGGGACCAAAAACGATTACCAGACCTATGCTGAACTGTCGGTAACCAACCCGTACTTCACCGTAGATGGCGTAAGCCTCGGTGGTCGTCTCTTCTATAATGACTTCCAGGCAGATGACGCCGACCTGTCCGACTATACCAACAAGAGTTATGGTACAGACGTGACGTTGGGCTTCCCGATCAACGAATATAACTCGCTGCGTGCAGGTCTGGGTTATGTACATAACTCCCTGTCCAACATGCAGCCTCAGGTTGCGATGTGGCGTTATCTGTACTCTATGGGTGAACATCCGAGCACCTCTGATCAGGATAACAGCTTCAAAACGGACGACTTCACGTTCAACTATGGTTGGACCTATAACAAGCTTGACCGTGGTTACTTCCCGACAGATGGTTCACGTGTCAACCTGACCGGTAAAGTGACCATTCCTGGATCGGATAACGAATACTACAAAGTGACGTTAGACACGGCGACTTATGTGCCGATCGATGACGATCACAAATGGGTTGTTCTGGGTCGTACCCGCTGGGGTTATGGTGATGGTTTAGGCGGCAAAGAGATGCCGTTCTACGAGAACTTCTATGCCGGTGGTTCCAGCACCGTGCGTGGCTTCCAGTCCAATACCATTGGTCCGAAAGCAGTTTACTTCCCGCATCAGGCTAGTAATTATGATCCGGACTATGATTACGAATGTGCGACTCAGGACGGCGCGAAAGACCTGTGTAAATCGGATGATGCTGTAGGCGGTAACGCTATGGCGGTTGCCAGCCTCGAGTTCATCACCCCGACGCCGTTCATTAGCGACAAGTATGCTAACTCGGTTCGTACTTCCTTCTTCTGGGATATGGGTACCGTTTGGGATACAAACTGGGATTCCAGCCAATATTCTGGATATCCGGACTATAGTGATCCAAGCAATATCCGTATGTCTGCGGGTATCGCATTACAATGGATGTCCCCATTGGGGCCGTTGGTGTTCTCCTACGCCCAGCCGTTCAAAAAGTACGATGGAGACAAGGCAGAACAGTTCCAGTTTAACATCGGTAAAACCTGGTAAGTGTTCTCCACAAAGGAATGTAGTGGTAGTGTAGCGATGACTTTAGGCGATCAATATAAGATCGCCGGGCCACGCAAAGAACTGCACCCTCCGGTGCAAATGGGATGGTAAGGAGTTTATTGTGAAAAAGTGGTTATTAGCTGCAGGTCTCGGTTTAGCACTGGCAACTTCTGCTCAGGCGGCTGACAAAATTGCAATCGTCAATATGGGCAGCCTGTTCCAGCAGGTAGCGCAGAAAACCGGTGTTTCTAACACGCTGGAAAATGAGTTCAAAGGCCGTGCCAGCGAACTGCAGCGTATGGAAACCGATCTGCAGGCTAAAATGAAAAAGCTGCAGTCCATGAAAGCGGGCAGCGATCGCACTAAGCTGGAAAAAGACGTGATGGCTCAGCGCCAGACTTTTGCTCAGAAAGCGCAGGCTTTTGAGCAGGATCGCGCACGTCGTTCCAACGAAGAACGCGGCAAACTGGTTACTCGTATCCAGACTGCTGTGAAATCCGTTGCCAACAGCCAGGATATCGATCTGGTTGTTGATGCAAACGCCGTTGCTTACAACAGCAGCGATGTAAAAGACATCACTGCCGACGTACTGAAACAGGTTAAATAAGTAATGCCTTCAATTCGACTGGCTGATTTAGCGCAGCAGTTGGATGCAGAACTACACGGTGATGGCGATATCGTCATCACCGGCGTTGCGTCCATGCAATCTGCACAAACAGGTCACATCACGTTCATGGTTAACCCAAAATACCGTGAGCATTTAGGCTTGTGCCAGGCGTCCGCGGTTGTCATGACCCAGGACGATCTTCCTTTCGCGAAAAGTGCCGCGCTGGTAGTGAAGAATCCCTACCTGACTTACGCGCGCATGGCGCAAATTTTAGATACCACGCCGCAGCCCGCGCAGAACATTGCACCCAGTGCGGTGATCGACGCGACGGCGAAGCTGGGTAACAACGTATCGATTGGCGCTAACGCGGTGATTGAGTCCGGCGTTGAACTGGGCGATAACGTGATTATCGGTGCCGGTTGCTTCGTAGGTAAAAACAGCAGAATCGGTGCAGGTTCGCGTCTCTGGGCGAACGTAACCATTTACCATGAGATCCAGATCGGTCAGAATTGCCTGATCCAGTCCGGAACAGTGGTAGGTGCAGACGGCTTTGGTTATGCCAACGATCGTGGTAACTGGGTGAAGATCCCACAGATTGGTCGCGTAATTATTGGCGATCGCGTGGAGATCGGCGCATGTACTACCATCGATCGCGGCGCGCTGGATGACACTGTTATTGGCAATGGCGTGATCATTGATAACCAGTGCCAGATTGCACATAACGTCGTGATTGGCGACAATACGGCGGTTGCCGGTGGCGTCATTATGGCGGGCAGCCTGAAAATTGGTCGTTACTGCATGATCGGCGGAGCCAGCGTAATCAACGGGCATATGGAAATATGCGACAAAGTGACGGTTACGGGCATGGGTATGGTGATGCGTCCCATCACTGAACCAGGCGTCTATTCCTCAGGCATTCCGCTGCAACCCAACAAAGTCTGGCGCAAAACCGCTGCACTGGTGATGAACATTGATGACATGAGCAAGCGTCTGAAATCGCTTGAGCGCAAGGTTAATCAACAAGACTAACGTTCCATCTTTTGTTCGCCAAACTTTACGGCCTGTCTCATTCTTACGATTGCGGCAGGCCGTGTTATTATTGTCGTTTCTTATATTTTGACAGGAAGAGTATCTTGACTACTAACACTCATACTCTGCAGATTGAAGAGATTTTAGAACTTCTGCCGCACCGTTTCCCGTTCTTACTGGTGGATCGCGTGCTGGATTTTGAAGAAGGTCGTTTTCTGCGCGCAGTAAAAAATGTCTCTGTCAATGAGCCATTCTTCCAGGGCCATTTCCCTGGAAAACCGATTTTCCCGGGTGTGCTGATTCTGGAAGCAATGGCACAGGCAACAGGTATTCTGGCGTTTAAAAGCGTAGGAAAACTGGAACCGGGTGAGCTGTACTACTTCGCTGGTATTGACGAAGCGCGCTTCAAGCGCCCGGTCGTGCCTGGCGATCAAATGATCATGGAAGTCACTTTCGAAAAAACGCGCCGCGGCCTGACCCGTTTTAAAGGGGTTGCTCTGGTCGACGGTAAAGTAGTTTGCGAAGCAACGATGATGTGTGCTCGTAGCCGGGAGGCCTGATACGTGATTGATAAATCCGCCTTTGTGCATCCAACCGCCATTGTGGAAGAGGGCGCGTCGATTGGCGCTAACGCTCACATTGGTCCTTTTTGTATCGTTGGACCCCATGTCGAAATTGGTGAGGGTACCGTACTGAAATCTCACGTTGTCGTGAATGGTCATACTAAAATTGGCCGCGATAATGAGATTTATCAGTTCGCCTCCATCGGCGAAGTTAACCAGGATCTGAAATATGCTGGCGAACCGACCCGTGTGGAAATCGGCGATCGTAACCGCATTCGCGAAAGCGTCACCATTCATCGTGGCACAGTCCAGGGCGGTGGATTGACGAAGGTGGGCAGCGACAACTTACTGATGATCAACGCGCACATTGCGCACGATTGTACGGTAGGTAACCGCTGTATTCTCGCCAACAACGCAACGCTGGCGGGTCACGTATCGGTTGACGACTTCGCGATTATCGGCGGCATGACCGCAGTCCATCAGTTCTGCATCATTGGTGCGCATGTGATGGTTGGCGGCTGCTCCGGTGTGGCGCAGGACGTCCCTCCTTATGTCATTGCGCAGGGTAACCACGCAACGCCGTTCGGTGTCAATATCGAAGGGCTGAAGCGCCGCGGATTCAGCCGTGAGGCGATTACCGCTATCCGCAATGCGTATAAGCTGATTTATCGCAGCGGTAAAACGCTCGATGAAGTGAAACCGGAAATTGCTGAACTGGCGGAAACATATCCGGAAGTGAAAGCCTTTACCGATTTCTTTGCACGCTCAACGCGCGGTCTGATTCGTTAATGACTGAACAGCGTCCATTAACAATTGCCCTGGTCGCCGGAGAAACCTCCGGCGATATCCTGGGGGCCGGTTTAATCCGCGCTCTGAAAGAACGTGTGCCCAACGCCCGCTTTGTTGGTGTTGCCGGGCCACGAATGCAGGCTGAAGGCTGCGAAGCCTGGTACGAAATGGAAGAGCTGGCGGTGATGGGCATTGTTGAAGTGCTCGGGCGTCTGCGTCGCTTACTGCATATTCGTGCCGATCTGACAACGCGTTTTGGCGAACTGAAGCCAGATGTTTTTGTCGGTATTGATGCGCCTGACTTCAATATTACTCTTGAAGGTAACCTCAAAAAGCAGGGTATCAAAACCATTCATTACGTCAGTCCGTCCGTCTGGGCGTGGCGACAGAAACGCGTTTTCAAAATAGGCAGAGCCACCGATCTGGTGCTCGCATTTCTGCCTTTCGAAAAAGCGTTTTATGACAAATACAACGTACCGTGCCGCTTTATCGGTCATACCATGGCTGATGCCATGCCATTAGATCCAGATAAAAATGGTGCCCGTGATGTACTGGGGATCCCTCACGATGCCCACTGTCTGGCATTGTTGCCGGGCAGCCGTGGTGCAGAAGTCGAAATGCTTAGTGCCGATTTCCTGAAAACGGCCCAGCTTTTGCGCCAGACATATCCGGATCTCGAAATCGTGGTGCCGCTGGTGAATGCCAAACGCCGCGAGCAGTTTGAACGCATCAAAGCTGAAGTTGCGCCAGACCTGTCGGTTCATATGCTGGATGGGATGGGCCGTGAGGCGATGGTCGCCAGTGATGCGGCACTACTGGCGTCGGGGACGGCAGCCCTGGAGTGCATGCTGGCGAAATGCCCGATGGTGGTGGGGTATCGCATGAAGCCTTTCACTTTCTGGTTGGCGAAGCGTCTGGTGAAAACTGATTATGTCTCGCTGCCAAATCTGCTGGCGGGCAGAGAGTTAGTCAAAGAGTTATTGCAGGAAGAGTGTGAGCCGCAAAAACTGGCTGCGGCGCTGTTACCGCTGTTGGCGAACGGGAAAACCAGCCACGCGATGCACGATACCTTCCGTGAACTGCATCAGCAGATCCGCTGCAATGCCGATGAGCAGGCGGCACAAGCCGTTCTGGAGTTAGCACAATGATCGAATTTGTTTATCCGCACACGCAGCTGGTTGCGGGTGTGGATGAAGTCGGACGCGGGCCGTTAGTTGGCGCGGTCGTCACCGCTGCGGTGATCCTTGACCCGGCGCGCCCGATTGCCGGGCTGAATGATTCCAAAAAGCTGAGCGAAAAACGCCGTCTGGCGCTCTGCGAAGAGATCAAAGAGAAAGCGTTGAGCTGGAGTCTGGGCCGCGCGGAACCCCACGAAATCGACGAACTGAACATTCTTCATGCGACCATGCTGGCGATGCAGCGTGCCGTCGCTGGGCTGCATATTACGCCGGAATATGTGTTGATTGATGGTAACCGCTGCCCGAAATTACCGATGCCTTCGATGGCAGTGGTGAAAGGCGATAGCCGCGTACCGGAAATCAGTGCCGCGTCTATCCTGGCGAAAGTGACGCGTGACGCCGAAATGGCGGCGCTGGATATTGTTTTCCCGCAATATGGTTTTGCCCAACACAAAGGGTATCCAACCGCTTTTCATCTGGAAAAACTGGCTGAACACGGCGCGACCGAACACCATCGGCGCAGCTTTGGGCCTGTCAAACGCGCACTGGGACTTGCGTCCTGATTCTTGTGTCGAGATTAAGTAAACCGGAATCTGAAGATGTCTGAA
This sequence comes from Escherichia sp. WS3227_2, assembly GCF_046486495.1. Lineage (NCBI taxonomy): Bacteria > Pseudomonadati > Pseudomonadota > Gammaproteobacteria > Enterobacterales > Enterobacteriaceae > Escherichia > Escherichia sp. WS3227_2. The sequence goes on from NZ_JBJQLG010000002.1 coordinate 369,338, forward strand.
CCACGTTTCGTACACCTGCGGGTGCACAGCGACTACTCGATGATCGATGGCCTGGCCAAAACCGCACCGCTGGTAAAAAAGGCGGCGGCGTTGGGTATGCCAGCACTGGCGATCACCGATTTCACCAACCTTTGCGGTCTGGTGAAGTTCTACGGAGCGGGACATGGCGCAGGGATTAAGCCCATCGTCGGGGCGGATTTTAACGTCCAGTGCGACCTGCTGGGTGATGAGTTAACCCACCTGACGGTGCTGGCGGCGAACAATACCGGCTATCAGAATCTGACGTTGCTGATCTCAAAAGCGTATCAGCGCGGGTACGGTGCCGCCGGGCCGATCATCGATCGCGACTGGCTTATCGAATTAAATGAAGGTTTGATCCTTCTTTCCGGCGGGCGCATGGGCGACGTCGGGCGCAGTCTTTTGCGTGGTAACAGCGCGCTGGTAGATGAGTGTGTCGCGTTTTATGAAGAACACTTCCCGGATCGCTATTTTCTCGAGCTGATCCGCACCGGAAGGCCGGACGAAGAAAGCTATCTGCACGCTGCGGTGGAACTGGCGGAAGCGCGCGGTTTGCCCGTCGTGGCGACCAACGACGTGCGCTTTATCGACAGCAGCGACTTTGACGCACACGAAATCCGCGTCGCAATCCACGACGGCTTTACCCTAGATGATCCTAAACGCCCGCGTAACTATTCGCCGCAGCAATATATGCGTAGCGAAGAGGAGATGTGCGAGCTGTTTGCCGACATCCCCGAAGCCCTTGCCAACACCGTTGAGATCGCCAAACGCTGTAACGTAACTGTGCGTCTTGGTGAATACTTCCTGCCGCAGTTCCCGACCGGGGACATGAGCACCGAAGATTATCTGGTCAAGCGTGCAAAAGAAGGCCTGGAAGAGCGTCTGGCCTTTTTATTCCCTGATGAGGAAGAACGTCTTAAGCGCCGCCCGGAATATGACGAACGTCTGGAGACTGAACTTCAGGTTATCAACCAGATGGGCTTCCCGGGCTACTTCCTCATCGTTATGGAATTTATCCAGTGGTCGAAAGATAACGGCGTACCGGTAGGGCCAGGCCGTGGCTCCGGTGCGGGTTCACTGGTGGCCTACGCGCTGAAAATCACCGACCTTGATCCGCTGGAATTTGACCTGCTGTTCGAACGTTTCCTTAACCCGGAACGTGTCTCCATGCCTGACTTTGACGTTGACTTCTGTATGGAGAAACGCGATCAGGTTATCGAACACGTGGCGGACATGTACGGTCGTGATGCGGTATCGCAGATCATCACCTTCGGTACGATGGCGGCGAAAGCGGTGATCCGCGACGTAGGTCGCGTGCTGGGGCATCCGTACGGCTTTGTCGATCGTATCTCGAAACTGATCCCGCCCGATCCGGGGATGACGCTGGCGAAAGCGTTTGAAGCCGAGCCGCAGCTGCCGGAAATCTACGAAGCGGATGAAGAAGTTAAGGCGCTGATCGACATGGCGCGCAAACTGGAAGGGGTCACCCGTAACGCCGGTAAGCACGCCGGTGGGGTGGTTATCGCACCGACCAAAATTACCGATTTTGCGCCGCTTTACTGCGATGAAGAGGGCAAACATCCGGTCACCCAGTTTGATAAAAGCGACGTTGAATACGCCGGACTGGTGAAGTTCGACTTCCTTGGTTTGCGTACGCTCACCATCATCAACTGGGCGCTGGAGATGATCAACAAGCGGCGGGCGAAGAATGGCGAGCCGCCGCTGGATATCGCCGCGATCCCGCTGGATGATAAGAAAAGCTTCGACATGCTGCAACGCTCGGAAACCACGGCGGTATTCCAGCTTGAATCGCGCGGTATGAAAGACCTGATCAAGCGTCTGCAACCTGACTGCTTCGAAGATATGATCGCACTGGTGGCACTGTTCCGCCCTGGTCCGTTGCAGTCAGGGATGGTGGATAACTTTATCGACCGTAAACATGGTCGCGAAGAGATCTCCTATCCGGACGTACAGTGGCAGCATGAAAGCCTGAAACCGGTACTGGAGCCAACCTACGGCATCATCCTGTATCAGGAACAGGTCATGCAGATTGCGCAGGTGCTTTCTGGTTATACCCTCGGTGGCGCGGATATGCTGCGTCGTGCGATGGGTAAGAAAAAGCCGGAAGAGATGGCTAAGCAGCGTTCTGTATTTGCTGAAGGTGCAGAAAAGAACGGAATCAACGCCGAACTGGCGATGAAAATCTTCGACCTGGTGGAGAAATTCGCTGGTTACGGATTTAACAAATCGCACTCTGCGGCCTATGCTTTGGTGTCATATCAAACGTTATGGCTGAAAGCGCACTATCCGGCGGAGTTTATGGCGGCGGTAATGACCGCCGATATGGACAACACCGAGAAGGTGGTGGGCTTGGTGGATGAGTGCTGGCGGATGGGGCTGAAAATCCTGCCGCCGGATATAAACTCCGGTCTTTACCATTTCCACGTCAACGACGACGGCGAAATCGTGTATGGTATTGGCGCGATCAAAGGGGTCGGTGAAGGTCCGATTGAGGCCATCATCGAAGCCCGCAATAAAGGCGGCTACTTCCGCGAACTGTTTGATCTCTGCGCCCGAACCGACACCAAAAAGTTAAACCGGCGGGTGCTGGAAAAACTGATCATGTCCGGGGCGTTTGACCGTCTTGGGCCACACCGCGCGGCGCTGATGAACTCGCTGGGCGATGCGTTAAAAGCGGCAGATCAACACGCGAAAGCGGAAGCTATCGGTCAGGCCGATATGTTCGGCGTGCTGGCCGAAGAGCCGGAACAAATTGAACAATCCTACGCCAGCTGCCAACCGTGGCCGGAGCAGGTGGTGTTAGATGGGGAACGTGAAACGTTAGGTCTGTACCTGACGGGACACCCTATCAACCAGTATTTAAAAGAGATTGAGCGTTATGTCGGAGGCGTAAGGCTGAAAGACATGCACCCGACAGAACGTGGTAAAGTCATCACGGCTGCGGGGCTCGTTGTTGCCGCGCGGGTTATGGTCACCAAGCGCGGCAATCGTATCGGTATCTGCACGCTGGATGACCGTTCCGGGCGGCTGGAAGTGATGTTGTTTACTGACGCCCTGGATAAATACCAGCAATTGCTGGAAAAAGACCGCATACTTATCGTCAGCGGACAGGTCAGCTTTGATGACTTCAGCGGTGGGCTTAAAATGACCGCTCGCGAAGTGATGGATATTGACGAAGCCCGGGAAAAATATGCTCGCGGGCTTGCTATCTCGCTGACGGACAGGCAAATTGATGACCAGCTTTTAAACCGACTCCGTCAGTCTCTGGAACCCCACCGCTCTGGGACAATTCCAGTACATCTCTACTATCAGAGGGCGGATGCACGCGCGCGGTTGCGTTTTGGCGCGACGTGGCGTGTCTCTCCGAGCGATCGTTTATTAAACGATCTCCGTGGCCTCATTGGTTCGGAGCAGGTGGAACTGGAGTTTGACTAATACAGGAATACTATGAGTCTGAATTTCCTTGATTTTGAACAGCCGATTGCAGAGCTGGAAGCGAAAATCGATTCTCTGACTGCGGTTAGCCGTCAGGATGAGAAACTGGATATTAACATCGATGAAGAAGTGCATCGTCTGCGTGAAAAAAGCGTAGAACTGACGCGTAAAATCTTCGCCGATCTCGGTGCATGGCAGATTGCGCAACTGGCACGCCATCCACAGCGTCCTTATACCCTGGATTACGTTCGCCTGGCATTTGATGAATTTGACGAACTGGCTGGCGACCGCGCGTATGCAGACGATAAAGCTATCGTCGGTGGTATCGCCCGTCTCGATGGTCGTCCGGTGATGATCATTGGTCATCAAAAAGGTCGTGAAACCAAAGAAAAAATTCGCCGTAACTTTGGTATGCCAGCGCCAGAAGGTTACCGCAAAGCACTGCGTCTGATGCAAATGGCTGAACGCTTTAAGATGCCAATCATCACCTTTATCGACACCCCGGGGGCTTATCCGGGCGTGGGCGCAGAAGAGCGCGGTCAGTCTGAAGCCATTGCACGCAACCTGCGTGAAATGTCTCGCCTTAGCGTACCGACTATTTGTACCGTTATCGGTGAAGGTGGTTCTGGCGGCGCGCTGGCGATTGGCGTGGGCGATAAAGTGAATATGCTGCAATACAGCACCTATTCCGTTATCTCGCCGGAAGGTTGTGCGTCCATTCTGTGGAAGAGCGCCGACAAAGCGCCGCTGGCGGCTGAAGCGATGGGTATCATCGCTCCGCGTCTGAAAGAGCTGAAACTGATCGACTCCATCATCCCGGAACCGCTGGGCGGCGCTCATCGTAACCCGGAAGCGATGGCTGCATCGTTGAAAGCGCAACTGCTGGCGGATCTGGCCGATCTCGACGTGTTAAGCACTGAAGATTTAAAAAATCGTCGTTATCAGCGCCTGATGAGCTACGGTTACGCATAATTCGCAAAAGTTCTGAAAAAGGGTCACTTCGGTGGCCCTTTTTTATCGCCACGGTTTGAGCAGGCTATGATTAAGGAAGGATTTTCCAGGAGGAACACATGAACATCATTGCCATTATGGGACCGCATGGCGTCTTTTATAAAGATGAGCCCATCAAAGAACTGGAGTCGGCGCTGGTGGCGCAAGGCTTTCAGATTATCTGGCCACAAAACAGCGTTGATTTGCTGAAATTTATCGAACATAACCCTCGAATTTGCGGCGTGATTTTTGACTGGGATGAGTACAGTCTCGATTTATGTAGCGATATCAATCAGCTTAATGAATATCTCCCGCTTTATGCCTTCATCAACACCCACTCGACGATGGATGTCAGCGTGCAGGATATGCGGATGGCGCTCTGGTTTTTTGAATATGCGCTGGGGCAGGCGGAAGATATCGCCATTCGTATGCGTCAGTACACCAACGAATATCTTGATAACATTACACCGCCGTTCACGAAAGCCTTGTTTACCTACGTCAAAGAGCGGAAGTACACCTTTTGTACGCCGGGTCATATGGGCGGCACCGCATATCAAAAAAGCCCGGTTGGCTGTCTGTTTTATGATTTTTTCGGCGGGAATACTCTTAAGGCTGATGTCTCTATTTCGGTTACCGAGCTTGGTTCGTTGCTCGACCACACCGGGCCACACCTGGAAGCAGAAGAGTACATCGCGCGGACTTTTGACGCGGAACAGAGTTATATCGTTACCAACGGAACATCGACGTCGAACAAAATTGTGGGTATGTACGCCGCGCCGTCCGGCAGTACGCTGTTAATTGACCGCAATTGTCATAAATCGCTGGCGCATCTGTTGATGATGAACGATGTAGTGCCAGTCTGGCTGAAACCGACGCGTAATGCGTTGGGGATTCTTGGTGGGATCCCGCGCCGTGAATTTTCTCGCGACAGTATCGAAGAGAAAGTCGCTGCCACCACGCAAGCACAATGGCCGGTTCATGCGGTGATCACCAACTCAACCTATGATGGCTTGCTCTACAACACCGACTGGATCAAACAGACGCTGGATGTCCCTTCGATCCACTTCGATTCCGCCTGGGTGCCGTACACCCATTTTCATCCGATCTACCAGGGTAAAAGTGGTATGAGCGGCGAGCGCGTTGCGGGAAAAGTGATCTTCGAAACGCAATCGACCCACAAAATGCTGGCGGCGTTATCGCAGGCTTCGCTGATCCACATTAAAGGTGAGTATGACGAAGAGGCGTTTAACGAAGCCTTTATGATGCATACCACCACCTCGCCCAGTTATCCCATTGTTGCTTCGGTTGAGACGGCGGCGGCGATGCTGCGTGGTAATCCAGGCAAACGGCTGATTAACCGTTCAGTAGAACGAGCTCTGCATTTTCGCAAAGAGGTCCAGCGGCTGCGGGAAGAGTCTGACGGCTGGTTTTTTGATATCTGGCAACCGCCGCAGGTGGATGAAGCCGAATGCTGGCCCGTTGCGCCAGGCGAACGGTGGCACGGCTTTAACGATGCGGATGCCGATCATATGTTTCTCGATCCGGTTAAAGTCACTATTTTGACACCGGGGATGGACGAGCAGGGCAATATGAGCGAGGAGGGGATCCCGGCGGCGCTGGTGGCAAAATTCCTCGACGAACGTGGGATCGTAGTAGAGAAAACCGGCCCGTATAACCTGCTGTTTCTTTTTAGTATTGGCATCGATAAAACCAAGGTAATGGGATTATTGCGTGGGTTGACGGAATTCAAACGCTCTTACGATCTCAACCTGCGGATCAAAAATATGCTACCCGATCTCTATGCAGAAGATCCCGATTTCTACCGCAATATGCGTATTCAGGATCTGGCGCAAGGGATCCATAAGCTGATTCGTAAACACGATCTTCCCGGTTTGATGTTGCGGGCATTCGATACCTTGCCGGAGATGATCATGACGCCACATCAGGCATGGCAGAGGCAGATTAAAGGCGAAGTAGAAACCATTGCGCTAGAACAACTGGTTGGTAGGGTGTCGGCAAATATGATCCTGCCTTATCCACCGGGCGTACCGCTGCTGATGCCAGGAGAAATGCTGACCAAAGAGAGCCGCACAGTACTCGATTTTCTGCTGATGCTTTGTTCCGTAGGGCAACATTACCCCGGTTTTGAAACGGATATTCACGGCGCGAAACAGGACGAAGACGGCGTTTACCGCGTACGAGTCCTAAAAATGGCGGGATAACTTGCCAGAGCGGCTTCCGGGCGAGTAACGTGCTGTTAACAAATAAAGGAGACGTTATGCTGGGTTTAAAACAGGTTCACCATATTGCGATTATTGCGACGGATTATGCGGTGAGCAAAGCTTTCTACTGCGATATTCTTGGTTTCACGCTGCAAAGCGAAGTCTATCGCGAAGCGCGCGACTCGTGGAAAGGGGATTTGGCGCTTAATGGGCAATATGTGATTGAGCTTTTCTCATTTCCGTTCCCGCCGGAGCGCCCCAGCCGACCGGAAGCTTGCGGCCTGCGTCATCTGGCTTTTAGCGTTGATGATATCGATGCGGCAGTGGCGCACCTTGAAAGCCATAACGTGAAGTGTGAAGCCATCCGTGTCGATCCATACACGCAAAAACGCTTCACGTTCTTTAACGATCCGGACGGGCTGCCGTTGGAACTGTATGAGCAGTAAGGCTTGTCATCGCCGCATTTGCCCGGTAACGTGCCGGGCATTGCTACTGTAAAATCGCACCATCATGACACTCACGCTCAATAGACAACTTCTCACCTCACGCCAGATTCTGGTGGCCTTTAGCGGCGGGCTTGACTCTACCGTTCTGCTGCATCAGTTGGTGCAGTGGCGGGCGGAAAATCCGGGCGTCACTCTGCGCGCTATCCATGTGCATCACGGTTTAAGTGCCAATGCCGACGCCTGGGTTAGGCATTGCGAGAACATCTGCCAACAATGGCAGGTGCCGCTGGTGGTCGAGCGCGTGCAACTTGCGCAAGAGGGGCTAGGTATTGAGGCCCAGGCGCGGCAGGCACGTTATCAGGCATTTGCCCGCACCTTGTTGCCCGGTGAAGTGCTGGTTACAGCGCAACATCTCGACGATCAATGTGAAACCTTTCTGCTGGCGCTAAAACGCGGTAGCGGCCCTGCCGGGCTTTCGGCTATGGCGGAAGTTTCGGAGTTTGCCGGAACACGGCTTATCCGCCCGTTGCTTGCCCGCACGCGGGGGGAACTGGAGCAGTGGGCGTTGGCGCATGGTTTACGCTGGATTGAAGACGAAAGTAATCAGGATGATAGCTACGATCGTAACTTCCTGCGCCTGCGCGTGGTGCCGTTATTGCAGCAGCGTTGGCCGCATTTTGCCGAAGCAACGGCCCGCAGCGCTGCGCTTTGCGCTGAACAAGAGAGCCTGTTAGATGAACTGCTGGCGGATGATATAGCGCACTGTCAAACGTCGCAGGGGACGCTGCAGATTGCGCCAATGCTGGCGATGAGTGATGCCCGCCGCGCGGCGATTATCCGCCGCTGGCTGGCAGGGAAGAATGCACCGATGCCTTCCCGCGACGCGTTGGTGAGGATCTGGCAGGAAGTGGCGCTGGCGCGGGAAGATGCTTCCCCCTGTTTACGCCTGGGCGCGTTTGAAATCCGCCGCTATCAGTCGCAACTGTGGTGGATTAAATCCGTTGCCGGGCAAAGCGAAACCATTGTGCCGTGGCAGACGTGGCTACAACCGCTGGAATTACCGGCGGGGCTGGGAAGTGTACAGCTTACTGCGGGAGGCGATATTCGCCCTCCTCGTGCAGACGAAGCGGTCAGCGTGCGTTTCAAAGCGCCAGGATTGCTGCATATTATCGGGCGCAACGGCGGACGTAAGCTGAAGAAAATCTGGCAGGAGCTGGGCGTGCCGCCGTGGCTACGTGACACCACGCCACTGCTGTTTTATGGCGAAACGTTGATTGCGGCGGCAGGGGTATTTATGACGCAAGAAGGTGTGGCTGAAGGTGAGAATGGCGTAAGTTTTATCTGGAATAGAACGCTTAGTTAAGTGAAAGCCGGATAAGACGCTTCAAACGTCGCATCCGGCGAAAGTCAATCAGGACTCGCTCACCACCACCGTACCGATTTCCGGGTGGCTAAAGCTGGTAATTTTATCCAGACGCAGCTCGCGGGTTGCACCAGCGGCCTCGACGACCAGATACTCCACATTTTTGCGGGAGACTAAATCGCTGGCCTTCGCCTGCAATTTTTCGCCATCTTTCAGCTCAAGTGTCAGCATTAAATGATGCTGGCAGGCGAGCTCAAGATTATCGTAATCATCACAATTGATTGGTTGATACGTATCATTCATTGACATAATCGCTCACCAGTAAGTTTGCCGCAGCGTATGCTGCTTTTTCCCTGACAGCCTCAGAAAGGGCGTCGTCGGCAGCCATTTCATTCAGCACTTTCAAAACGCAGCCCAGCGCGTCCGGAACGTATCCTAAGTCTCCGCTGGCGATTTCCGCGTACCGCTTGCGTATTAACTCACAATATTTTTCCACATGCCCTCCTGTCAGCACTCTGACTTAACCGTGGATGCAAGTCTAAGCCTACGAAGATAAACTCTGTTTCGCAAGGTGACTATACCACACTCATTTCTGCAATATCAGCGCCGCAACTGCACGTATTCCGTTACAATGGCCTCCTGATTCGAAAGGAGTTTTCTTATGGCGCTTAAAGCGACAATTTATAAAGCGACGGTTAATGTGGCCGATGTCGACCGCAACCAGTTTCTCGATGCCTCTCTGACGCTGGCGCGCCACCCTTCAGAAACCCAGGAGCGCATGATGCTGCGCCTGCTGGCGTGGCTGAAATATGCTGATGAACGTCTGCAATTTACCCGTGGTTTGTGTGCCGATGATGAGCCGGAAGCGTGGCTGCGTAACGATCATTTGGGCATTGATTTGTGGATCGAGCTGGGGCTGCCGGATGAGCGACGGATTAAGAAAGCCTGCACCCAGGCCGCAGAAGTGGCGCTGTTTGCCTATAATAGTCGGGCGGCGCAAATCTGGTGGCAGCAAAATCAGAGCAAATGCGCGCAGTTTTCCAATCTTTCCATCTGGTATCTGGACGATGAACAACTGGCGAAAGTAAGCGCCTTTGCCGATCGTACCATGACGCTGCAGGCAACGATTCAGGATGGCGTGATCTGGTTATCGGATGATAAGAATAATCTGGAAGTGAACTTAACCGCTTGGCAACAACCTTCATGATTGTGATTTCCCGACATGTTGCTATCCCCGATGGTGAGCTTGAGATCACCGCCATTCGTGCGCAGGGCGCGGGCGGGCAGCATGTTAATAAGACCTCAACGGCTATTCATCTGCGTTTTGACATTCGGGCGTCCAGCCTGCCAGAGTATTACAAAGAACGTCTGCTCGCCGCCAGCCATCACTTGATCAGCAGTGATGGGGTGATTGTCATTAAGGCACAGGAATACCGCAGTCAGGAACTGAACCGCGAAGCGGCTCTGGCCCGGCTGGTGGCAGTGATTAAAGATTTAACAACAGAACAAAAAGCCCGACGACCCACGCGGCCCACCCGCGCATCAAAAGAGCGCAGGCTGGCATCGAAAGCACAAAAATCAAGCGTGAAGGCGATGCGCGGCAAAGTGCGCAGCGGTCGGGAATAAAAAGAAGGAATGGATGGTGAAAAAAGCGATAGTGACAGCGATGGCTGTAATCAGCCTCTTTACTCTGATGGGATGTAATAATCGGGCCGAAGTCGATACGCTTTCTCCGGCACAGGCTGCCGAACTGAAACCGATGCCGCAAAGTTGGCGCGGCGTGCTGCCGTGTGCTGATTGCGAAGGAATCGAAACCTCTCTGTTCCTCGAAAAAGACGGAACCTGGGTGATGAATGAGCGCTATCTTGGTGCGCGTGAAGAGCCTTCCTCTTTCGCTTCCTACGGTACATGGGCGCGAACCGCTGACAAGCTGGTATTAACCGACAGCAAAGGTGAAAAGTCATATTATCGGGCGAAAGGAGATGCGCTGGAGATGCTCGATCGTGAAGGTAATCCGATTGAATCGCAGTTCAACTATACGCTGGAACCGGCACAATCCAGTTTACCCATGACGCCGATGACCCTGCGGGGCATGTATTTTTATATGGCTGATGCGGCGACCTTCACTGATTGCGCGACCGGAAAACGTTTTATGGTAGCGAATAATGCAGAGCTGGAGCGTAGCTACCTGGCTGCGCGCGGTAACAGTGAAAAACCGATGTTACTGTCAGTAGAAGGTCACTTTACGCTTGAGGCTAATCCGGATACCGGTGCGCCAACCAAAGTATTAGCGCCCGATACGGCAGGTAAATTTTACCCGAACCAGGATTGCAGTAGTTTGGGGCAGTAATTGAAAGCCGGAGCATTCTCCGGCTTTCATCACTGAGTCAGTCCAACAAAGCGACCCGCCTTGATATAAATCCCTGGCTTCAGGTGCCCAACATACTGTAACTGCGTTTCTGGTTTAAACGCAGAGATATCGCCAGTACGCATATGCATCAGATCGGCAGGGCTAATCCAGCCTGATTGCGCCAGCGTAAGCGGATGCCCGGCTTTGGCAAATGCATCAGTGACAAATTCCGAACAAAACCACGATTTTTTGTCTCCTTCGCCCACACCGCTTAACTGCGCTTTCGCCAGGCCGCTGACGCACTGTTGGCGAAAATCCTCGGAGAACGGATTCAGTGAGCACATCTGGCGAGTCACCATAAAGGGAATAAATTCGACAATGCCGCGATAGTTGTAACCGCTATCTTTAATTTTGTTGGCGAACGCGGTGATTTCTGTGGCTTGTTGCGGGGTAAGATCCGGTACTCGTAAGACGAAAAGCTTATCACTATGCTTCATGGCTTTTTTAAGGGAAACAATCTGGACGCCAGCACCTGTCGCTTCTGCAACGTTATTATCACCCAGATAGATTGCAACGTGACTCACAGAGGAAGTGCTGAAGACGCGGATTCCAAATGAGGTTACCCCAAGGCTTGAGGAGAACAGCAAATCGCCGGGTTTGAGATCAGGTTCCGTTATTTCTTTTATTGATTGTTCGGTGAAAGAGCTTTGATGCTGGAATTTGACTGCCCATGTTTTCGCCCCGGCATCTACCGCTGTGGCTGATGAGTCTGGCTGGCTGATATCTACGGTACAGGCCGAAAGGAAAAGAAAGCTGGGGAGAAGCAGGCGGCAATGCGCCTTTGGTTTATCCATTTTATACAATCCATGTAAAAAAGGGCCCTGAAATTCAGGACCCTTTCTGGCATCAGCCTTTAATCTGTTTCACCAGATAATCGACGATGTCACCTGTCTTAATTAACTGTTTCTCGCCGTTACGACGATATTTGTATTCGATATCGTCGTTGTCGAGGTTACGGTCGCCCAGCACAATAGTGTGCGGAATACCGATCAGTTCCATATCAGCAAACATCACGCCCGGACGCTCTTTGCGGTCATCCAGCAGCACTTCGATACCTTGTGCACGCAGTTCGCTGTACAGTTTCTCGGCCAGTTCCTGTACGCGGAAGGATTTGTGCATGTTCATCGGCAGAATCGCCACCTGGAACGGCGCGATAGCGTCAGGCCATACGATGCCGCGTTCGTCGTAGTTCTGCTCAATCGCCGCAGCTACTACACGCGTTACCCCGATACCGTAGCAACCCATCGTCAGGATTTGGTTACGACCATCTTCACCCTGTACGGAGGCTTTCAGTGCTTCGGAGTACTTGGTACCCAGCTGGAAGATGTGACCAACTTCGATACCACGTTTGATCAGCAGTGTACCCTGGCCATCCGGGCTTGGATCGCCCGCCACCACGTTACGGATATCAGCAATTTCTGGGGTAGCGACATCGCGATCCCAGTTGATGCCGAAGTAGTGTTTACCATCGATGTTAGCACCAGCAGCGAAATCACTCATCGCTGCAACGGTACGGTCAATCACCACCGGAATCGGCATGTTTACCGGACCCAGTGAACCCGGACCGGCTTTAACCACGGCACGAATTTCTTCTTCAGTCGCAAAAGTCAGCGGGCTTGCAACCTGCGGCAGTTTTTCTGCTTTAACTTCGTTCAGCTCGTGGTCACCACGCACCAGCAGCGCAACTAGCGGGAAGCTACTGCCTTCAACCGCTTTAACCAGCAGAGTTTTCACCGTTTTCTCAATCGGCAGATTGAACTGTTCAACCAGTTCCGCGATGGTTTTCGCGTTCGGCGTATCAACCAGCGTCATTTCCTGGGTAGCAGCAGCGCGCGGTTCTTTCGGCGCGATAGCTTCTGCCAGTTCAATGTTCGCTGCATAGTCAGAGGTGTCGGAGAAGACCACATCGTCTTCACCGCTCTGCGCCAGCACCTGGAATTCGTGAGAGGCGCTACCGCCGATAGAACCGGTGTCGGCCTGTACGGCGCGGAAATCCAGCCCCATGCGGCTGAAGATTTTGCTGTAGGCCGCATACATTGCATCGTAGGTTTCCTGCAGGGATTCCTGAGAAGTATGGAAAGAGTAAGCATCTTTCATCAGGAATTCGCGGGAACGCATGACGCCGAAACGCGGACGCACTTCGTCGCGGAACTTGGTCTGGATCTGATAGAAGTTCAGCGGCAGCTGTTTGTAAGAGCTCAGCTCGTTACGAATCAGGTCTGTAATAACTTCTTCATGAGTTGGGCCGAGTACGAACGGACGCTCGCCACGGTCAACAAAACGCAGCAGTTCCGGACCGTACTGTTCCCAACGACCACTCTCTTGCCACAAATCGGCTGGCTGAACCACCGGCATCGACACCTCGATCGCACCGGCGTTGTTCATCTCTTCACGCACGATGTTTTCGACTTTTTTCAGAACGCGCACGCCGGTCGGCAGCCAGGTATATAACCCGGAGGCCAGCTTGCGGATCATCCCGGCGCGCAGCATCAGCTGATGGCTGATCACCTCGGCGTCGGCAGGTGTCTCCTTGAGAGTGGAGAGCAGGTATTGGCTAGTACGCATGTTGTTACGGTTCCAGTTGGAAGGTAGAACAGGCTCAAGGCGAGCCTGGGACAAAAAAAGTGATTTAGTTTACCAGTGCAAAAGAAATGTCAAAAGAGAAGGGAGCGAATTTAACGCAGTTCCAGCGCAAAGACTTCAAAACCTGCGTCGGTGACGCGCCAGCGAACGTTAAAATCATGCAGCCAGACGGCATAGGTTTTGCCCGTTTCCTCACCTTTACGATAGGCCGGGCGCGGGTCCTGCGCCAGTACTTCGCGGATAAACAGCGTTAACTGCGGATAACGCTTCTCTAGCGTCAAAAGCTGCTTTTCGACCTCTGCGGTAAAGCTCACCGCCATCTCTGCCGCTGGCGCACTTTGCGCATAGCTGGCACTGGCATCGGGAAGCGATTCGGCAAAGGGGAGATACGGTTTGATATCCACCACCGGCGTCCCATCTACCAGATCCAGACTGCCGAGCTTCAGAATCACGCTGTCTTTATAGCAAACAACCTCTTTCAGCTCTACCAGCGACATACCAATCGGGTTAGGGCGGAAAGTGGAGCGCGTAGCGAAAACACCCATTCTGGCATTACCGCCGAGGCGCGGTGGACGCACAGTCGGACGCCAGCCGCCTTCCATCGTTTGATGAAAGACGAAAAGGATCCATAAATGGCTGAACGCTTCCAGGCCGCGAACGGCGTCGGCCTGGTTGTAGGGAGCAATGAGATGCAGTTCGCCGTTGGCGCTTTTTACCAGACCTGGCTGGCGCGGAACGGCGAATTTTTCTTTATAGGGCGAGCGAATAATGCCTATTTGCTCGAACTGGAAACTGCTCATTTCGCCGTAATGTTAAGCGCAGAACCGATACATACAGCCTGACGATAGCAGCCTGGCGTACCGCTGGTGACTTCGCAGCTATGCAGTAATACCGCATTGGCCTTCATTTTCGAGGCGTTAATTTGCATCCGCTTGCGTGCGGTTGGAATGCTCGGCGGAGAGTCCTGATTGGAGGCCTGGCAAGAATCGCCACTGACTTCACCGAGATCGCGGAACGGTTTGCCGACTAATTCTTCTGCATTGGTATAAATTCGGACCGGCGTGGCGCGCGGCGCTTTCGGTTTTGCAGGCTCCGCTTTCGGCTGGGGTGCAGTGCTTTGAACGGGTTCGACAGGGGATCTGCTTAACATGGAACAGCCGCTTAGCATGAGTGCTACTAAACAGATCGGTAAAGCACGCATAGTATTTCCTCAATGTATGATCAAAACGTCAATATTGAATCAGGAGCTTGTAAAAATGACAAGACGGGCAAGCGCCCGTCCTGAATGATATTACAAATTGTGGAAACAGCCTAAAAATTACCAGCCTTTAACAGCGCCGCCGTTAAACACTTTGTTTGCTGCTTCGTAAACTTCGTCAGACTGATAAGCCTGGACGAATTTCTTCACGTTCTCGGCGTCTTTGTTATCTTCACGCGTCACGATCAGGTTTACATACGGGGAGTCTTTATCTTCGACAAAGATACCGTCTTTCGCCGGAGTCAGGCCAATCTGGCTGGCATAGGTGGTGTTAATAACTGCCAGAGCGATTTGCGCGTCGTCCAGAGAGCGCGGCAGCTGCGGTGCTTCCAGCTCAACAATTTTCAGATTTTTTGGGTTCTCAACAACATCAAGAACGGTCGGCAGCAGGCCAACACCATCTTTCAGTTTGATCAAGCCCACTTTTTGCAGCAGCAGCAGAGAACGGCCAAGGTTAGTTGGGTCGTTTGGCACGGCAACCTGCGAACCATCCTGCAGTTCATCCAGTGATTTGATTTTCTTGGAGTAACCAGCAATCGGATAAACAAAAGTGTTGCCTACTGCGACCAGTTTGTAGCCACGATCTTTCAGTTGCTGATCAAGGTACGGTTTATGCTGGAAGGCGTTGGCGTCGATATCGCCTTTGCTCAATGCCTCGTTTGGCAGAACATAGTCGTTGAAGGTTACCAGCTCAACGTCCAGACCATATTTGTCTTTCGCAACTTTCTGCGCGACTTCTGCAACCTGCTGTTCGGCACCAACAATCACGCCGACTTTAATGTGGTTTGGATCTTTTTCATCCTGACCGCAGCCTACCAGTGCCAGTGATCCAATCAGGGCTCCCACTGCCGCAAAGGTTTTGAATTTGAACGCCATACCTTATTCCTTCTTCAATTATTTATGTTGTGTTGAACGTTACTTGCGAGTGACAGCCCGGACGATGCGGTCGCCTGCGAACTGAATTAAATAAACCAGAATGACCAGCAATACCAGTACCGTATTCATCACCGTCGCGTTGTAGCCGATGTAGCCATACTGATAGCCAATCTGACCTAAACCACCGGCACCGACTGCACCACCCATCGCGGAATAACCGACCAGGGTAATCAGGGTGATAGTTGCCGCATTCACCAGACCCGGCAACGCTTCCGGTAACAGCACTTTACGGACGATCTGCATTGGCGTGGCACCCATTGCGCGGGAAGCTTCAATTAACCCGGTTGGGATCTCCAGCAGAGCGTTCTCGACCATACGGGCAATAAACGGTGCTGCACCAACGGTTAACGGAACAATCGCTGCCTGCAAACCAATCGATGTACCGACAATAACTCGGGTAAACGGAATCATCCATACCAGCAAGATAATGAACGGGATAGAACGGAAAATGTTCACAATCGCAGAAACGGTACGATACAGCTTCGCGTTAGCAATAATTTGCCCCGGACGCGTGACATAAAGCAGGACGCCAACCGGCAGACCAATCACAAACCCAAAAAATCCGGATACGAAGGTCATTGCCAGCGTTTCCCATACGCCACGAACCAGCAGCCACATCATCGGCTCAGACATAACCCAGTACCTCTACTTTTACATGGTGTTCCTGCAGCCAGGCAATGGCGGCTTGCGTATCTTGTTGTGTGCCGTGCATTTCAGTCAGCATGATGCCGAACTTAACGCCACCGGCGTAATCCATCTGCGCGCTAATAATGTTGTTGTTGACGTTGAAACGACGCGCGGTTTCAGAAAGCAGTGGGGCATCGACCGATTGACCGGTAAACTCCAGACGCAGCATCGGCACGCAGTCAGTGAATGGCTCCGCTTGCAGACGTTCCTGGTAATCTTCCGGGATATCCAGATGCAGGGTCGACTGAATAAACTTCTGCGCCAGCGGCGTTTTCGGATGCGAGAACACTTCACTTACCGTGTCCTGCTCGATCAGTTCGCCATTGCTGATGACCGCCACGCAATCACAAATGCGCTTCACAACGTCCATTTCGTGGGTGATCAACAGAATCGTCAAACCCAGACGGCGGTTGATGTCTTTCAGCAGTTCGAGAATAGAACGTGTCGTTGCCGGATCCAGCGCGCTGGTGGCCTCATCACACAGCAATACTTTGGGATTGCTGGCTAACGCACGGGCAATCGCCACACGCTGTTTCTGCCCACCGGAAAGATTCGACGGGTAGCTATCATGCTTATCGCCAAGACCAACCAATGACAGCAATTCCGTCACGCGACGTTTGATCTCATCTTTCGGTGTGTTGTCCAGCTCCAGCGGCAGAGCCACGTTGCCAAAAACAGTACGCGAAGAGAGCAGGTTAAAATGCTGGAAAATCATACCAATCTGGCGGCGAGCTTTGGTCAGCTCGGATTCTGACAGCGTGGTCAGTTCCTGGCCATCGACCAGCACGCTACCCTCGGTTGGGCGCTCCAGCAGGTTTACACAACGTATAAGCGTACTCTTACCCGCGCCAGAGGCACCGATAACGCCATAAATTTGTCCAGCTGGCACATGCAGGCTGACGTTGTTCAACGCCTGGATGGTGCGGGTGCCCTGGTGGAACACTTTGGTGATATTCGAAAGTTTTATCATTGATTATTTATTATCGTCATTAAGTTAGTCGTGGCATTTCGAATGCCTGGAACGGGCAACGCCGTCAATGAAATGGATGTTAAGGCATCCAGACGTCTAAATCAATCAGGTTTATGCGAAGAGCACTTTCTTGCTGGTCGAAACATGCGATACTAGCGTCACATGCCTTATTAAGGAGCTATAAAAGGTGGCGAAGAGCGTACCCGCAATTTTTCTTGACCGTGATGGCACCATTAATGTCGATCACGGCTATGTCCATGAGATCGACAACTTTGAATTTATCGACGGTGTTATTGACGCCATGCGCGAGCTAAAAAAAATGGGCTTTGCGCTGGTGGTAGTCACCAACCAGTCTGGCATTGCTCGCGGTAAATTTACTGAAGCACAGTTTGAAACGCTGACCGAGTGGATGGACTGGTCGCTGGCGGACCGAGATGTCGATCTGGATGGTATCTATTATTGCCCGCATCATCCGCAGGGTAGTGTTGAAGAGTTTCGCCAGGTCTGCGACTGCCGCAAACCACATCCGGGGATGCTTTTGTCAGCACGCGATTATTTGCATATTGATATGGCCGCTTCTTATATGGTGGGCGATAAATTAGAAGATATGCAGGCAGCAGCTGCGGCGAACGTGGGAACAAAAGTGCTGGTGCGTACGGGTAAACCTGTTACGCCTGAAGCAGAAAACGCGGCGGATTGGGTGTTAAATAGCCTGGCAGACCTGCCGCAAGCGATAAAAAAGCAGCAAAAACCGGCGTAATGATTAAAAGATGAGCGGTTGAAATAAAAATGCATTTTTCCGCTTGTCTTCCTGAGCCGACTCCCTATAATGCGCCTCCATCGACACGGCAGATGTGAATCACTTCACACAAACAGCCGGTTCGGTTGAAGAGAAAAATCCTGAAATTCAGGGTTGACTCTGAAAGAGGAAAGCGTAATATACGCCACCTCGCGACAGTGAGCTGAAAGCTGCGTCGCAACTGCTCTTTAACAATTTATCAGACAATCTGTGTGGGCACTCGAAGATACGGATTCTTAACGTCGCAAGACGAAAAATGAATACCAAGTCTCAAGAGTGAACACGTAATTCATTACGAAGTTTAATTCTTTGAGCATCAAACTTTTAAATTGAAGAGTTTGATCATGGCTCAGATTGAACGCTGG